>NZ_NRDP01000012.1:0-149370 GCF_002878475.1 Dyella sp. AD56
GGCGGTGTCGGATAAGTAGAGGGTGGGGTGTCGCACGCGCTGCTCTTCTCCCTCTCCCCTACGGGGAGAGGGTTGGGGTGAGGGGTGGGTGCTCGCTGCACCGTTTCATCTGTACCGTCACCCCTGCGCGCCCCACAAAAGGGGGTAAGGGCCGGGATCCAGTAGTGGTATCGCTTGGTCTTAGCGTTGCATCGGCCTGGCCGCCTACGCGGTGGGCGTTTCGCCCTCCTACCGGAGGCCGAGTCACTTTTCTTTGCTTGCCCAAAGAAAAGTAACCCAAAGAAAAGGCACCCCCACTTGGCGCTGGCCGGCGAAGCCGGCCAGTTCGTGTGGGGCGGCCGGGCTTTTCGACAGGGCTTCCTGCCCTGGCGAAAAGGAATCGGCATCCATGCCGATTCCCCTGCGGGCCTTTTCGTCCACCCCTCACCGCCGCACAGGGGGCCCGAAGGTCAAAGGCGAAAGCGGACGGCTCGTGCAGCGGAGCTGCACATCGCATCGCGGCAGGTCGCGTTGCTCCTGCTCTAGTGCGCAAAGCCAGAGAAGACGGACCGTGCCGTAACGCGGCGAGTTCTCCGCAGCGATAGGAAAGCGTAGCGTCCCCTTTACCTAGCCTCTGCGGTAGGAAAGCGTAGCGTCCCCATTCCCTAGCCTCAGCGATCGGGAAGTGTGGCGCTACCTGCTTTAAGTCCTCTTCGCATCGGCGCGTTGCGAAGCGCTCCGGAGTACCCGCTGTGTAGCGGCGGAGGTTGCCAAACCTCACGATTCCTCACCCGTTCGGGCTTATCCCCGCGCTATGCAGAGCTCCTCAGCGTATCGGTGCGTTGCGGTGTAGCCGTATTCCCCAATAAGGAAGTCGCTTGTTGCCGAATACCTCGAACTCCAAGGCTCGTATTCAACACTGTGCTGCCGGAGCTTTAGAGGCCATTTTCTTTGGGTTACTTTTCTTTTGGGCCAGCAAAAGAAAAGTGACTCGAGCGTCGGCAGACGATCGAAACGCCCGCTGCGTAAGCGGCCCGGCCGCGGCAACGCACGAGGCGATAACCACACTCACGGCTACTGGATCCCTGCCTGCGCAGGGATGACGGCATAGACGAGACGGTGCGGCGAGCACCCAACCTTTACCCCCTTTTCGGGGCTCACCCCAACCCTCTCCCCGAAGAGGAGAGGGACAAGAGCAGCGCGCCACTCATGGCGCCAAATACTTCACCTGCCCCGTACGACTCATCGCCGCCGCCTCAAGAATCCCACTCAACCGCTGGATATTCTCATCCCACCGAAACCGACCCGCATGCGCCGCAATCTGTCCGCCATCCCACGACCTGCCCAGCGCGTCGACCAATGCCCCCTCCAGCCCGATGCGATCATGCGCATCCACCAGCACGCCCGCATGTTCGGGCAGCACTTCGGGAATGCCGCCAACGCGCGTAGCGACGACGGGTGTGCCGCAGGCCATGGCTTCGAGTACGACGTTGGGTACGCCTTCGTTGTGGCTGGGCAGGCACAGCAGGTCGGCGGCGCGGAACCAGTCGCCCAGGGCGAAGTGTTCGATGGCGCCGACCAGTCGTACGCGGTTCTGGCAGCCCAGGGCGGCGGCGCGTTGCAGTAGTGCTTCGCGGGAGGGACCGGCGCCGATGAACAGCAGGTTGGCATCGGGGTGGGTGAGCAGTACGCGGGGGAAGGCTTCGAGCAGGTCGAGGCAGCCTTTGGTGTCTTTGAGGTTGCCTACGTAGAGGATGATGCGTTCATCCTGCGGCAGTGACAGTTTTGCGCGGGCTTCGCTTAGCGAGCCGGGATGAAACAGGTTGGGTTCGACGCCGTTGTAGATCACGTGCACGCGCGACGGATCGACGCCTAGTTCCACCACCTTATCAGCCAGTGCCTGGCTGACTGCCACTACGCCCTGAGCACCGCGCAATGCGTGGCGGATCTGTGGCCGCAATAGTGGCTGGGTGGCTTTGACGTTCAGATCGGTGCCGTGCACCTTGACCACGTACGGGATGCCCAGGTGGCGCGCGACCCAGCTCGCCGCGGCGGCATCCGGGTAGGCCCAGCTCAGCAGCATGCAGTCGTACTGTGCGCGCCTCAGGCGGCGCAGCTTCTGGCTCAAGAGCGAGATCAGCCAGAAGGCAGCGTGCATTGAGCGGCCGATCACCGGTGGATAGAAGAAAACGAAGTGGTCGGTGTTGACGTTGTTAGCGCGGAACGCAGTGGGTTTGCGGCCAAAGCGTTCACGGAAGTCCACGGCGGTGAGCACATCCACCTCGTGCTCCCGGCCGAGTCGCTCGAACTGTTGGCGGTTGAACGGGCTGCGCAATGGGTCCCAGGGCGATGGGAACAGATTGGTGAGTACCAGCACCTTCAGGCGCATGTCTCGCACTCCATGTCGAGGTACAGGCGTTCGTAGCGAGCCGCCATGGCTTCCAGCGAACCGTGTTTCTCCACCCATACACGCGCCGCGTGGCCGTAGGCCGATGCGCGGTGCGGTTGATTCAGCAGGGACAGCATGGCTTCGGCCAGCGCATCCGGATCGCCCGGCGGCACCAGTTGGCCGGTACGGCCGCTGTAGATGATCTCGCCGTTGCCGCCGACGTCGGTGGCGACGATGGGCAGGGCGACGGCGCAGGCTTCCAGCAGGGCCATGGAATAGCCCTCGCTGGCAGAGGACAGCACAAAGAGGTCCAGTCCCTGCAATAAGTCACGCACATCGTTGCGATCGCCAAGGAAATGCACGGCATCATGCACGCCTTCCTCTGTGGCGCATTGTTCCAGGTCGGCGCGTAGTTCGCCGTCGCCGATCAGTAGAAGAACCGCGGATGGATGCCGTGCGTGGATCTGCCGAAACGCGCGGATCAACCCGGCCTGGTCTTTGGTCCAGTTGAGCCGGCCGACGTTGCCAATGAGGAACGCGTCATCCGGCAGTCCAAGCATCTGCAGTAACTGTTCGCGCATGGGGCTAGACGCCGGCCGGAAACGTTCGACCGCGATGCCGTTGGGCACGACGCGTGTCAATTCCTGCGGAAGCATGCCGCGTGAGATCCCGTTGCGGCGCGCCGCTTCGCACACCGTCACTACGATGTCCGTGCGTGCCAGTGAGCGCCGGTATAGCCACTCCTTGCGGCCGGTGCGTTGTCCTGCGCCCATGCCGTGGCGCGTGTTGAGGATGCGCAGCACACGCAGGCCGCACGAGGCCAGCACGGCTTGGTAATGCGCCACCGCGTTGTGCGTATGCAGGATGTCGGTGGCGTGGCGATCGATGGCCCAGCGCGCGCGCGCCAAGGCGCGCAGGTCGATGCCGCGCCCTTTGTTGCAGGCGATGACGGGAATGCCGGCGGCATCCAGTTCGTGTGCGAGAGAACCCGTTTCGTACAGGCAGACCACTTGGCACTGGTGTCCCTGTTGCTGCTGTCGCTGCACCAGGTCGAGCACCATGCGCTCGAGGCCTCCGCGATTGAGGTTTTCGACCACGTGGGTGATGTTCACGGGGAATCGGACCTCATTGCGTGGCCAGGTTGGGGCATGGGCATCCTCGTTTTCTCAAGGGTTGTTGGTAGCCAGTGACCGGCCTGGTGGACGTGGGCCATGGCGCTCAAGCTCCCGTCAGTTCCGAGCGCGTGACACGGTGCTTGCCGCTGCGCGTGAGTGGGATGTCGTCCACGAAGCGGTGGTCCAGCGCCACCTCGTTGCCGAGCACCTTGGCGGTCTCGCGCCGGATGTAGGCGATGGAGGCGTCGTCGAAGTCGTCGCCGCGCACAATGGAAAGCTCCAGTCGGTGGAGTTCCCGCTGCACCAACTGGAAGCGCGTGAGGCCCGGCACATCCTTGAGCATGTGCGGGAAAAACTCGCCCGGCAGGATGCGACCATCCGGCGTGCGGATGGCGTCGAGCACGCGTCCTTCGATCCGCTCCAGCAGAGGCAGGCCGCGTCCGCACGGGCAACTGTAAGCGGCGGAGGCGGTGGCGAGGTCGCCGTTGAGGTAGCGGATGAACGGCATGCCGTAGTTGGACAGGTCGGTGATCGCTACTTCGCCGGGACCATTGGCGACTCGGCTGCCATCGGTATCGAGCAGTTCGAGCGCAAGATGGTCGGCATTGATGTGCAGGCCATGGTGATGCGCGCATTCGGAGGCGATCAGCATGAACTCGCGGCAGCCGTAGGTGTTGTAGACCGGGCAACCGAAGGCTTTGGCAATGGTGTCGCGTTGGTGGGGGTGAAGTGCCTCGGCTGCGCCGATCACGGCGTCGGGGCGATGCATCTTGCGTCCGGTCTCCACGATCCATTTGGCGAGCTGGTTCAGCGGGTTCACGTAGCCGACGATGATGGCCGGTCGATAACGATCGATGGCGTCGGCATAGGTGGACAGGTTCGATTCGGTCATCTCGAAGCTGTTGAGCATGCGGCGGGCGAACAGCGTGTTGTAGACATCGTCCTTGAACTGGTGCACACGGCCCGGCGTGCCCACCGCGCCCGCCCATAGGTATAGCGTGCGACGTCCCAGCCGCGATCCCGCCCAACCGTAGCCGCGCCACATCACAGCCATGCGGCGTTCGTAGCTTTCATGCGTGTAGCCCAACTTGAGCGGCTCGCCGGTGGAGCCGCCGGTGCGCTTGAACAGCAGACGGTCGCGCCAGGATGTGGCTTGCAAGTCGTCGAAGTTCTCGCGGATGTCGGCCTTGGTCAGCACGGGCAGCCGCGCGTAGTCGTCCATGCTGCGGATGTCTTCAGGGAGGATGCCCAGCTCGCGCCAGCGCCGGCGGTAATAGGGCACGTCGCGATAGCAGTGTTCGATCAGTGTCTTGAGGCGCTGGAACTGCAGCGCCGCGAGGGCCTCCGGCGAGTACCACTGGTCGCGCTCATAGGTATCCAGCCAGGACAGCGTGCTGCGGCGACGCAGGCCGCTCTCATAGGCCGGGTAGAGCACACGGCGGAAAACCCGTTCGTACCATTCACTCATGGCAAATCATCCTTCCGTCCTCAGCAGGATGCTGACCAGCACAAACAGCCCTGCGATGCTGCCGATGGCGGCGGGAACCCAGCGCATGCCGCTTTCGCTCATGCGGAAGGAGGGTAGGTCGCCAATGCGCTCGCGCGCGCCCAGGTAGAAGCCGGTGACGATAGCCAGCACCACGTACAACACGATCATGTAGCTGCGACTGAGGAAGAACGCGCAGGTGAACATGCCGCACAGCGACAGCAGCAGGGTCAGCGCCATCGGCCGCTCGATACTCCAGGCGGCATGCCGCTCGGGATCGGTGATGGGATCAGGCTTCAGGCGCAGCACGGTCGCGACCATCCAAAACGTGTAGCCGATCAGCATCAGCCACAGCACGTAGCCGACAAAACCGGTTTCTGCCAGCACCAGCACAAACGAATTGTGCGCGGTGAGCGGGTTGTAGTCGGTGAAATTGCCAGGGCCCACGCCGAGCAGCGGGTGGGATTTGAACATCTGCAGGCCTTCATACCAGGCGTCCACGCGGCCGCTGGCCGATTCCTCGCCAGCATCGAGTTCCTGCATGCGTGACGAAAGCATCTTCATCACCGCAAGGCCGGCCGCGCCCAATACGCCCGCGACGATGGCGCCCCGGCGATACCAGATGTAACCGCCAGCGACGACGAGTACGCCCAGCATCGCGCCGCGTGAATTGGTGAGACGCACGCCGTAGAGCAGGGTCAGGATGCAGGCCAGCCAGAGCAGCTTGCCGAAGAAGCCCGCGCGCTTGAGCAACAGGCAGGCCATGGGAAGTACCGAAACGAACAGCATGCCCAAGTCGTTCGGGTCGTTGAAGATGCCCACGTACTGGATGCGGCCGTCATCGCCAAGCGGGATGCCGGTCCAGCCGATGCCGGCGCTGGCTTGGCCGATGCCGTGCATCGCCAGCACCGTGGCGCACATCACCATCACCGCCATAAGCACCAGGATGCGTCGCTGCGTATTGCATGCGGCAGCGATCATGAAAAAGGTGAGCACGACAGGACCAAACTTGCCGAGCTGATCTTTCACGCCACCGACCCAGCCGTTGGCGACTTCCGACAGCATCAGCACCGCGAAGAAGGCCAACAGTATGACGAACTGCGGCGCACGCGGCCTGCGCGCGCCCGAGGTGAGCCACGCGGCGAAGGCCAGTGCCAGCACGATCGGCAGCACGGGCACGCCGAGTAGCGCCGGTATGTATTCCTGCGGCCTGACGATGGTCAGGACGACGTAGCAGAGGATCAGTGGGAACATGACGCATCGTCCGTCGACGCCAGATGGGCGGGCGTCGGATAGCCGACCACGCCAGGCATGGCCAGCAAAGCGGCGAACCAGGCTTTGCCGTAGTAACGCTCCACGGCGATGCGGTACAGCGAGTAGCGATTATCGGCCGGTCGCGGGTTGGTGCCGCTGATGTAGCTGCAGGCCAGGTCGAAGCCTGCATCGCGCGTCACCTCGATGACCTGTCGATCGAATGCGCGGTTGCTGCCCACCGGGTAGGACATCAGCAACGGCATGGGGCCGAGTTCGCGCAGCAAGGCATTGCGGGAGTCGAGAACCTCGTGCTCCAGCTCCTCACGCGGCAGCTTGGAGAGCATCCAGTGATTCACGCCGTGCGAGCCGATCTCCAGACCGGCGGCGCGCATTTCGCGTAGCTGATCCCAGCTCATCGGGCGACAGTCCGCCGGTCGCGCATGTTCGGAGGGCATCTGCCACGCGTCCTCCAGGCGGCGGATCATCGCTGCCTGTGCCAGCGCGCTGATCTCCTTCATGTTGTCGAGTACGCGTCCTGCCAGGGCGCGGCGTTCGTCGCGCGTCGCTGGCATCGGCACATCCATGCCTAGCTCGGGAAGTTCCAGCCGCGATGCATCGCTAAGCAGGATCAGGTGCACCAGCCAGTCGTACGCATACGGACGACCGCTGTCGATGTGGCCGGTGGAGATGAAGAAAGTGGCGGGTACGCCGAGTTCCTTCAGGATTGGATAGGCAATGCGGTAGTTGTCGTCGTAGCCGTCATCGAAGGTGATCACCACCGCATCGGGCGGCAGCGGATGGCCCGCGTTGATGGCGGCGGCCACGTCACTGAGGCGCATGGGGCGATAGCGGTCGCGCACCAGTGTCATCTGTTCGCGGAACTCTTCCGGCGTGGTGCTGACCAGCTCCATGTCGAACTCGTACTGCTCCGGATCGGGTACCGGCATCACGCGGTGATAAGCGAGGATGCGCAGGTCTTTCTGCCACCAGGCGCGCATTTTCTGCAGCGGGCTGAGCAGGCCCGCGCTGTAGCACAGCTCGCCTAGCCGTTCACGGATGCCAGTGTGCGGCGTCTGGCTCACCATAGTTGTTCCCCTCGGCTGCGCGCATAGGCGATGGACGCCTGCGCCGCGTAAAGATTGAGATAGAAGAACGCCACCATCAGGCGCACCGGCAACCAGCGCCCTGCCGTGGGCCGAGCACGTTCGATGGCGACCAGCCCGACGCCGCCCAGCAAGACGGCAAGCACGGCGCCATACGCCAGTTGGTGACGCGCCAGATAGGCGGAGGACAGCAGCAGCGACAGCAGCAACCACGGCGCCAGCAGGCGAAGCATCTTGTGGCTCATGAACTGGAACCACAGCGGGTTGCGGGCGGGTGAGAGCAGCCACGGCGCCACGTCGATCAACTGGAAGCAGCCGACCATGGCGCGCATGCGGCGCGCCTGTTCGTCCAGCGGCGCCTGTGCGGTTTCGCCCCAGGCGACGGCACGCGGTTCGAACACCACGCGCCGGCCGTGGGCGGCAACGCTCATGGGTACAAGTACGTCGTCGAGCAAGGTGTCGGGTGGCAAGGGCCTGTAGTACTCGGCGCGCACGGCATACAGCGCCGCGCAGACACCCACCGATGAGCCGCAGAGGCTTTCCTGTCGGCGGATGAATTTCTCGTAGTGCCAGTAGGCATTCACGCCGTGGGCGAAGGTGCTGCTCACGTTTTCCAGTTCCAGGCTGCCGCTGACTGCACCTACCTGCGGATCGCCCAGGTTGCTCACCACTTCGCGCAGCGCCAGCGGCGACAGCTTGTGCTGGACGTCCGTCATCAGCAGGATCTCGCCGCGCGCGGTGGCCACGGCATCGTTGAGGCACAGCGCCTTGCCGCGTGACACGGGAAACTCGAGCACCCGTACGCGCGCGTCGTGCGAGTGGCGCACGAGAGCGGCGGTGCGGTCTTTGCAGCCGTCGCAGGCCACGATGATCTCGATGTACTCGGCAGGGTAGTCCAGTGTGCGCAGGTTCTTCAGCTTGGCGCGGATATGCCTCACGCCGTCGCGCACCACGATGATGATGGACACGGTGGGCAGTACCGGCTGTTTGCGCACCGGTCGATGCATCAGCTTGCCGCACAGCCAGGCGATCAGCGGGTAGCCGATGAAAATGTAGAGCAGCATCCAGAAGCTGCCCCTGCATACCCATGTCGCCATTGTCGTCATGTCCCGCCCCCTGTGGTCACGCGCGTTCACCGTCGGCCGAACAGTTGCCGCAAGCGTCCGCCCAGCGAGGCGCTTTTTTGCGGTTCCGTCAGGTCGCCTTCCGGCAGGGCCGCCGCCAGTGATGCCAGCGGGCTGGTCGCGACGTCGAGCAGGTTGAGCTTTACCCCGGTTTCCTTGCGCACCAGCGTGACCATTTCGATCGCGAGCAGCGAATGGCCGCCGATGTCGAAGAAGTTGTCGCTGGCCCGCACGTCGTCCGCGCCCACCAGCTTGCACCAGACTTCGCCGAGGTAGCGTTCGCGCGGGTCATCGCTGGCGCTTACGCCCGGTTCGGCGTCATCAATCGTCAGTGTGGTGTTGAGGACAGGTGGCGGCAGCGCCTTGCGGTCGGTCTTGCCGTTCGGCGTGCGTGGCAGCGCGGACAGGCGCACCAAATGTTGCGGCTGCATATAGGCGGGAAGGCGCGCTGCCAACTGTGCGCGCAGCTTTGGCCAAACGAGTTCTTCGTCTTCCGTGCACACGGCATACAGCACGAGGCGTTCGTCATTGGGAGCGATCTCGCGTGCCACCACGACGCAATCGAGCACGCTGGGTTCCATGCGCGCTACGGCTTCGATCTCGCCGGGCTCGATGCGGTAGCCGCGCAGCTTTACCTGGAAGTCGAGGCGGCCGAGGTGTTCCAGTGTGCCGTTCGCCAGCCAGCGTGCACGGTCGCCGGTGCGATAGAAGTGCTTGCCGGGTGCAAAGGGATCGGCCGGAAAACGTTCGGCGGTCAGTTCCTCGCGATGCAGGTAGCCCAGAGCCACACCTTCGCCACCGATGCACAGTTCACCGGGTACGCCGATGGGGCAATGCTGGCCGTATTCGTCGAGAACGTGGATGGTGGTATTGGCGATGGGCGTGCCGATGGAGATACCGCGTTCAGGCTGCTCGACGCGCCAGCAGGTGGACCACACCGTGGTTTCGGTGGGGCCGTACATGTTCCACAATTCGGCGCCGCGTGCGAGCAACTGTTGCGCCAGATCGCCGGACAGCGGCTCGCCACCGCATAACGCATGGAAACCAGCTGCCGGCTGCCAGGGCGTTTGCAGCAGCAGGTGCCAGGTGACGGGCGTGGCCTGCATGATGGTGGCGGCGTGTGCGTCCAGTAGTTGGCACAGGGCATCGCCGTCCATCGACTCCTCGCGCGTGGCGAGCAGTACTTCGCCACCGACGCTGAGTGGGCCGAACAGTTCCAGCACGGCGATGTCGAAGGAGAGCGTGGTGACGGCGAGCAGGCGTTCGTCTGCATGCAAGCCTGGGCGCTGCGCCATGCCAGCCAGGAAGTTCACCACCGCACGATGCGGGATGGCGACGCCCTTGGGGCGGCCGGTAGAGCCCGAGGTGTAGATCACGTACGCAACGGATTCGCCGTCGAGCGTGGCATTCGTCGGCAGGCGCGTATCGGGCCGGGATGCGATCTCGGCGGCGGCTTCGTCCAACAGGAGTCGCGCGCCGCCGTTGTCATCAATGCGCGCAGCGATGGCGGATTCGGTGACCAGTACAGCGAGCCGGGCATCCTGCGCCATATAGGACAGGCGGTCGGCGGGGAAGTCCGGGTCCAGCGGGACATAACCCGCGCCGGTCTTGAGCACGGCCAGCACCGTGGCGAGCATGTCGAGGCTGCGCGTGAGGGATACACCGACCAGTGCGCCGTGCGCCGCGCCGCGTTCGCGCAGGGCATGCGCAATGCGGTTGGCACGCGCATCCAGTTCGCGATAGCTCAGTGTGACGTCACGGCAACGGATGGCCGCGCGTTCCGGTGCCTTGTCGCATTGCAGCTCGAACAGCTGATGCAGACGGGCATTGGGGATGCTTAGCGAGGTCTGGTTCCACTCGGCTAGAAGGGCGCTTTCGTGCTCCGGCAACAGGTCGAGGCGCGCGACAGTCTGGCTGGGATCGGCCAGCGCGGAGGCGAGCAGGCTCTCGTAGCAATCACGGAAGCGCGCTGCCGTTGCCGGGTCGAAGATGTCGGCGTTATAGGTGATGCCACCCAGCAAGCCTTGTTCCTGTTCGAGGAACCACAGGCCGATGTCGTCCGCGGCGCCGCGCTGGAATACGGGCAGATGCTCATGCGACAGCTCGCCCCAGGACACGATGCGACGGCGTGCATCCTGGAAGGAGAACATCGCCTGCGAGATCGGTGGCCGGCTTTCGTCGCGTGCCAACCCGAGCGAGAACACCAGTTGCTCGAACGGTACGTCGGGATGCGCGAACGCATCAAGCACTACCTGTCGCACCTGTTTCAGTACGTCGCGGAACGGGGCCTCGGGATCGACCGCCACGCGCAGCGGCAGCGCGTTCACGAACAGACCCATGATGCTTTCGGTCTCCACACGGTCGCGACCACGGACCGGCGTACCGACGATCAGGTCGCGCTGGCCGCTCAGGCGATGCAGAAGCACGTAGTACGTCGCCAGCAGCACCATGAATGACGTGGCTTCTTCGCGTTGCGCCAGCGCATGCACGGCGGCGGCGCGCTCGGCGGGAATGCGGACCCATTCGGTAGCCCCTGCGCCCGACATACGCGCAGGGCGTTGGCGGTCGGTGGGAAGTTCGAGCGGTTCCAGCGCGCCGTCTAGTGTTTTGAGCCAGTGCGCGAGTTGTTTCTGCACGGTGTCGGTGCGCATCCAGTCGCGATGCCATGCGGAGAAATCGGCGTATTCGATGGGCAATGGCGGGAGGCTGGCGCCGTCGCCAGCGCAGCGCGAGACATAGGCGCGCGACAGATCCTCGTACAAGAGATCGAACGACCAGCCATCCCACACGATGTGGTGGGCCATGAAGAAGAACACATGGTCGTTGTCATCCAGCCGGAACAGGCGCGCGCGATACAACGGTGGCTGCGCAAGGTCAAACGGCTGGGCGATGTCGGCGTCCAGCGTCTGCTTCAGCACGTCCAGGCGTGCCTCCGCAGGCAATGCGGAGAGGTCTTCCAGAAGCAGCTCGGGCAGGAGCCCTGCATGAATGCGCTGTAGCCCGCCGTTCTCGCCGGTTTCGATGGAGGTGCGCAGGGCTGGCTGGCGTTGCACCACGTCGCGCAATGCCTGGCGGAAAGCCGTTACGTTCATTGGGCCGCGAAGACGATGCGCGGAGGGCGTGTTGTAGACCACGCGACCAGGGTGCAGTTGTTCCAGGTACCACAGGCGCTGTTGCATCGAGGAGAGCGGTGCCACGTCGCGATTCGCGAGGCGCGGGATGTCCGCCGATGGCGTGGCCGTATCCGGTGCGCGATAGCCGTCGATGGTCTGGGCCAGTCCTTCGATGGTCGGTGCGTCGAACAGTGTGCGGAAGGACAGCGCGATGCCGAACTCCCGATTCAAGCGTGCGGTGAGTTGTGCGGCAAGCAGCGAGTGGCCGCCCAGTGCGAAGAAGTTGTCGCGAACGTCCAGTTCCGGCAGGGCGAGCACGGCTTCCATCGCGGTAGCCACGCGGCGCTCGGTGTCGGTGCGGGGCATAAGGCGGTCGCGGCGCGCTTCGGCGGTGGGGTGCGTAGGTGCGGGAAGCCACTTGCGGTCGATCTTGCCGTTGGGAAGCAGGGGAATGGCCGGCATCGCCACAAAGTGCTGCGGCACCATGTAGTCGGGCAGGCGCTGGCGCAGGGGCGGGCACAGATCGACCGTTTCCAGGTCTGCGCCTTCGGCGGCCACCACGTAGGCGACCAGGCGCACGTCGCCGGGGCGGTCCTCACGCGCCATCACCACGGCACGGGCGACTTCCGGCAGATCGGCCAGCGCGGTTTCGATTTCGCCAAGCTCGATGCGGTAGCCGCGAATCTTCACCTGGAAATCAAGGCGACCGAGGTGTTCCAGCTCGCCCTTGGCCAGCCAGCGGCCACGATCACCGGTGCGATACATGCGCGCATCGGCTTCGCCGGAGAACGGATCGGGCAGGAAGCGTTCCGCATTGAGTTCCGGGCGGTCGAGATAACCCAGGGTCACGCCATCGCCGCCAATGTAGATTTCGCCCGGCATGCCCAGCGGACAGGGTGCGCCGTGCTCGTCGAGCACATGGACGGTGGTGTTGGCGATGGGCTGGCCGATGGTGATGCCGGTACGCGGATCGTGCGCGCGCCACAGTGTGGACCACACAGTGGTTTCGGTGGGGCCATAGGCGTTCCACAGCTCGCCGCAACGTGCCAGCAGCGCTTCAGCTAGATCGAGCGGCAGCGGCTCGCCGCCTGCAATCGCCTTGAAGCCGGCGTGTCCCGCCCAGCCCGATTCCAGCAGTACCCGCCAACCGGCCGGCGTTGCCTGCATGATCGTGGCGCCGCTGCGTTCCACCAGCTCGCGCAGCGCGCTGCCGTCGCGTACATGGTCGTGGTCCGCCAGCACGATGGCGGCGCCCACGCTGAGCGGCAACATCAGTTCGAGGAAAGCGATATCGAAGGACAGCGTGGTCACGGCGACGAGGCGGTCATCCTCGCGGATGCCGGGTTCCCGTTGCATGCTGCTGATGAAGTTCGATGTCGCGCGGTGTGGTACGCGCACGCCTTTGGGCTTGCCGGTCGAGCCGGAGGTATAGATCACGTAGGCGGCGGATTCCGGCGTGGCTGAGCCTTCGTCGCGCGGCAGGCGCTCTACGCTCGCTGCGTCGATGAGCGCTGCGTCGCGCTTGAGCGAGAGCACATTCGCTGCCGGGAATTCAAAGATGGCCGAGGCTTCGTCGTCGACGATAAGCGCGGCGAGTGAGGCGTCCTGCGTCATGAAGGCGAGGCGCTCTGCCGGGAAGCCGGGGTCGAGCGGCACGTAGCCAGCGCCGGATTTCAGCACCGCCAGCAGCGCGGCGATCATGTCCGCGCTGCGGCTGAGTGACAGGCCGACCAACTGGCCCCGCTGCACGCCGCGCCCGCGCAACACGCGAGCGATGCGATTGGCGCGGGCGTCCAGTTCGGCGTAGCTCAGTGGTGCATCGCCGGCGATGGCAATGCGGGTGGGGACGCGATCGGCCTGCTGTTCGACGTATTCGTGCGCGAGTCGTTCCGCGGGATACGCGGTGCGTGATGGCTGCAGCGCTGTCAGGGCTGCGAGCGCCGATGGCGAAGCAAGCCCGAGCGCGCTGCCGGCCGCCTGAGGCGCCGCTGTGGCGTGCCGCAGCAAGGTGGCATAGGCGTCCAGCCAGGCCTGGATGGTGGCGGGTTCGAACAGGTCGCTGTTGTACTGGCATTCCAGGCGGATGCCGTTCGGCAACTGCGCGGCGTTGACGAACAACTCGAAGTTCTCGAACGCGCGCGGGTTGCCGGCGAATTCGAAAGAGAGTCCGGGGAAGCTGACAGTGCGCTCGTCCAGCGCCTGATCCAGATTGAACAGGACGCCAGCCAGCGGCAGCCGGCTCGGATCGCGCGGCAGGGCGAGGCGCGCAAGCAGGCTGCCTAGCGTGTACTGCTGATGGTCGAAAGCATCGAGCATGTCGCTGCGCACCTGCTTGAGGCTGTCCTCGAACGGTGCGGCCGTATCGAGCATCACGCGCAGCGGCAGCACGTTGACGCAGTGACCTACCAGATCCTGGTGGCCGCCTGCAGCCTGTCCGGCCGAGGGGATGCCGATGACCACATCGTCCTGCCCGCTGAGCCGTTGCAGCAACAGGCCGAAACCGGCGAGCAGGGTGGCGTACAGGCTCGCGCCACGCTGCGCACCCATGCGCTTGATGTCAGCGACGAGCGATGCGTCCAGCGATAGATCTTCGCGGCGCGAATGGAAGCTACGCTGGCGAGGGCGTGGATGATCGGTGGGCAGGTCCAGCGACGGTGTGGCGTTGGCGAAGCGGGCGAGCCAGTAGGCTTCGTCGTCCTTGCCGGCGGCGCTCTGTGTGTGATCCGCCTCCGCGAGTGCGTAGTCGGCGAACACGTCGGCAGGTGGCAGTTCCTCGCCCTTGCCGATCTGCTGCGCATAGAGCGCTGCAAGGTCGCGCACGATCACGCCGAACGACCAGCCATCGCACACGATGTGGTGCGCAGTGAACACCAGCAGGTGTTCTTGCGATGACAGACGCAGCACTTCGGCGCGCACTAGTGGGCCGGTGTCTAGGTTGAACGGTTCACTGACCACGCGCGCGAGCGTGGCTTCGATCTCGGCCTGTTGCTCGTCTGGCCCCAGCCACGAGAGCTCGCGCAGCGGGCAAGGCAGGTCCAGTTCCGCAGCAATGCATAGCTCGCCGCCGTCGCTGGCGAAGGTGGCGCGCAGCGCTTCGTGGCGCTCCGGCAGTTGGCGCAGCGCGGTCTGCAAGGCCTCCACGCTGAGATCGCCATGCAGGCGCAGCGACACGGATTCGTTATAGGCGAGCGAGGCCTCGGGCTCCAGCGTGGAGGCCAGCCACACTTCGCGTTGCGGCGCGGTGGCGGGTACTACGCGAGCCAGCGCCGCACCGGCGAACGGGTCGTAGTCGACGGCGATCGGGCTGGCGTCGGTTGCCTGCGCGGATTCATGCGGGTTCATGCATTCACCCTCATGTATTTGCCCGGCATGTCGGGGTTGGGCACGAACCAGGCTGGGTTGCCTTCGTGATCCTTGCCCAGCCGCGCGCCGACCACGGGTGGGCGATTGGCATCGATGGCCAGTGCTTCCACGTTCTTGTTGCGCGGCAGGAATTCGGCTTCCTGCATCTCGAGCACGGAATCCTTATAGGCCTTGGCGATGGCCTGGAAGTCCTGCTCACTGTGCGCGGTAGTGAAGAAGCAGGGGAAGTTGTCCAACAGATGGATGCCACGGCTGCGGATCATGGCGAACAGCAGGTCCTGCAGCGGATGGTCTTCGGTGAAGTTGGTCTTCCACACCGAAGCGAAATGCACCAGTTGGATGGGCGCGCCGACGCTGGCGCAGAAGGCGTTGAGTTCGTCCATCAGCAGGCTGGTGCGCGCGTTCAAGCGCTCCTGCAGTGCGGCACCATTCTGCTTGAGGTGGTTGAGCACGGCATGCGCGGCGGCCAGTGCCAACGGATGACGCACGAACGTACCAGCGAAATAAGTGACGCCGACGGTCGGGATGGAGGCATCGCCGTACTGCCAGCCGCCACCGTCCAGCGCGTCCATGTAGCGGCGCTTGCCGGCGATCACGCCGATGGGGAAGCCGCCGCCGACCACCTTGCCGTAGGACGCCAGGTCGGCGTCGATGCCTAGCACCTGTTGCGCGCCGCGCGGATGCGAGCGGAAGCCGGTGACCACTTCGTCGAAGATCAGCAACGCCCCGGCGTCGGCGGTGATGGCGCGCAGCTCCTTGAGGAAGTCGCGCGGTTGGAAGTCCGGGCGGCGGCTCTGCACCGGCTCGACCAGCACGGCGGCGATAGTGGATGCGCGCTCGCGGATGATCTGCAGCGTTTCAGGTGTGCCGTATTCCAGCACCAGCACGTTGTCGGACGTGTTGCGCAGGATGCCCGGCGCAGCTGGCACTGAGCGCAGCTTCTTGGTGCCGCGCACGATGACTTCATCAAATATGCCGTGGTACGAGCCGGTGAAGATCACCAGCGTGTCGCGACCGGTGACGGTACGGGCGATGCGGATGGTGCCCATCACTGCTTCTGATCCGGTGTTGCACAGCGCGGCACGGTCGAAGCCGGTGAGCTCGCACACCTGCTCGGCCACTTCGCCGGCCAGCGGGTGTTGCGGGCCGATTTCGTAGCCGGCATCGAGCTGGCGGCGTACGGCGTCGAGCACGAAGTCAGGCTGCCAGCCGAACAGGTTCATGCCGAAGCCGTTGAGTGCGTCGACGTATTCGTTGCCGTCCAGATCCCACACCTTGGAGCCTTTCGAACGGTTCACCACGATCTGGTAGATCATTTCCTTGAGCAGCGGACGGAAGCCGTTCACCACGCGCGGATCGGCCAGATGGTCGCGATGACGCTGCGTGTATTCCTTGGAGGCCCGCGTGCGGTCGATGTAGCGACGCATGAAAGCATCCAGGCGCGCATGCTGGCGATCGGTCAGGTCCGTTTGGGTGGAGTGGATGCGGGCAATGGCCCCGAAGGCCTTTTTCACGTCATAGGTGGTGTGGGCGAGCGTCGCTTCTTCATCCTGTGCGGACGGCTGAGCGGTTGCGCTAGCGACCGGGGCGGCGGGCGCAGCCGGCGCGGGTGCCACAGCGACGGCTTGCACGGGTGCGGGCGCGGCGGGTGCCACGGCCATGCTTGCACCGGCGAGCAACGCAAGTTGCTGCTGCATGATCAGCATCTGTTGCTGGATAAGGTCCTGCACAGCGTTGCCGCTGGCGGCAATCTGCATGACCGGCGCGGCGATGGCGGCGGGAGCCACCGACGCGCGGATGCGGCGGGAAGAACCGGGTTGGCCGGAGCGGGAGTGGCGGCATCCGGCGGCAGCATCTGATCGATATGCATGGCGAGGCGCTCGAATGAGGAAAACGACTCCATCAGTTCGCGGAAGGTGATCTTCAGCGCGAAGGTCTTCTGCAACTGCAGCGCGACCTGAGTGAGCGATAGCGAATCCAGCCCCAGCTCGACGAAGCCGGCCGTGGGCTCGACGCCTTCCAGCTCGGCACCCGAAACGTCTTCGAACAGCTCGGTGAGCTGGGCGAGCAGGCGGGCGTGACGGGGCGAGCCGGCATGGGCGCCGGAGACGTTGACATCCATGGGAGGCTCCACAACAGAGGTAGGCGAAGAGGCGAACAACGGCACGACGTTGTCCGCCAAGGGAATAGGTGTGGTGGCGATGGGCGTGGCGGCGACTGGTGCGGCGGCTTCCACCCAGTAGCGCTTGCGCTCGAACGGATAGGTGGGCAGGCGTACGCGGCGGCGATTGGCGCGGCGATCCAGCGAGCACACGGCGACGGGCAGGCCTGCGCACCACAGCTCGCCCATGGCGGCGACCCAGGCGTTGCGCTCTGCCGGCTCCGCATCCGCGATGCTGGACACTACCTGGTGCCTGCGGCTTTGCGTGTGCTGGCGTGCGAGCGTGGTCAGCGCGTTGCGGGGACCGACTTCGAGGAATACGCGCGGCTGTTCACCCATTTGCGTGAGCAGCGCTGGCGAGAAGCGCACGGTACCGCGCAGGTGGCGGGTCCAGTAGTCGGGCGAGGTGGCGTCGGCAGCGTCGAGCAGCTCGCCGGTGAGGGTGGAAATGATTGGTAGGGTTGGTGCCGAAAGCGCGATGCGCGCCACTTCGGTGCGGAACGGTTCGAGCACCGGTTCCATCATGGCGGAGTGGAACGCATGCGACGTCTGCAGCAGGCGGCAGGCCACGCCTTCCGCTTCCAGTTGCAGGCGGAAGGCTTCGACATCGGTGGTTTCACCGCTGACCACGCTAGCGTTGGGGCTATTCTCCGCGGCCAGTTGCAGTGACTTCGGAAGACGTGCACACAGTGCATCGGCGCCGAGTCGTACGGAGAGCATGGAGCCCGCGGGCATCGCTTGCATCAGGCGGCCGCGACGGGCGATGAGGTGCGCGCCGTCCGTCAGGCTCATGACGCCGGCGATGACGGCGGCGACGAACTCGCCGACGCTGTGGCCGATCATCGCGACTGGCGTGATGTCCATCGAAAGCCACAGTTTCGCCAGCGCGTATTCGATGGCGAAGGTGGCCGGCTGGGTCAACGAGGTTTCACGCAGGGCGGCGGCATCGCCGTCGAACAGGCGCTCGCGCAGGTCGAAGCCAAGCTCGCTGCGCAGTGCCTCGGCGCAATCGTCTATGGCGGCGCGGAAGGTGGGCTCGCTGGCATACAGCGCCTTGCCCATGCCTGCGTACTGCGAACCCTGGCCAGGAAACAGGAACACCACCTCGGGTGCCGGCTTGGTGGCTTCGCGCACGTTGGCGGCGGACAGATCATTCAGGCGGGCCACGGCTTCATCGGTCGTCGTGGCAACCACGCATGCCCGATGGGCAAAAGCTTTGCGGCCGTGCAGCAGTGTGCTGCTGACGTCGGCGAGATTGGCATCGGGGTTGGCTGCCAGGTGGCTGGCCAGGCGCGCGGCGGATGCTGCGACAGCCGATGCGGTGCGACCGGATAGAAACAGCAGTTGCGGTCCTTGTGCCGCATCTGACGGAGTCGTCGCCGGAGCCGCTTCCATAATCACGTGCGCGTTAGTGCCGCCCACGCCGAACGAGCTGACGCCTGCACGCAGCGGTTGCTCGCTCGTTGGCCATGGGCGCAACGTGTCGTTAACCACGAACGGCGAGCCGGCGAAATCGATCTTGGGATTAGTGGCCTGCACGTGCAGCGAGGGCGGCAGCAGCCGTTCGTGCAGTGACAGTGCCGTCTTGATCACGCCAGTGGCACCCGCCGCGATGACGGTGTGCCCGACGTTGCTCTTGACCGAGCCGATGGCGCAGTAACCGCAATCGTCCGTGTGCTGACGGAACGCAGTGGTCAGGCCTTCGATTTCGATGGGGTCGCCCAGCGGCGTGGCGGTGCCGTGGGCTTCTACGTAGGAGATGGAGCGCGCGTCCACGCCGGCGTCGGTCAGGGCCATCGCAATGACGGCCGCCTGACCTTCGCTGCTCGGTGCGGTAAAGCTGGCCTTGCCGCCGCCGTCGTTGTTCACCGCCACGCCGCGGATCAGGGCGAGTACATCGTCGCCGTCGCGTTGCGCATCCGACCAGCGCTTGAGCAGCACGATCGCTGCGCCATCGCTGAACACCGTGCCCTGCGCTTGTGCGTCGAAGGTGCGCGTATGGCCGTCGGGTGACAGCATGGAGCCTTCCTGCGCGATGTAACCACTGCGTGGCGGGCAGGTGATCGATACGCCGCCGGCGATAGCCATCTCGCATTGCCCGGCGCGCAGCGCGGCCACGGCCTGGCAGATGGCAACCAGCGAGGTCGAGCACGCGGTGCTGACGTTGACTGCCGGGCCGGTGAGGTTGAGTTTGTGCGCCACGCGCGTGGCGAAGAAGTCCTTTTCGTTGGCCAGTGACACCTGGAACGCACCGAGCTTGTCGATCAGGTCCGGGCGATGCGTGAGGTGATGCTGGAAGTACGTGGCGTGGTACATGCCGCCGAACACGCCAACCGGTACATCGTTGCGGTCCGGCGTATAGCCGCCGCGCTCCAGGCACTCCCAGCACAGTTCAAGAAAGATGCGCTGTTGCGGATCCATCAGTTCCGCTTCGCGCGGCGAGATACCGAAGAACGCGGCATCGAAATCTTCCACGCCATCGACGATGCCGCGCGCGGCGACGTAGGCAGGGTCGTTGCGCAGAGAAGCGGGAATGGATGCGTCGAGTTCCTCTGCGCTGAAGTGCGTGATGGATTCGCGCCCTTCGCACAGATGGGACCAGAAGGTTTCCACGTCGGCTGCACCGGGGAAGCGTCCCGCCGCCGCGACGATGGCGATGGGCTCGTTCGCGTCGCCCTGGCGTCCGCGCGACAGGCGCGAGGCAAGGGCGGAGCGCGCGCCGCGCCCTTCGATCAGCGCGGCTAGCGCGGCGGGCGTCGGGTCAGCAAAGAAGGCAGGGATGGTGGGTGTCGCGGACATGTCGGCATGCACGCGTTCCATCAGGCGGACGGCGAGCAGTGAATTACCGCCAAGGTCGAAGAAGTGATCCAGGCGGCCCACCTGATCGATCTCCAGCACGTCGGAGAACAGTGCGCATAACCGTTGCTCCAGCTCGCCGGACGGCGGCACGTAGCGGT
Source organism: Dyella sp. AD56 (assembly GCF_002878475.1). Taxonomy (NCBI): domain Bacteria; kingdom Pseudomonadati; phylum Pseudomonadota; class Gammaproteobacteria; order Lysobacterales; family Rhodanobacteraceae; genus Dyella; species Dyella sp. AD56. The sequence continues at coordinate 20,045 of NZ_NRDP01000012.1, forward strand.
CGGCAAGTTCCGGGCGGCCACGGCCGGGTGCGGGCAGGGCGCGGCGATCCAGCTTGCCGTTGGTGGTCACCGGCATGCTGTGCATACGCACATACGCGACAGGCACCATGTACTCGGGCAACGTCTTCGCAAGTTCTGCGCGCAGGGTGCGTGCCGTGACGGCGGCATCTTCGGCAACGAAATAGGCCACCAGGCGCCTCTGGCCGGGCTGGTCTTCGCGCGCAAGCACGGCGCTGGCACGCACGCCGGGCAGGTTTTGCAGCGAGGCTTCAATCTCGCCGATCTCGATGCGATAGCCGCGGATCTTCACCTGTCCGTCGATGCGGCCGATGAAATCGATGATGCCTTCCGGCAGCCAGCGCACCAGGTCGCCGGTGCGATAGAGCTTGCCGCTACCGGCGAACGGATCGGCGACGAAGCGCGCGGCGCTGAGTTCCTCGCGCGCCATGTAGCCGCGTGCGACGCCTTCACCGCCGATGTACAGCTCGCCGATGACGCCAGGCGGCACCAGTTGGCCGCGGGCATTCACGACGTACAGCGTGGTGTCGGCGATAGGGCGGCCAATCGGAATGGAGCGTGCTGTCGCATCCAGGTTCGCTGGTATGCGGAAGGTCGTGGCGAACGTGGTGCACTCGGTGGGGCCGTAGCCGTTGATCAGCGTGGTGGTCGGCAGTAGCGACTGGGCCTTGCGGACATGCGGGACGGACAGTGCTTCGCCACCGGTGAGCAACTGTTCCAGACCGCTCAGGTGGGTGCCGTCTTCGTCGACGATGGCGTTGAACAGGGCTGCGGTGAGCCAGGCGATGCGCGCGTCGTGCTGGCGAATGGTGCTGGCCAGCCCACCGCCGCTGGGCACGCGTTCGTCGTGGACGATGCAGGTGCCGTTGTTGAGCAGGGGGCCCCAGATCTCGAGCGTGGCAGCGTCGAAACCGAGCGGAGCGGCATGCAGCACGCGAGGAGCGTCGCCAAAGTCTACGTAGTGGATGTCACGCACCAGCCGAATGATCGAGCGGTGGCGGATCTCCACGCCCTTGGGCGTGCCGGTGGAGCCGGAGGTGTACATCACGTAGGCGAGTGCGTCGCCGTCGAGCGCGGGCAGGGTGGCGGTGCCGGTGGTGTCGATCAGCGAGGCGATATTCCGCATCGGGGCAACGACGCCCGGCAGCGGCTCCGTGCCGATAGGGGCAATCAGCAGCGCGGCTTGCGCATCTCCGAGAACGAAAGCGAGTCGTTCTGGCGGATTCGTACGATCCAGCGGGAGATAGGCCGCGCCGGCCTTGAGGATGCCGAGAATGGCGACGATGGCTTCAGGCGAGCGATCCAGCAGCAGCCCGACTGTCGAGCCCGGCGTGACGCCTGCCATGATCAGGCCTGTGGCGACGCGTTCGCTGCGTTTATCCAGCTCGGCATAGCTGAGCTTGCCGAGCGGGCCGTCGAGCGCGGTGGCGTCGCTTAGGCGGGCTGCCGCATCGCCGAAAAGGCCGTGCACGGTATCCGCGATGTTGCGCGGTATGGTCGTATCGTTCCAGGTGGACAGCAGGCATTCGACGGTTTCGCCATCGAGCGCCGATACGGACTCAATGGCGTCTTCATGCGCAAGCGAACGCAGTACGTTCTGCAGGGCACGGGCGAGCGTGAGCACCATGGCTTCATCGAACACACCGGTGTCGTAGTCGATCTGCACATGATCGCCTCCCGGCAGGAGGGACCACCGGATCGGAAGCGATACCGTCGGCAGGGTGTCGTCGCTCCACGCGCCAATGGCGCTCGGGCTGCGTTCGTCAGCGGGAGTGGGCACGGTGTGCATGAGCAGCCATGCGTCGACGCCACTTTCCATCGGGATGGTGTGGGACACATTGCCGGACTGCGTAGCCAGCACGATCTCCGCTTGTCCCGTAAGGCGCGAATCCACCAAGGCAAGTGCGGCGCGGCGAAGCTGTACGGGCGAAACATCCAGGCGCGCTGCCCGCGCGTCGATAGCGTCGATCACGGTCGAGTCGATGGCGAGGGTCCGCTGTGCGCGCGGATTCTCGGTTGGCGCCGACGTCTGACGGCTCAACACGTCGAGCAAGGACAGCTCCGTGCTGGCGGCTGACGTGGACGGGATGTTGGGATGATTCATGGGCGTTCACCATGCGCGGCGCGTTGCGCGATCGTTCAACAGACCGCGGCGCGGGCCGGGTCGTCAGGTTCCAGCAACGGGCCGGCGGCCGGGTATCGCATCGCCTGTCGTGGGCGAGGATCGAAAGCGTCGCTATCCACCTTCATCAGCCGGCCGGTATCGGCGTTCATGGCTTCTTCCCCCTGCACAAGCGTGGTTCGCATTGCAGCGACATCGCATTCATCCCATGGCGACTGTCGCTGTTCCCGCGGCGTGGGCTGATGGCGAGCCGATCGCGCGTCGGTGGCGCCGTCCCCCAGAGCTGCATTCCGATGGGCGTTTCTGCTAACCCGGTGATACATCGGAACAGGGTTAGTCTCCGTCTCGCGCGCATGGGTGTGAATACGCCCAAAGCAGCAGAGGCTCGCAACGAATCAGATGCGACAGCGCCGACGGAATAGGCTGTTAGGGGTAGCGTTGGCGTGGTGTCGTGGCAACGGTTGCCGCGACAAAAGAAAGCCCGGCGGTGGCTGGGACGAAAAGTGATACAGGGATGTAACAGGTGTGGCGTTGACGCGCCTTAGGGCGCCTGGAAAGCGAACAGCCAGAGGATGGCTCCCTGTGCCGGCGTACCGCTCCAGGTAACGGAATAGGTGCCTGCGGCGTCCACCTGCCGAACGGCGACGGCGCCTTGCACGCCGCTGTTCGGCGGCAGGTGCAGATAGCTGTCGATGACCTTGAAGCCTTCGCTGGGAACCGCGGTCATCGAGTAGATGTAGGCATCGCCCAGCCAAACGGCGACCAGTGTGGCGGGGCCGGTCGTGGTTACCGTGCCACTGGTCAGCAGGCTGTTGGTGGTATCCGGGCTGCCCACCATGCCTTGCCAGGCGCGCGTCAGCTTGTTGGCCGCGCGGGCCGGCACGCTGGGCGTTGGGTAGTTCTGGGCGACATCCTGCAATTTGCCGGCGTGGAGGATCTCGACGAAAGGTATGGTGATTTCGCCATTGGGCGAGCCGGCTTTCACGACTTGTACGGTGTGGTGCTTGCCGCCGTGTGCGCCGATGGCGAGGTAGGCACTGGCGTTGAAGCGACCGTCGTAGCCGTCGTAGGTCACCGGATCGCCGATGCGCTTCCAGGTATTGGCATAGCTGTCGGTGGGGATGGCGTCGTTGTCGGCGTGGCCTGCCACCAGCACCAGGAACGAGCTGCCTTCCTCTTGTGTGTGTATCCCGGCGGTGACGGCGGGTGAGCTGCCGTCGCTTTCGGACTGGGTGAGCATGGTGTGCGCACCGAGCGTGGGTGCTATTTGCATGACCGGCATGGCGTCGTCGGCGGCCGCGGGCAGGGCGAAGGCGAGGAGCAGCATGAGCAAGGCAGCTCGGCGGCCGCGAGGGTGGGTATGGAACGAGGAGAAACCGGCTTGCATATGCGCATTCTCCTGTCGTATTGGAACGATATTGTGATTCGGTTTAGGTCGTGTCAAGCTCGCCAAGTGCATTGAATGGACGGCCAAACGATGTAGAAATACTGGCGAATGTTCGGCGGGAAGTCCTTGTGGGACGACGGTTCGACGCCATGGTTGGGGGACGGTGGTGACGCACGAAACCGATTTTCTCGATTTGTATCGCCGCCTGGGCATAGACCCTGGCTGTGACTTGGCCGAGCTTAAACAGGCTTATCGCAGGCATGTCGCCGCCTTGCATCCCGATCGTCATCAGGGGCGCCCCGTTGATCCACGCGCGGCGGCGCGGCTGCAGCGGCTCACCGCGCAGTATGGCGCTGCGATGGAATTTCATCGTCGGCATGGCCGGTTGCCTGGAGCGCCGCGTACGGCACCCGCCAATGGGCCGACCGTATCCGTTGGGCGGCCCGGTGCCATCCATGAGGCCGCCGATCCGTTTGCCTCCCGGCGCAGCCATGTTTCCCAAAACACGGTGCCGCATGAGGCACCGCCTCCTGCAAGGTCGCGTTCACGCGGGAAGCTCGTCGCCTTGCTAGTCATTGCTGCGCTCGCCGTGCTGGGATGGACGGTGCATGAAACCTCGCTGCAGGATACGTCCGATAGTGCCGATGAAGACGTTCCCACTCAGGTGGATGCCGTCGGCGTCTCGCACGAATCGGTGGCGACAGATGCCGTATTGCATGTCGGCATGTCCACGGACGATGTGCGTTCGCTGGAGGGCGAGCCGGTCGCGGTGCATGGTGACCTGTGGGAGTACGGCCCGTCGTGGGTACGTTTCGACCATGACGAGGTCGTTGAATGGCGTAGCTCGCCATTGCGACCGTTACGTACGGATACGGGTCTGACAGCTCATTGAAGACTGACTGCACGGGTCGCCAGGCGGCTGTCGCGGGAGATCTGCGGTAGGTCAGATCGCGTCGCGAGCTTCCGCCACCCGGCGGCCGGTGCAGTCAAGGTACCTCACCGCGCTCCACGGCCGAACAGCACTACTTCAACGGTCTGGATCAGGATGAGCATATCGAGCAGCAGGTTGTGGTTCTTTACGTAGAACAGGTCGTACTTGAGCTTCTCGGCGGCCTCCTCGACGGTGGCACCATAGGGATAGCTGAGTTGTGCCCAGCCGGCGAGGCCGGGCTTCAAGCAATGGCGCAGGCTGTAGTAACGGATCTGGGTGGCGAGATCGGCCACGAATTGCGGCCGCTCGGGGCGCGGCCCGACGATGCTCATGTCGCCTTTCAGTACGTTCCATAGTTGCGGCAATTCATCGATGCGCAGCTTGCGGCTGATCCGGCCGACACGGGTGACGCGGTCGTCGTTCTTGGCTGCCCAGCGGGCCACGCCATCGCGCTCTGCGTCGGTGCGCATGCTGCGGAACTTCATCAGGAGGAAGGTGCGCCCGTGTGCGCCGACGCGCTCCTGGCGATAGAGAACGGGCTGACCCGCGCCGGACTCGATGCGGATGGCCAATATTTCCAGCAGCATAAGCGGCCAGCAAAGCAGCAGGAGCAGGGTGGCGGCGCCGAGGTCGAAACAGCGCTTGCTCAATTGACGCAGGGGCGTGGTGTTGAAGCCGCCGGAGAACACCAGCCACGAGGGATCGAGAATGGTCAGCTGCAGGCGGCCGGACTCGCGTTCAAAGAACGACGTGAGATCGGTGATGGTGATGCCCAGCTGGCGGCATTCGAGTAGATCGTCCATCGGCAGATGGCCGCGACGGTCGTCCACACCGACCACGACTTCGTCGATCTGCTCGCGCTGCACGAAGACATGCAGGGGCATGTGGGTACGGATGAGGTGATCCTCGGGCACGGCAATCGTTTCGTTGGCGCGCGGCATGTAGCCCACCACGCAGAAACCACGGCGATCGGTGCGTCGGCGCATCTGGTTGTGGATCTGCGCTGCGCGGCTGCCGGCGCCAAGAATCAGCACGCGGCGCTTCAACGCCTCCACTTCCACCAGGTGCAGGAACAGCATGCGCAGGCCAAGCACCAGGATGAAGCCCAGCGCCAGCGCGATAGCGAGTACGCCGCGGCCGACATAGGCCTGGGGCACGATGTAGTAGCCGACGACCAGCAGGACGCCGCCCAGCACGAAGGCCACAAACTGGCGTGCAACGAGCCCAAAGCGCGTCATGCGGATGTGCGCCTGGTACTGACCCAGGGCCATCATGCCCATCAGGATGATGACGGCGAACACCAGCGAGCGCTGCGGCAGATGCACGGTGAACTCGGCGAGTTCATCGGGGTTGTAGGCGTAGCGAAGATAAGTGGCAAGCGTCAGCGACAGGGCCAGGAGCACGAGCTCGCAGAAGCCGAGAAGCACCAGCCAACGCATGGATTGTCGACGTAGAAAACGAAGCATCCGATCCCCCTACTTCCCCTTGGCAGCCACGTCCGGTGACTGAAACGAGGCTATCGCGGCGCCTTCATGCATGTCGATGCAACTAACGGTTTACCGATGGCACAGCCTGTTCGGCTGTCTCAGGGGTGTTACATGAGAAGAGTCGGCCAACGCGCGCGGCATCGTTGCCGGATGGCAGCGTCGGATGTGTCAGAGGTGATGCAGCGAGTAGTGCTCGATGTCGCCGGTGATGGCGAGAGATCCCAGCCAGCCCACCGGCATCGATAGTGAGAACAGGCGGCAGGACGGAGCGTCCTTCGCTTCGTCGGGTGGATCGATCAGGCCATCGAGGTGTGCCTCGATGGTGGACGGTGGGACGCGCAGGCCTACGCCGAAAGCCTTCAACAGGGCTTCCTTGCGCGTCCACAGGTCGAGCAGCGCGCGGCTACGCGCTTCGCCGTCGAGTTCCGACATCGCTGCGGCTTCCTGGGGTGTGCATAGTGCGCCGGCGAGGTCGTGCAATGGTGTGCGCGAAGGAAACCCTTCGATATCCACGCCGATAGCGGCACCACGGGCGATCGCCACGGCGACCATGGTGCCGCTGTGGCTAAGGCTGGTGCAAAGGCCGCTGCCCGGAAGCAGGGGCTGACCGTGTGCCGAGCGGACCAGCTCCACGGCGGCTGGATCAGAATTCAGCGCCGCACCCAATGCGACGCGCCAGAAGGCGTGGGCGATGGTGTAGGTGTCGTGGTCCAGCGCGTGGCGGAAGCGCGCTGCGCGGCCGGCTTCATAGGGCGAAAGCAGGCTCGCCGCGTCCTCGCGCAGCGGCCACCACGGCGCGCTGTCGAAGACGATGACGCGCGCTTCGCCTGCGGCGGGTGGGGCGAACCGGCAGGCGCGCAGCGCGGCGGCCACACGGTGTGTGAAGCGGGAAAACGTCATCTTGGGGAGCATCGCAGCGTGCATTCCTTTGCCTCGCACTACAAAAAGCCGCTCATCAGCAGGACGCGCAGTTCATCGGCAAGGCGCAGGCTGAGGGCGACGATGGTGAAGGTGGGGAACGCCCAGCCCCCGGTGGGAAAGACCGAGCTGCCGGCAACATGCAGATTGTCCATGCCGTGCACTTTGCAGTCGCGATCCACCACGCCTTGGCCGGGGTTGTCGGACATGCGCGTTGTGCCGATGTGGTGGGCGGTGCCGTGGATGTCAGGTTCCGCACGACCCGCGTCGGCCAGCCATGGGGCCAGGGCAAAATGTCCGTTGCACGAGCGGGCGAGTTCGTTACCGAACAGAGTGGCGGAACGTCGATAGGTATGGTGGTCCAGCGATGTAAGGCGCCAGTCCACGCAAACCTTGCGCTGTCCGAGTACATCGGTGTCGTTGCTCAGCGTGATGCGGCTTTCTGGATTGGGCGCCTGCTCGAAATAGCCGACCAGTTCGACATGACTATTGCGTACCGCTGGTCGGTCGGTGAGCTTGTGGACGAAGGCCTTGGCGATGTCGCCGACGCCCAGGCCGAGTTTCAGCGCGGTGAGCCCGAGGCTGGACGGTGCGGTGATGACTTCTCCGGGCGGCGCGTTGCGCAGCGCTTCGGAAAGGCGCGCTTCCAGCAGTGCGTTTTCGTCCTGCACCGTTTTGCGCATGGCGGTGCGCAGTTCGCGCAGTGCGCGGATGCCGCGCGGAAGTGGGCCTTCCACGCCAAAGGGATGGACGCGCCCGTTGAGCACGCGTTGCGAGCGCTGGTAGGCCGGAGACAGGGCAATCTCTGGAAACGACGAAGGTGCATTCTTGCCGCGCAGGCGCTCATAAGGGCGCGTGACGCGGTGCGACTCGTCGGCCGTCAGCGTGCCCAGTGTGCCGCTGGGGTGGTCCATGAAATACCGGCCAACGACGTCGCGCTGATTGCCCAGGCCTTCCTGCACGACGGAGTTGGACAGCAACAGCAGGCGCGCATTCTCGATGCCACCGGAGGCCAGCACGTAGTGCCGCGCCCGCACGTGTCCGCGCTGACCGCCCAACGAGCCGATGACGGCTTCTTGGACATGCACGCCATCGGCGGAGGGCATCAGTTCGAGCAGGTTGGCGTGCAGCAGCACCTTGATGTTGGGTGCGCGATCCAGCGTGTCGCGGTAGGCATCGCCAAACAGGATGCTGCAGCGTGCGAACAGCGGGTTGATGAGCTTGTCGTCATCGAACGGAAGCACGGTGCGCGCGGTGGGCTCGGTGAACGTGCCCTCGGTGAAGGTGATGTCACCCAATTGGCAGAACGAGCGTGCACGCGCGTAGTAAGGCTCCAGCTCGGCATAGCTGATCGGCCAGCCGCTGTGCGGCACCCAGTCGCGTGGCTTGAGGTCGTCGCTGCTCAGCGGGATGCAGCCGCCGCCCCACAGATTGCAACTGCCACCGAACACGCGCATGCGCGATGTGCCCGGATCGAATTCCACATGGCCGGACGAGCTGCCTTCGCAAAGTGCCTGGCTGCGGTCCTCGCCACCGAGTCCGCCGCTTTCGAGCAGGCACACTTGTACCGATGTGCCGATGAAGCTGTGCGCGATGGCAATGCCGGCGGCACCCGCGCCGACGATGCACAGGTCGGCTTCCACATCCTTCGGATGCGCACCATTCAAGTAGTCGATGATCACACCAACCCCCTACGGATCCACGTCGTTTACTGCCCTGTTGATCGTGGATCAGGTCTTTGGCGTTACGCTCAGTCGTTCCGGACTGGTGTTCGCCTTAGTCGATCACACGCGGTAGTACTCCTTGTACCAGCGTACAAAGTTGGCGATGCCTGTTTCTACCGACACCTGCGGCCTATAGCCAACGGCCTGTATCAGGTCCGTTACATCAGCTTCGGTGTCCGGCACGTCGCCGGGTTGCAGCGGAAGCATCTCCATGATGGCCTTTCGGCCGAGGCATGCTTCGAGCACTTCGATGTACTTCAGCAATTCCACGGGCCGCTCGTTGCCGATGTTGAACAGGCGGTACGGCGCGACGCCGCTGCTGGCCGGGTCCGGCTGATTGCTGTCCCAGCGTTCGTCGATGGGCGGCACTTTGTCCAGCGTGCGAATCACGCCTTCGACGATGTCGTCGACATAGGTGAAGCTGCGCTTGTGCTTGCCATGGTTGAAGACGCGAATCGGTTCGCCCGCAAGGATGGCGCGGGTGAACAGGAACAAGGCCATGTCCGGGCGACCCCACGGACCGTACACGGTGAAGAAGCGAAGGCCCGTACAGGGAATACCGTACAGATGCGCATAGCTGTGCGCCATCTGCTCGTTCGCCTTCTTGGTGGCGGCGTAAAGCGTAAGCGGATGCTCAGCCGACTTATGTTCGGAGAAGGGCATGGCCGTATTTGCGCCGTACACCGAGCTGGTGGAGGCGAATACGAGATGTTCCACGCCGTTGTGGCGGCAGCCTTCCAGTATGTGCAAAAAGCCGGTGACGTTGCTGCTGGTGTAGACGTGCGGATTTTGCGCGGCATAGCGCACGCCCGCCTGGGCGGCCAGGTGGACCACGCGTTGCGGGCGGTGCTCGGCAAACGTTTGTTCCACGGCGGCGCGGTCGGCCAGGTCAGCCTGGATATGCGTGTAGCCAGGATTGTCTGCAAAACGCGCCAGTCGCGCCTTTTTCAGGCTGACGTCGTAGTAATCGCTGAGGTTATCCAGGCCTACCACTTCGTCGCCGCGCTCGAGCAGACGCTGCGCAACGTGCGAACCGATAAAGCCTGCCGTACCCGTAACCAACACTTTCATGACGCAACCCCTTAGAGACGACCGTCGACCGCTTCGCGCGGCAACACATATTTGACGTCGTAAATCACGGACGATCCTTTGCCGAATGCGCGGATGCCTTCGGCTCCCCATGCGGTGAATTGGCGATGGCCCACGGCGATGATCACCGCGTCGTAGTCGCCGTGGCTGGGGGTTTCGATGGGCGTAAGCGCATATTCGTGTTCGGCTTCGGCTGCATTGACCCATGGGTCGTGCACGTCGACCTGGGCGTTGTAGCCGCGTAGCGCCTGCACGATATCGACCACGCGCGTGTTGCGCAGGTCAGGACAGTTTTCCTTGAAGGCCAGGCCAAGAATCAGCACGCGCGCGCGCACCGGGTTGATGCCCTTGCGCACCATCAGGCGAATCACTTCGCTGGCCACGTAGGGGCCCATGCCGTCGTTGGTGCGGCGGCCGGCCAGGATGACATCGGGATGGTGGCCGACCTCCTGTGCCTTATGGGTGAGGTAATACGGGTCCACGCTGATGCAGTGGCCGCCCACCAGGCCCGGCCGGAAGGGCAGGAAGTTCCATTTCGTGCCAGCAGCTTGCAATACCTCAAGCGTGTCAATGCCAAGCTTGTTGAACAGGATGGAGAGGTCGTTGACCAGGGCGATGTTGAGGTCGCGCTGCGTGTTCTCGATGACCTTGGCGGCTTCGGCCACTTTCAGCGAGCTGGCCCTGTGCGTGCCAGCGGTGATGATCGAGCCGTAGAGGCGATCCACGAAATCGGCCGCCTCGGGCGTGGAGCCGGAGGTGACCTTGAGGATGCTGGTAACGCGATGCTGCTTGTCGCCGGGATTGATGCGTTCCGGGCTGTAGCCGGCGAAGAAGTCGCGGTTGAACACCAGGCCTGAGCCTTTCTCAAGCAGGGGAACGCACACTTCCTCGGTGCAACCGGGATACACCGTTGATTCGTAAACCACGGTGTCGCCGCGCTTGAGCACCTTGGCCAGGGTTTCGCTGGCGCGAATCAACGGGGTGAGGTCGGGGCGCTTGGCCGAGTCGATCGGCGTGGGCACGGTGACGATGTAGACGTTGCGGTCGGCCAGTTCCGACAGTTGCGAGGCGAAGCGCAGTCGTTTGGCTTCCGCCAGTTCTTCGTTGTTGACTTCGAGCGTGTGATCGATGCCGCTGCTGAGTTCGTCGATGCGCCGCTGGTTGATGTCGAAGCCGACGGTGTCGTAGTGCTTGCCGAATTCGACGGCCAGCGGCAGGCCGACGTAGCCGAGTCCAATGATGGCGAGCTTGGTGTCTTCCAGGTTCTGCATGCCGTTCTTCCGCTGTCGGGTGGGAGGCGTGAATTCGACCCGCAGGGTATCCGATGGATCGCCCAACGCCGTACGAACGTACATGCCCCCGATGAATGCATAGCGTGCAAGCCCGTGAAGGGCGCGCGCGCTCGTGCAGGCGGCGCAAGGCTAACAGGGTCGCATCGGTTTTCCGCTAGGCCAGAGGATGCTTGCCGGATGGCGTATGCGTAGATGTGAGGTGGTGCGCCTGGGCGATCCTCGACTGACGCATGTGTTCTAGCGCGACTGGACGTTCGGTGAGCGCGGCAGGGGTGGGTGCGCAGGGGCGGCGAGTGTGGTGACGGAAGATATTGCGAATCATTCTCAATATTGTTAACGTAAGTTCATGCGAAACGTGCAGGGCATGGCCCTCACGCTCCCACCTTTCCCCTCAACCCGACGGCGAGCGGCTGCCCTGAATCTGGGCGGCCGGTGTTCGCCTGCGCGAAGGATCGAGCATGACCCCCAAGACGTTTGTCTCTTCTTCGGCCAACCCGCCGATTCGCCTGATGGCCAGTGCCCTTGGCCTGGCGCTGGTATCGACTTCTGCCATGGCTACCGGCGATGCCCCGGCCGAATCGGTTGCCGATCCACAGGACGCGCAGAACCTGGACAGCATCAAGGTGCGTTCTACCGTAGTGAATGCCACCTCGCCCAAGTTCACGGCGCCGCTGCTGGACACGCCGCGCTCGGTCACCGTGGTGCCGCAGCAGATCATCCAGCAGACGGCAGCGACCTCGCTGCTGGACGTGCTGCGCCAAGTGCCCGGCATCACGTTCGGCGCAGGCGAAGGTGGTAACCCGAACGGCGATCGCCCGATCATCCGCGGCTTCGACTCCGAAAGCTCGGTGTTCATCGACGGCGTGCGCAGTTCCGGCTCGCAGTCCCGCGAAATCTTCGACATCGATCAGGTCGAAGTGATGAAGGGCCCGAGCTCGGCCTACACCGGGCGTGGCGGCGTCGGCGGCAGCATCAATCTGGTCACCAAGGCGCCCAAGGCGGAGAACTTCGTGCGCGCTACGGCGGGCGTCGGTACCGACAGCTACTACCGCGGCACGGTCGACTGGAACCAGATGGTGGGCGCGGACTCGGCCGTTCGCCTCAACGTGATGGGACACAGCAATGATGTGGCCGGCCGCAACGGGCCCGATATGTCGCGCTGGGGCATCGCCCCGTCGGTGACCTTTGGCCTGCACTCGCCGACCAACGTCACGCTCAGCTATTACCACCTGCAGAGTGATGACACGCCGGACAGCGGCATTCCCTACAACAACCCGTTTGCCGCCACGAGCCCGTACGCCCGCCTCAACGGCGACGGTCGCCCGTACTCGGTGCCGCGCGGCACGTACTACGGCTGGCTGGACCGCGACTACCAGAAGCAGTCCAACGACATTGGCAGCATTCTGGTCAGGCACGATTTCGGCGATGGCTGGTTGCTGCGCAACACCACGGTTTATGCGCGCTCCACCAACGATTACATCTGGACCCAGCCGGATGATAGCCAGGGCAACTTCCTGGTGAACGGCGGCGTGTGGCGCCGCAACAACAACCGCGACAGCAACACGACCAACATCACCAACCAGACCGACCTGACGGGCGAGTTCGAAACCGGGTCGCTCAAGCACAGCCTTGCTGCGGGCATCGAGCTGAGCAGCGAGAAGACGCAGCGCACCAGCTATCTGGTCGATCCGGCGAAGAATGCCAGCGACACCCACAACACCGGTTCCATCGTCAACGGCGCTTGCAGCAGCAAGTACGGCATCGGTGCGCGGTCCAACTATTGGTGCACCAGCGCGCAGGATCCGACCCCGCACGATCCGTTCAACGGCGCGATCGTCGGCGGACAGAACCCCACGCGTATCGTTACCGACACGCGTTCGGCATGGGCCTTCGACACGGTGGCGTTCAATCCGCAATGGTCGGTCAATGGCGGCGTACGCTTCGATAGCTTCAGTACGCGCTCCACCACAACGACGACGACCACCAGCGCGGTGAGCCGGGTCAGCAATGACTCCAACTTCTGGAACTACCAGTTGGGTGTGGTCTACAAGCCGGCCGCCAATGGCAGCGTCTACGTGACGTGGGGCACCTCGTCCAATCCGCCGGGTGTGGATGCAGGCGACGGCGCGGATGGCATCGCGCTGACCAACCAGGACCTCAAGCCCGAAAGCAGCCGCAATATCGAGCTGGGCACCAAGTGGGACGTGTTGGACCAGCGCCTGTCGCTGACAGCAGCCGTGTTCCGCAGCGAAAAGACCAATGCCCGTGTGGCGATGGGTGGGCGCGGTAGTCCGCAGATCAATGCGGGTGAGCAGCGCGTGGATGGTGTCGAGCTGGGCTTCAGTGGTCAGGTCACCGACCGCTGGAATGTCTATGGCGGTTATACCTACCTCGACAACGAACTGGTGAAGACCGGGCCGGGCGATGCGGCCAGCCAGGGAAATGTATTCCCCAATACGCCGAAGAATAGTTTCACCCTGTGGACCACCTACGCGATCACCTCGCAGTGGACGGTGGGCGGTGGCGCGTATTACCAGGACAAGGTGTTCGGCAACACGGCCAACACCAAATGGGTGCCGTCGTATACGCGGTTCGACGCCATGGTGTCCTACGTCGTGAACTCTCATTTGTCGCTGCAGCTCAACGTGCAGAACCTTGCGAACCGTTACTACTTCGACAAGGCCTACGCGTCCCACTACGCATCGGTCGCCCCGGGACGGGCGGGCATTCTCACGGCTAACATCAGTTTCTGATACGGTCGTGAGCCTCGGCCGTGCCCTACAGAAGGGCACGGCCGATACGTATTGAGGAAACACGATGCTGCTCCACGTCCCTGAGGTACTGAACGCCGACGAGCTCGCCCAATGCCGGCGACGCCTCGCACAGGCACCGTGGGGCGATGGCCGAGTCACGGCCGGGCATCAATCCGCGCTGGCCAAGCACAACCTGCAGTTGCCGGAAGGCTGTGCAGAGGCCGGGGAATTGGGCGCGTTGGTCGAGGCTGCACTGGCCCGCAACACCACCTTTTTCGCTGGGGCGTTGCCGCGCCACATCTTTCCGCCGCTGTTCAATTGCTATCGCGGCGGGCAGTCGTTTGGTATGCACATTGACAACGCGATTCGCTATGACCGTCGCGGTGACACCAGCGTACCCGTGCGTACGGATCTCTCCGCCACGCTGTTCCTCAACGACCCCGAGGAGTACGACGGCGGCGACCTGGTGATCGACGACACCTACGGCTCACACACCGTCAAGCTCGCCGCGGGCGACATGATTCTTTATCCCGCCAGCAGCCTGCATCGCGTGGAACCGGTAACGCGCGGCGAGCGCGTGGCGGCGTTCTTCTGGATCCAGAGTTTGGTACGCGACGAAGCCCAACGCCGATTGCTGCTCGAACTCGATATCTCCATCCAGAGCCTTGGGCAGGCGAATGCGCCGCAGGCGGACGTGCTGCGCCTTACTGGCGTGTATCACAACCTGTTGCGCGCGTGGTCAGCGACATGACGGCCGCGCACGGTGCCCGCGATGACTTTCCGCAGTTGCTGAGGTCCGATCCTCCGAGCGCGCTGCACATGCTGCGTGTGCAGGCGTTGGCCGGTGATGGCCCCTCGCAGCTCGCGCTGGGGCAGATGTACCTGGAAGGCATCGGGTGCGACCGCAATGGTGCGGAAGCGCGCTACTGGTTCCAGCATGCCGCGCACCATGGCGAAGCCATGGCCATGAACATGCTGGGACGCTGCCTGGAAAACGGCTGGGGCGGGGCGGTTGACTACGAGCTTGCCGTGGTGTGGTACCGCGAATCGGCCGAGCATGGCTCCGATTGGGGCATGTACAACTACGCCCACGTGCTCGCGCAAGGACGAGGCGTGAAGGCAGATCGCGCGGCCGCCTTCCTGTGGTTCAGTCGTGCGGCGGAGCGCGGGCATGGCCGCGCCATGCATTTCCTCGGCCAGTACTACGAGTTCGGCTGGGAGACCGAGGCCGATCCCGAGCGAGCGCGCGAGCTCTATCGCCTTTCCGCGGAGAAGGGTGACTATCGGGGGCAGTGCAGTTGGGCGTCCGTGCTCACGGAGCAGGGGCGCATTGATGAAGCCTGCATTTTGTTGCGCCGCGTTATGGCGGCAGCGCCCACCTATTTCGTGGAAGCGCTGCGCGAGGACCTGAGCCGATCACGGCACCCGCAACTAAGGGCACTGGCTGGCGCCGACCCTCTATAAATGAAACGCCTCCCCAAACGGGGAGGCGTTCATGCGTCGACAACGGCGAGCAGGTTACGCCCAGTTGTTGTCGTCAGATCCGCTGTCGTCGAAGTCGTTCGACGAATTGAAATCATCGTTCGGGGCGAAATCGTCGCGGTTGTGGTCGTTGTCGAGGCGATCGTTGTTGTTGTCGTAGTAGGTGTTGTTCTCAGTGATGTTCTCGACCACGGGCTGCTGTCCGCCACCGAAGAAGCCACCGCCGTGGTGGCCGCCCATCAGGCTCTCGATGCCGTCGAACAGAAACATGCCGCCTGCGACGCCTGCGGCGGTGGTTGCCGCTTGCGACAGGAAACTTGGCGCGGCGGCCGGTGCGGGCTGCGCGGGGGCGCCGCCAAACAACCGATCACGCCAACCGGGCGCGGCTTGCTGCGGCATGGGCTGTTGCGGCATCGGCGGAGGCACGGTGCCCCAGGCCGAGGACGCGGGCTGGCCGCCAAGGAAGCTGCCTCCGCCTTGCTGTGAAGCGAGCTGCGACTGAAGCTGGGCGATCTGGGTCTTGGCACCATCGAGCGCCTGCTGCTGCAACAGGCTGCGCTGCACGAGGAGGTAAAGCGCATCGGGTTGCGATGCCAGCCGCTGGCGGATCAGGCCATCGGCTTGCGGATCCTTCATCACGCTACCGGCGGCGGCGAGCCGCTGGAGGAAATCATCGAGTAGTTGTTGTTCCTGCGGGGTCATGACAAACAAATCTCCGTGGGACGGCAAGTGACAATCACTGTGGCGGCCGTTTTTTCCGGCGTGCAGTGCCGGAAGTGTGCCCTCCACGCGTGACATCAAGGGGCAAGCCGCTGTCGTTTTCCTTGCAGTCAGCCAATTCGCAGGATATTTCGATCGCGTGAGCCGTCAGCCGTGCTCCTTCATCCGCTCTAGCAGGAGAGGTGAGGGCAGGCGGCATTCGGGATGCATGCGGTTGAAACTGTGCACTGCACCGGCCAGCCCAGTCATGAGTCCCGGCGTGAATGCCGCGCGCGTCATGCCACCGATGACGCCGCCGTGTTCTTCAATGGCGGAGATGACCTGAGATTTGGTTTCGTCCACATCGCACGCACAGCCTTCGGGATCGGCATGCACCGCGCGCATGAACAACTCCCAAAGCGAAAAGTCGCCGTGGCAAAGCGTGTGATTCGCGCCCCAGCGGTTGCGGGAGGCCGCAACCGCGCGACGCAGGGTGATCCGATAGCGCGGGTCTCCGGTGCGGGCAAACAGATCCGCCGCGGCGAGGCCGATGCCGACGCTGCCGTTGCACCAGGTGTGGAAGCTTTTCACGCGAGTCAGTTGGCGGGCGTCGAGCCAGTTTCCAAGCTCCTCATCGAATAGCGAGTCCTGGAAAGCGAATGCCTTTTGCGCGAGCGTCTGCCATCGCAGGCGATCATCCTGCGTGCCGGCCTCCGTCAAGGCCAGACGTGCCAGCGCCCAGCCGATGCCGGTGGCGCCGTGCGCGAATCCACCGATGGGGTCGTTGAATACCAAGGTGTGCCAGCGGGCTCCCCGATCGTCGACCACGGCTTGCGCTTCAAGATGGCTGGCTGCTTTTGCTGCCAGCGCATGCCAGCGCGAGTCGCCGGTGGCGTCGGCCAGGTGGCACAGAGGAATGATGCTGCCGGTGGTGCCATCGAGATAATCAAGCAGGCGATCATCATTGAACCCCTTGGTCTCAAGCATGCCTGCGCAATGCTCGGCTCGCTGTAGCCATTCGGGGCGGCCGGTCAATTCGTAGAGGGCCAGCCAGGTCCACAGGCGGCCGCCGAAGCCGCTGAGTCCGCCGAAGGTAGCCGGTGGTTCGGCCTCGTCGAGTACCTGCATGACGCGCAGGCTGCCGTCGACGATTCGGTCGAGCCCATCGACGGCGTTTGCGCGCCCTTGCATAACCTCATGTTGGTAGCCGACCAGCGCGAACAGCACGCCGCCCAGCCCGAAGTAGTTGTCCGCCTGCAGGGGTTGAACGGTCCACCCCGCGTTGGTGGTTTCCGGGGTGATCCAGGTGACCGAGTCGTCATCGCCACGCACGGATAGTTTGATCAGTCGCTCCACCGCTGCAGCCGCCAAGGTTCGGCGACGCTCGTCAAGGTGGCGCGTATGAGGGTGTCTGGCGAAATAGAGGATGTCCCCCTGTTTTTCGGATTCGTCCGCGCCGACATTGAGTTCGGTCACAACGAGAGCGCTGCGTATCGTCATTTCCTCAAGCTCAACGCGCATGGACCGCCAGTCGGTTAGTGCGGTGTCGATGCGATCTCGACCCAAGGGCGCAACGAAAACCGGGATGTCGCCGAAGCGCAGGTCGCGTATCTCGTCCATGATCTCTTGGTGAGACGAAGGAGCGATGGGCACGACGAGGGCGTTGCGCGCGAACAGGTCGCGGGCGCGTTCAATGGCTTTGGCTTCGTCATGCAGCGATGCGGGGTGCCACAGCATGCGTCCGATCTCGCTGTAGGCCTGGGTGGGGCGGCGAATGTCGCGAATCAAGCAACCTTCGAACGCATCGATGAGCGGCGTCAGCTCGCCACGGCTGTCCATGTCCTTGAAGATCGCAGTGGCTTCAAGAAAGCCTTCGCTGATGTGGTTCCAGTAGAGCGCGACCTGCGGATTGGCGCTTGGATGGTTCTGTGCGACGTTCATGTCGACACTGACGATTTCCACGTGCGCATCTGTGGTGCCTTCATTGGCAATGAAGGGCGCGCTGACTTGTGGCTGTTGGTTGGGCAGGGCGCCGGCGGCTGACATGTCCACGCCATCGAAACCCAGCGCCGGTGCGCGGTAAGGCACCATGCCGGTGCGCAGGACGGAGCTACGCACGATCGATTCGGCCAGATCGTGGGCTTTTCCATAACCCGATGGCGGGACTCCGGGCAGCGGCGAGAACAGACTCTCCACGTCGATGACGATCGGTGTGGGGCCGTGCGCAATCAGGTTTTCAAGATGGATGTCGGTGCCACCCAGTAGGCGCATTACGGCCAGCCAATGGCCGAGTCGCAGGTAGAACAAGCGAAGTTCGTCGTCGCCCTCGCAGTAGCGGTGCTCGATGAATTCGGCCCAGCCGTAATCGTCCCGCTCGACCACACGAGGCACGCGAATGCGCGCGCCGGATTTGAACGTGGCGGCAAGCAATCGATCGAGCACGGCGTCCACGCGCAGCGAGCGCGGCTTGTACATGGCGATGCCATGTTCAAAGGTCAGTCGTGCGACGGCTTGCCCGCCTGCATGCAGATCGCCATGACCCAGGCCCAGGGCCATGAGTCGACCTGGTGGGCGTCCGAGCAGCGAGGCAATCGCGGCACGGTCGTGCACCATTCGTTGGACGATCGCTTCGATCGCCTTTTCCTGCTGGCTGAGCGAGGTCTCCAGTCGCTCAAGCAAGGGTGGGTAGCGACGATCAAGGTGCGCGGCGAACTCGGGGCGACGACTCCGTTCGACGAAATCATCGAATCCGTCGTCATCACCGCTCGCCGTCAACTCGCCCGCCAATTTGGCGGCATGCAGTTCGAGCAGAAGCACGCGGTTGAGCTTTAGCCTTGCCGCATCATTCAAGGCCTGCGTCGCCGTGGCAAGAATCATGGCGGATTCCCCGTCGCGGAGTTGCACCGCCTTACCCGCGAGGAAGGTTTCCAGGCACGTTCGCGATGGCGACGTGAAGTGCTCGATGATTGCGGCAAAGGATTTGGTGGATGCGGTATCAGCCATCATTCTCTCGACGCCGGTGCGTAAGGGAAAATTCGTGGGAAAATCGGCGCGCAACCGATCGGCGGTTGCACGCCGACTCAATCACGCATCAACAGCAGGCGCAACCACCACCGCTCGAGTGGATGGAGCAGGTCGAGCACGTCGTTCCGATCGAGGTAAGCATGCTCTTGACGGTTTTGTCGCTCGTCAATGCGGCCTCGGTAGCTCCAGCTCCCTGGATATAGAGCGGACCGGCCGGATTGGCGTGACCGCCAAAGCTATCTTCACCATTCAGCCAGCTGGAAACGATGTCATCGAATTGCATAGCAGAACTCCATGTTGGTTTGACAAGTTGATTTCGGGCCCCATCCCCTGGAGATGAGTGCCCGCTCCCACATGCACACTTGCAGCACGGTACGGGGCCGCTACAACAAGCCAATGGATAGCTAACGAAATTGCCCCGGGTGCGGTGTGCGCCACGAGAGTGGCTCGCGCCACTCAAGTTCTTCGTGCGCCGGCGTGCTGTCCATGGTGGCCGGCGCATTACACGTCGGCCTATATCGGGGAGAGGGCGTGAGGACAGCGTGAGCTAATCGAGCTCACGGCCCTGACGCTTTGATCCGCGCAACGATGTGACGCGCTGCCGAGTATCGGGAAGAAAATGCTGCAACGGTGTTCTGCTTTGAGCGTCGGGTACAGAGGCTCGTTGCGCAGGGACGCCACAGTGCGTGCGCGTCGAAAGAGCCAGACCTTGTCGCATGACCTGTTGAGGCGGGACGCATCACTGCTGTCGGTATCTGTCAGCAATGGACGCGAGCGCGTGCCAGAGGCAGTGGGCTTCGCAAGGGTGTACAGGCATCATGTTGTCATTGCATCGTTGCGGCGCTCCCCATGTCCCCACGCACCACCCTAGGCCCGGTCGCTCTCGCGATCGGCGCGTTGTTGATCAGCATGGTTTCGTACCAGTGCGGTGCCTCGTTGGCCAAGCACTTGTTTCCGGCTGTTGGCGCGCAGGGGGCAACCGCGTATCGCCTGGGGCTCAGTGCGTTGATCCTGCTACTTTGGCGACGGCCGTGGCGGCGTTTGAATGGCACGAGTTGGCGCTCGCTGTGGGCCTATGGGCTCGCCATGGGTGCAATGAATCTGGTGTTCTATATGTCACTGCGGACCATTCCGCTGGGCATTGCGGTGGCGTTGGAGTTCACGGGGCCGCTGGCGTTGGCGGTATTCAGTTCGCGCCGCCTGATCGACTTCGCGTGGATTGCATTGGTCGTCGCGGGCTTGGGGCTGTTGTTGCCATTGCACGGCGAGGTACAAACGCTGGACCCGGTGGGCGTGGCCTACGCACTCACGGCGGGTCTCGGTTGGGCGTTGTACATCGTATTCGGCAAGAAGGCCGGCGAGGCTCACGGTGGGGATGCGGTCACCTGGGGTACGTCGATCGGCGCCTTGCTGGCGATTCCCTTTGGTGTCGCACACGCGGGTAGCACCTTGCTGTCGCCTTCGCTGTTGCCCTATGCGCTCGGCGTGGCGGTGCTCAGCTCGGCGTTGCCTTATTCACTGGAGATGGTTGCGTTGACGCGATTGCCTGCACGCACGTTCAGTACCTTGCTGAGCCTCGAGCCGGCCGTCGCGGCGCTGGCGGGTGCGGTCCTGTTGAGCGAGCACCTCAGCTTGCTGCAGTGGCTGGCGATCGTCGCCATCATCGTGGCCGCTGCCGGAACGGCGTTGAGCGTGCGTCGCCCGGTGGTGAGCGAACCACCGCTGGTGAATTGACGATGGCGCGCGCATTCCCTGCATGGCGTTCCACCCTTGCGGAAGCGATCGACCGGCAGCCTGTCGTCGCCCAAAACAAAACAGCGCTTTATGCCGGGGGCATAAAGCGCTGTTCGTTTTAAAGAAGTGGTGGAGCCAGGGAGGATCGAACTCCCGACCTCGTCATTGCGAACGACGCGCTCTCCCAGCTGAGCTATGGCCCCACATGAGCCAAAGATGTTACCAGCGATCTTTGGCGTTCGCCAAGCCCCGGGTTCATGCTCAGGGAAGCAGGCGGCTCAGCGGCTCGAACAGGGCTTCGCGGCGCCATCCTTCAAGGAAGTCAGGCCATTTAGCGGTGACTACGTATTCCTCCAGCGCCTTGCGCGGGCACAGTAGGCCGGGGGGCAGGTCGAGTTCGCCGGCACGTTTGTCCACGCAATCCTTCATGGCTGTGAGGGCGCGCTTTGCTTCGCCCTGCGGCGACTCGGGAATGGCATCGGTGGCGGCGACCTCGTCGGCATCGACTGCCTGCTGCAGCAGGTCAAGCAGTTCAGCCCGCTGCGGCGAGCGCAGCGCACGCTGACCGCGCGTACGTGTGTCGAGCTCGTTGGCGGAGCGCGGCGGTTGCTGCACTAGGCTCATCGCGGCGGCATCTTCGAGCAGCCAGGGCCGAGGCCGATCGAGTGTACGTGCGGACTGGTCGCGCCACAGCAGCACGCGACGCAGCAGGGCGCGTTGCTCGGGACGCCAATCCGAGGCGCTGCGGAAGCCACGCTGCGGTTGCGGATCGCCACCGCGATAGCAGGCGCGCTGCTTGAGGCGTTCGCAATCCTCGGCGTGCCATGCCGTGCGGTCGCGCTGCGCGAGTCGTTCGGCCAATTGTTCGTGCACGGTCTTGAGGTAGACCACGTCCAGCGTGGCATACGCGCACTGCGAATCGGTGAGGGGGCGCTGCAACCAGTCGGAGCGTGTTTCGCCTTTGTCCAGTTCCGCGCCGGCCAATTCGGCCACGAGTGCGCGATAACTGATGCCAAGCCCCATGCCCACAAAGGCGGCGGCGATCTGCGTATCGAACAGCTGGCGCGGCCCGTGGGGCAGGAAGGGGGAGAGCGCTTCGAGGTCTTCGCTTGCACTGTGCATCACGGTGACTGCATTGCCGTCGCCGATCTGCGGGCGCAGTGCGTCGCCGATGTCGAAGGCTAGCGGATCGATCAGCGCGTAACGCCCGTTCCAGCCCATCTGGATCAGCGCCAATTGCGGATAGAAGGTGTTTCGGCGCATGAATTCGGTGTCGAAGCCCAACGCGGCATCGTCCGGCAGAGCTGCCAGCCAAGCCTGCAGGTCTTCGCGCCGCTGGATCCAGGTGGCGTCGGGCGCGAGAGAGGTTTCTTGTTGCATGCGTCTTCCTGGCGACGCAGGACGTGCACGTGTGCATTGTCCTGACATCGGTTTGTGCCTATGGTTTAGACCGCCACCATAGCAGGCCACCCAAGGACGCCCAACATGCCGAGCAAGGAAACCGTACGACGACAGAGATCCTTCGGCGGTGCCGTGGGTGTCGCCGTGCTGGGGCTCGCACTCGTCTATCACTTTTTCCCGCGGGTGTTCCACGTCGAGCCGTCGGCCACTGCTACGCATCGCGCGATGAATCTCGGCCCGATGACGCCGGTGGCGCCGGCATCGTCGTCGCGCCTGCCGGAGCCGTCGGAGGTGGATGCGGGGCCGCCGCTGACCTTGGCGCCCACGGACGTCGTGGTGGCACGCCTGAGCAAGAAGAACACCAACCTTCCCGATCAGCTGAGTGCAGATACGCCTGAGGTCGAGGCGCTGATCGCGCGCGCCGATAAGGCACTGAAGGCGGGGCAGTTGGCCGGCGATCCGAGCAGTGCAGCGGCGCTGTTCGCGCTGGCGCTCAAGGACAAGCCCGATAGCCGCCGGGCTGCCCAAGGGCTGTTCGAAGTGCGCGCACGCCTGGTTGCCGAGATCAACCAGGACGTCGCCGTGGGTGATGCGGATTCGGCCGGCGACCTACTCGATACGCTCAAGCTCATTCCTGATTCCACGGACGACGTGAACCAGCTTCAAGGCAAGCTGAAGGTGCTGACCCAGGTCCGTCCATTACTTGCGAAGGCAGCGGCGTTGTTGCAGCAAGGCAATGCCGACCAGCCGGCCGGGAACAATGCACTGGAACTCTACCGGCAGGTCCAGCAGCTGGATCCGGATAACGCGGTGGCCTCGCAGGGCACGCTGCAGGTGCAGCGCGCCATCCTCGATCGCGCACTGGCCGCCGTGGCACAGAACGACTTCAAGGCCGCTGATCAAGCGCTGACCGAGGCGGGGCAGATGGCACCCGATTCACAGGCGCTGCGCGACGTGCATGGTCGCGTCGATAGCATGCGGCAGGCGCGGGCCAACGGCTTGCTTGCACAGGCGCGCTCAGCGCTTGATGCGGGCAACCTCGCACTGGCGCAGCAATTGGCGGACCAGGCCAAGGTCATCAGTCCGGATCTGGCGGGTCTCAACGAATTCGCCGAGCGGCTCACCAACGCGCGCCTCTATGCAAGCTACAAGCCGGGGCAGGTCTTTACTGACCGTTTTGCTGACATCCCGGGGCAGACGCCGTCGATGTTGGTTATCCCTACTGGCAGTTTTCAGATGGGCGCGCCTGACAACGAATCCGGGCGCGAGGATGCCGAGACGCCGCAACACGAAGTCACTATCGCCAAGGGTTTCGCGCTGTCGCGCACGTCAGTCACCGTGGGACAGTTCCGTGAGTTCGTTCGGGCCAGCGGCTATCAGCCTGACTCGGTCAAGCTGGGTGGTGCCAGTGTGTACGACGAGGGCACCGGCGCCATGCGCGACGATTCCAGCGCTACCTGGCAGAACGACTACGCCGGCAAAAACGCGGATAGTCGACTCCCCGTGGTCAACGTGTCCTGGAACGACGCCAGGGCCTACGTGGACTGGCTAAGTCAGCGAACCGGCAAGACCTACCGTCTGCCCAGCGAGGCCGAGTTTGAATATGCACTGCGCGGTGGCACCACGACCCGCTATTGGTGGGGTGATGGGGCACCAACGGGCAAGGTGGAAAATCTCACGGGCTCGGGAGACCGCTCGCCTAGCGGCCGGCGCTGGAGCAATGCCTTCCAGGGGTATCGCGACGGTTACTGGGGGCCTGCGCCGGCCATGAGCTTTGCGCCAAATGCTTTCGGCTTGTACGACATGGACGGCAATGTCTCCGAATGGGTGCAGGACTGTTGGCACGATAGCTACCTGCGAGCGCCCCGCGATGGCAGTGCCTGGGTCAATCCGGGGTGTGGCGTTCGGGTAGTACGTGGCGGTTCGTGGGGAAGTTCGCCGGATCAAGTGCGCTCGGCCTATCGGCAGGGCGCCGACGCGAGCGTGCGCAGCGGGCGCGTTGGCTTCCGTGTGCTGCGGGAGTTGTGACGTATTAGCCGATGCTCGAGAAGGCTAGTCGTTGCGGTACTGTCGCGGCGGTTGCCAAAGAGTTCTTGCCCCGCTTGTGCTGCCGCCCACGCGAACCGTAAAATGACCCGCTTTCGTGTAAGGGAATCATCGACTTAGGGGCGGAGTGCCCGGAAGCTGGCGGGGCGGGGTGTAACGGTTTTTTTGACTCGTTTATTCCCTTGGAAATCCGATGCTTACGGACATTTCCTCTTTGTAGTTCTGATGCGAAAGTGGCGGAATTGGTAGACGCACTGGATTTAGGTTCCAGCGGGTAACACCGTGAGGGTTCGAGTCCCTTCTTTCGCACCATCCCTTGGATTTTCTTTATTTGCAGGCGGCCCCGGGCCGCCAGGCGCCTTTGACGGGCGCCCTTACCGGTACACCAGGAGACGTCATGCAGGTTTCGGTTGAAAACGTCGGCAAGCTCGAGCGCAAGCTCACGGTGAAGTTCCCCGCGGACCGTTTCGAGTCGCAGGTGAGCGCCCGCATCGCCGAGATGGGTCGCACGGTGCGCCTGAAGGGCTTCCGCCCGGGCAAGGTGCCGACCGCAGTGATCCAGCAGCGTTTCGGTGATCAGGTGCGTGGCGAAGTGCTCTCCGACCTGATCGGCAGCACGCTGCGCGAAGCCGTCAACCAGGAAAATCTGCGTCCCATCGCCAACCCTGCGATCGACACGACGGGTCGCCCGGAAAACGGCGAAATCGCCTATACCGCCACCTTCGAGGTGATGCCGGAGTTCCCGGAAGTCGACATCGCAAAGCTCGAGATCAGCCGCCCGGTGGCCGAAGTCACTGATGCCGACATCGAGAAGATGATCGAAACCCTGCGTCTGCAGCGTCGCAGCTTCGACCCGGTCGAACGCGCCTCGGTCGAGGGTGATTTCGTGATGTTCGAATACTCCGCGCAGGCGGGTGACTACCGCTTCCCGACGGAAGGCCTGGAGCGGGCCGGCAGCGTGCTCGGCTCGGGCAACCTGTTCAAGGCGCTGGACGACGTGCTCACCGGCCGCAAGGCTGACGAAGAGTTCAATGCCGACGTCGAGTTCCCGGCTGATTTCCGCAATGAAAGCCTGGCCGGCAAGACCGCCCAGTGCCACTTTAAGGTCATTAAGGTGCAGGAGCCGAAGCTGCCGGAAGTGGACGGTGACTTTGCCCAGTTGTTCGGTATCACCGACGGTGATCTGGAGAAGTTCCACAAGGAAGTCCGCGCCAACCTTGAGCGCGAGCTGAAGGCCACCCTGATGGCTCGCCTGAAGTCCGAAGTGGCGGAGAAGCTGGCCAACGCCCATCCGGACCTGGATGTGCCGAACGTGATGGTGCAGTCCGAGGCCCATGCGCTGGCCCAGGGCAGCATCCCGCGTGGCCAGCAGGTGCCGCCGCAGCTGCTCGATGCCGCCGCCCCGGTTGCTCGCAAGCGCGTTATCGCTGGTCTGCTGATGGGCGAGATTGCCCGCAAGCAGGCGCTGGTCATCGACCGCACCCGCATCGCCGAGCAGCTGGCCGCCATTGCCTCGACCTACGAGGAGCCGGAGAAGGTTGTTGAACTTTACAACCGTGACCCCCAACTGATGTCCGGGCTGCAGAATCGCGTCATGGAAGATCAGGTGGCGGAGTGGGTGGCTGATCACGCCACGACCACCGTCCAGAACCTGGGCTTCGACGAGGTGATGCGCCCGGTCAGTGCCTGAGGCATCCTTAGGCCCATCAACCGGAGAGCGACAAAGCATGGCTATGGACCCGATCCAAAACCTTAACCTGGTACCGATCGTCGTCGAGCAGACCGCCCGCGGCGAGCGTTCGTACGACATCTATTCGCGCCTCCTGAAGGAGCGCGTGATCTTCCTCGTGGGCGAGGTGAACGATCAGGTCGCCAACCTGCTGGTCGCGCAGATGCTGTTCCTTGAGTCGGAAAACCCGGACAAGGACATCCATCTGTACATCAACAGCCCGGGCGGTGCCGTCACCGCCGGGTTGGCGATCTACGACACCATGCAGTTCGTCAAGCCGGACGTAAGCACCATGTGCATCGGCCAGGCCTGCAGCGCGGCCTCGTTGCTGCTCATGGCGGGCGCCAAGGGCAAGCGCTACTCGTTGCCCAACTCGCGCGTGATGATTCACCAGCCGTCGGGCGGTGCCCGCGGCCAGGCGACCGACATCGAGATCCAGGCCCAGGAGATTCTGTACCTGCGCCGCCGTCTGAACGACATTTACGTTCAGCATACCGGTCAGCCCCTGGACAAGATCGAGCGGGACATGGAGCGAGACCGCTTCATGAGCGCCGAGGCGGCCAAGGAGTACGGCCTGATCGATCAGGTGCTCGACCGCCGTGCCATCGAATCGGTGAAATCGGGCTGATTTCAGGCATTTGGTCCCGGGTTTGCAAGTCGTTCCGCGCCTGGCTGCAGACGCGGAACGCTGTGCTATTCTCAAACCGCAATCGATTTACTAGCAGGATCCAGGCATGAGCGACGACCGGCAGGGCCGTTCCAACGACAGCGGCAAGATTCTCTACTGCTCCTTCTGCGGCAAGAGCCAGCATGAAGTGCGCAAGCTGATCGCGGGTCCGTCCGTGTTCATTTGCGACGAATGCGTAGAGCTGTGCAACGACATCATCCGCGAAGAGCTGGAAGAGAAGGCTGCCTCCGGGCGTAGCCAGCTGCCCAAGCCGCGCGAGATCATGGAGACGCTCGACCAGTACGTGGTCGGTCAGACGCGAGCAAAGAAGGCGCTCGCGGTGGCCGTGTACAACCACTACAAGCGTATGGAGTCGCGTCAGAAGAGCGATGACATCGAGCTCGGCAAGTCCAACATCCTCCTGATTGGCCCGACCGGCTCGGGCAAGACGCTGCTGGCCGAAACGCTTGCGCGCCTGCTGAACGTGCCGTTCACCATCGCCGACGCTACCACCCTGACCGAAGCCGGTTACGTGGGCGAGGATGTGGAAAACATCATTCAGAAGCTGCTGCAGAAGTGCGACTACGACGTCGACAAGGCGCAGTCGGGCATCGTGTATATCGACGAAATCGACAAGATTTCCCGCAAGAGCGAGAACCCGTCGATCACTCGCGACGTGTCCGGCGAAGGCGTGCAGCAGGCGCTGCTCAAGCTCATCGAGGGCACGCTTGCCTCGGTGCCGCCGCAGGGCGGTCGCAAGCATCCGCAGCAGGAATTTCTGCAGGTCGACACCAAGAACATCCTGTTTATCTGCGGTGGTGCATTCGCGGGTCTCGAGAAGGTGATCCAGCAGCGTTCCGATACTGTGGGCATCGGCTTCTCGGCCGAGGTCCGCAGCAAGGAGCGGAAGGAAAACCTGGGCAAACTGCTGTCGGAGGTCGAGCCGTCGGATCTGGTGCGTTACGGCCTGATTCCCGAATTCGTCGGTCGTCTGCCGGTGGTGGCTACGCTCGATGAGCTCGATGAGCCCGCGCTGGTGAAGATCCTCACCGAGCCCAAGAACGCCGTCACCAAGCAGTTCAAGAAGCTGTTCGAGATGGAAGGCGTGGAGTTGGAATTCCGCCCGGAGGCTCTGCAGGCTATCGCTCGCAAGGCCCTGAAGCGCAAGACTGGCGCTCGCGGCCTGCGCACCATTCTCGAGCAAGTGTTGCTGGACACCATGTACGAGCTGCCGTCGCTGGAGCACGTCAGCAAGGTCGTGGTGGACGATGCTGTCATCGAGGGCCAGGCCGAGCCGTACCTGATCTATCGCGGCAACCTCAAGCAGCCGCGTGCGGCAGGCGAGGGCGGCGACGCCGCCTGAGCAGTTCAAGCGCAACAAGTGACTTGAATGGCCCTGGCAGAAATGCCAGGGCCATTTTGTTTGCGTGGTGGTTCATGCACTTGAGTGCATGCCTCCGAGCCACCACTTGACGTACAGATGCACCCGGCGCAGTGTCGGTGCAAAGACGATTTCATCACGAGAGATTCTCTTCGATGGCAAAGACCGCCCCCAACCCCCAAGTCACCGGAGCCACGCTGGACGCACTGCCAGTCTTGCCGCTGCGTGACGTGGTGGTGTATCCCCACATGGTCATTCCGTTGTTCGTCGGCCGCGACAAGTCCATGCGTGCGCTGGAGCGCGCGATGGAGGGCGAGCGCCAGATCTTGCTGGTCGCACAAAAGAGCCCGGACATCGACGATCCCAAGATCAGCGACCTGCACGAAATCGGCACGCTGGCCGGCGTGCTTCAGTTACTGAAGTTGCCCGATGGCACCGTGAAGGTGCTGGTCGAAGGCCAGTCGCGCGTGGCCATCGAGAACTACGACGAAGAGGGCGGCATGCTGACCGCCACGTCGCGCGTCATTGAGCCGGTCTACAGTGCAAAAGAGCGCGAGCTCGACGTGGTGTCACGCACGCTGGTGTCGTTGTTCGAGCAGCTGGTCAAGCAGAGCCGCAAGCTGCCGCCAGAAGTGCTGGCAACACTGTCCGGTATCGATGATCCGTCACGCGTGGCCGACTCCATTGCGGCGCACTTGTCCGTACGCATGGCCGACAAGCAGAGGGTGCTGGAAACGGCCGATGTGGGTCAGCGTCTCGAGTTGCTGATCGGGCTTGTCGATGGTGAGATGGACCTGCAGCAGGTGGAAAAGCGCATCCGCGGCCGAGTGAAGTCGCAGATGGAGAAAAGCCAGCGCGAGTACTACCTCAACGAACAGATGAAGGCCATCCAGAAGGAGCTCGGTGAGAGCGAGGACGGCCCGAACGAAATTGAAGATCTGCAGACGAAGATCGAAGCGGCAGGCATGCCCAAGCCCGTGCTGGCCAAGGCGCGTCAGGAGTTTGGCAAGCTGCGTCAGATGTCACCCATGTCTGCCGAAGCCACGGTGGTGCGTAACTACCTTGACTGGCTGGTGGGTGTGCCGTGGAAGAAAAAGAGCAAGGTCCGCAAAGATCTCCAGCTCGCGCAGGAAGTGTTGGATGCCGATCACTTTGGCCTGGAGAAGGTCAAGGAGCGCATCCTCGAATACTTGGCGGTGCAGCAGCGTGTGAACACCATGCGTGGTCCCATCCTGTGCCTGGTCGGTCCGCCGGGTGTGGGTAAGACCTCGCTCGGGCAGTCGATCGCCAAGGCGACTAACCGCAAATTCGTTCGCATGAGCCTGGGTGGCGTGCGCGATGAAGCCGAGATCCGTGGTCATCGCCGTACCTACATCGGCTCCATGCCGGGCCGCATCGTGCAAAACCTGAATAAGGTGGGCTCGAAGAACCCGCTGTTTGTGTTGGACGAGATCGACAAAATGTCGATGGACTTCCGTGGCGACCCGTCCTCGGCGCTGCTTGAGGTGCTTGATCCTGAGCAGAACCACGCATTCAACGATCACTATCTGGAAGTCGACCTGGATCTTTCCGAGGTCATGTGGGTCGCTACGGCGAACTCGCTGAACATTCCCGGTCCGCTGCTGGATCGCATGGAAGTCATTCGCATCCCGGGTTACACCGAAGATGAGAAGCTCAATATCGCTCAGAAGTATCTGCTGACCAAACAGTTGAAGGCCAATGGCCTGAAGCCGGAAGAGCTGAGCGTGGACGAAAGTGCCGTGCGCGACATCGTGCGTTACTACACGCGCGAATCGGGCGTGCGCAACCTCGAGCGCGAAGTGTCCAAGATCTGCCGCAAGGTGGTGAAGGAGTTGACGCTGGGGCAGGTCAAGAAGGCGGCTTCGAAGGAGGTGGCGAAGAAGTCGGCCACAGCCGTAAAGACGGCCAAATCGAAGGCTAAGGCACCTGGTCGCGTGATGGTGAACTCAGAGAATCTCGAGCATTACCTGGGCGTGCGTCGTTTCGACTTCGGTCGCAAGGAATTGCAGAACGAAGTGGGCCTGGTGACGGGTCTGGCTTGGACCCAGGTGGGCGGCGACCTGCTCAGCATCGAAGCCTCGGTGGTTCCTGGTAAGGGGCGCCTGGTGCATACGGGTCAGCTCGGCGACGTTATGAAGGAATCGATCCAGGCCGCCTTGTCAGTGGTGCGCGCGCGCGCTGAGCGCCTGGGTATTGAGGCGGACTTCCATGAGAAGTACGACATCCACATCCACGTGCCGGAGGGTGCTACGCCGAAGGATGGACCGAGCGCGGGCATTGCCATGTGCACGGCCCTGGTGTCGGCGCTGACCAAGGTGCCGGTACGCTCCGAGGTTGCCATGACGGGTGAGATCACCCTGCGCGGACGTGTATTGCCGATCGGTGGTCTCAAAGAGAAGCTGCTAGCGGCTCACCGCGGCGGCATCACCACGGTGATCATTCCTGACGAAAACAAGAAGGATCTGGCGGACATCCCAGAGAACATCACAGCGTCGCTGGATATCCATCCGGTGCGCTGGATCGACGAGGTGTTGGATATCGTGCTGGAGCGTCCGCTGCAGCCGCGTCAGGCTGCCGACGGCGATAAGCCGAAGGTCGATGCACCAAGAGAGGAGTCGCAGGACCAGGAGTCCTACACGCGGCCTCACTGAGTTGTGATGGAAGTCAGCGAAAACGGGCGGTTGACCGCCCGTTTTCGTATCTGGATCACATGGGCGAATGCTGTTGTCGCTTAGCGTTTCACTACGTACTTTGCAAGCATTCGAAATGATGCTGAACCGTGCGAAGCCTTGGTATTCCTTGTCATTGCGGACCCTAGGGGCCACTGGTATAAAGGCGGCACCGCAGCCTGACGCCAAGCAAGGTGCGCAGTGATGCGGGATTGCTTGGTGATGTCCCGGTGCCTAGTCTCGAGGCGACGTCGCCTGGTCCCAGAATGACCACGCGGGCTGCATAACCGTTTAAGGGAGTGTCTCAATGAATAAAACCGATCTGATCAATGCCATCGCCGAGAAGGCTGAACTCACCAAGGCTGACGCCGGCCGTGCTCTCGAAGCGTTCTTCGAGACCGTGCAGAAGGCGCTGAAGAAGGGTGAGGACGTGTCGGTGGTCGGCTTTGGCACCTTCACTGTGCGCAAGCGCGCCGCCCGTACCGGTCGCAATCCGCGCACCAACGAGACGATCAAGATCAAGGCCTCGAAGGTTCCGGCGTTCAAGGCTGGCAAGACCCTCAAGGATGCCCTAAACTAAGCGACTACTTGCTTAGTTTCGGGTGCTTAGCTCAGCGGTAGAGCGTCGCCCTTACAAGGCGAGGGTCGTAGGTTCGATCCCTACAGCACCCACCAGTAACATGCGGAGCGGTAGTTCAGTCGGTTAGAATGCTGGCCTGTCACGCCGGAGGTCGCGGGTTCGAGTCCCGTCCGCTCCGCCACAGTTCGCAAGGGCGCCCGTGTGGCGCCCTTGCCATTTGAGTACCCCGCACTTTAGTGCACCGAACAACGAAAGCCCGGGAACATTTCCATGCTGCAGGCATTGCGTAACAAGCTTCACGGATGGCCTTCCATTGTTATTCTGGGCATTTGTGTGTTCGCTATTTCGTTCTTCGGCATCGAGTCGTATTTCGCCTCGCATACCGACACTTACGTGGCAATGGTCGGCAAGCACGAGATCAGTCAGCGCGATTTCCAGGAACGCATGAATGATGCGCGTCGCGACGCCATGGCGCGGATGGGCGATCAGTTCGATGCCGCAGAGTTCGAGAAGCCGGAAACCAAGCGCCAGATCCTGGATCAGCTGATCAATGAGCAACTGCTCCGTCAGGCCAATGACGACCTCGGCATGAAGGTGTCCGGAGCCGAGTTGCGCGATCGTATTGCCAGCCAGCAGGCGTTCCAGGTCAACGGTCAGTTCGATCCGGCCACATACCGCGCCATCTTGGCTGCGCAAAACATGACGCCGGCGATGTTTGAGAGCAGCCAGCGTGCTTCGCTTGAGCCGGGCCTGCTGCCACGCGCGATCATCGCCAGCACAGTCATCACTGACACCGACATGGATCGCTATCTCGGCCTGTTGTACCAGCGCCGTGACTTGCGTTGGTTTGCCGTACCGCGCCCGACGCTGACGGACACCGAAGTCACGGACGCTCAGCTTGATGCCTATTACAAGGCGCATCAGGCCGACTTCATGAATCCGGAGCAGGTCTCGCTGAAGTACATTGAGGTGAATGGCGCCGATCTGAAGATCGATGCGCAGCCGAGCGAGGACGACCTGAAGAAGCGCTACGAAGACCAGAAGCAGCGCTTCGTACAGCCCGAGCAGCGACTGGTGTCGCATATCCTCGTCAATGTTCCGAAGAACGCGACGCCGGACCAGCAGAAGGCTGCGCTTGCCAAGGCGGAGAAGATCGCTGGCGAAGCGACGCCAGAGAATTTCGCCAAGCTCGCGGCGGAGGACTCGGAGGACCTGGGTTCCAAGCGCTCCGGCGGTGACCTGGGCTGGCTGGAAAAGGGCGTGACGAATGCGGCGTTCGACTCCGCGTTGTTCTCGCTGCAGAAGGGCCAGATCTCCAAGCCCGTGTTGTCCGACGAGGGCTACCACGTGTTGTGGCTGCGCGACGTGCGTAGCGGCGACGCGAAGCCGTTTGCGGAAGTGCGCGATCAGATTGCCAAGGATTACCTGTCGACCGAGCGCGATCGTCAGTACAACGAACTTGCCGGCAAGTTGACCGACCAGACTTACCAGAACCCGTCGACGCTCGATCCTGCTGCTCAGGAGCTGAAGCTACCGATCAAGACGACCGATCTGTTCTCCCGCAAGGGAGGCGAGGGCATTCCCGCCAATCCGAAGCTGGTCCAGGCGGCGTTCTCTGACGATGTCCTCACGCAGGGCAACAATTCGGGTCTGATCGACCTGGGTCAGGACCATGCTGTGGTTGTGCGCGTCGACAAGCACGTGCCAACCGCTGCGCGTCCGTTGGCCGAAGTAAAGGACGACGTGCGCAAGAAGATCCTCGACGAGCGCACTGCTGCCGAAGAGCAGAGGCATGCTGATGCATTGCTGGCCCGTCTGCAGAAGGGTGATGACATGCAGGCAGTGGCATCCTCTGTCGGCGCATCCGCGCAGACCGTGGCTGACGCCGTGCGTATGCAGCAGGGCGTGGCGCCGGAAGTGCTTGAGCAGGCGTTCCTGCTGCCGCACCCTGCAGCTGGCAAGGCGCAGTTTGCCCGTGTCGCCATGCATGATGGCAACTACGCTCTGGTTGCCGTGGATAAGGTGCAGGAAGGTGACCTGAGCAAGATCACCCCGGATCAGCGCAGCGCGCTGCGCGACCAGATGTCCCAGGCTTACGGCATTCTCGCCACGCAGGGCTTTCTCGATGCACTGAAGGCCAAGACGGAAATCAAGATTGCAGCGGATCGCATGTAAGCGCGGCCATCAACGATCAAAAAGAAGGGCGACCACTTGGTCGCCCTTCTTTTTGATGTGAGCAGGAACGGGTACCGCTCCGACGACAAGATCAGCTCGGAGCGCTGACCCTGAGCACTTGCCCCGGCTTGACGCCAGGCCCTTGCAAGTGATTCCAGAGTTCCAGCTGCTTGATGTCCACCGAATATTTGTGGGCGATGGACCACAGGCTTTCGCCGGACTTCACAGTGTGGGTGCGTTTGTTGGATGCGTCGCCATCGTTGTTATCGGCGGCGCTCAGTGCTGCCCCGAGTGGTGGAAGCGTCGCCGTACCGGGCACACTTTGTGCGCCGCTGCTGCCTTCCGCCAACAGCGAGCTCCGGAATTGCTGGACCTTGTTGCTGGGGAGTAGCAGATATGGAGATGCGTTCTTATCCACCACGCCGTTGCGGAAGGCGGCGTTCATGTCTTTCAGCTCGTCTGTCGACATGCCTGCGTGGCTAGCAGCTCGGGCAATCGGCATGGAATTGTCAACGCTCACGGTCACCAGGCGCTGCTCCGAAGGCAGGGTGGGTAGACTCACGTTGAAGCGTCCAGGGTCGCGAATGACGCAGGCGATGGCCAACAACTTGACCAGGTGCTCTCGTGTCACCGGTTTGACCGGCATCTTGGGGATCACGGGCTCGTCTGGCGGCGCGCCGTGCTGGCTGACGACGCGCTTGATGCCGAATTCGCCGGCGTTAAAGGCGTAGTCAACGAGGCGCCAGTCACCCAGGTCATCGTGGTACCGGCTAAGCAACGCCATGATGGCGTCGGTGGCGGCAGGGACGTCCATGCGGCCATCGAAATTCTTGTCGACACGAATGCCCATGGCATTGGCGGTCTGCGGCATGATCTGCCACATTCCGGCTGGCATTCCCTTGCTGCCTGCAATGGGGCGGTATTGGCTTTCGACCCAGGGAATCAGTGCGAACTCACCCGCCACATGGTGGCGTGCAGCCACTTGCTGGACATAGGCGATTCGCGGTGCGGCGGCGGCAATCTGGCTTTCGAAGCGATCTGGATTGCTGGTGTAGCGACGCGCCCATGTCGTGATGTTCGGGTCGGCATCGCAATCAGCCATAGCGAAGTTGCTTCGCAGGTTTTGCCAGATATTGCCATCGTCTGCTGCATTAGCAGGAGCGGATGAGACTTCTGGGTGCGATGCAGTCGAGTGTGATGCATCTTGTTGCGGTACTGGTAAAGGTGTGGGCGGTTGCGCCGGCCTCTGTGCTGGGCCAGAGGCGCACGCCGCCAGGAAGATGGACGTCGCCAGGGGAAGAGGGCGTAAGTGTCGAGTCGTTTTCATCCGGTGAATACGTCCTTGTTGGCTCGCAATGCGGCAAAACGCGCGATGCGATCGCCATCCACGCCTTGCTGTCGGCTCCAGGCGATAACCGCTTCGCTATCTGTACGCAGAAACGGGTTGGTAGCCTGCTCCATGGAAAGCGCCACCGGCAGGCTGGGCTGGTTGTCCGCGCGCAACGCGGAAACCTCTTGTTGGCGTGCTGCGAGCGAGGGGTTTGCTGGTTCTATCGTCTGCGCGAAGCGACCGTTGGCGGCGGTGTACTCGTGCGCACAACAGACCAGTGTGTTGCCCGGTAACAACGCCATGCGGTCGAGTGAGGCCAGCATCTGTGCGGGCGTGCCTTCGAACAACCGCCCACAGCCCATGCTGAAAAGCGTGTCGCCGCAAAGCAGGACACCTTCGCCGGTATAGGCGATGTGCGTGGTGGTGTGTCCGGGCACTGCGATGACGTTGAAGGTCGCGGAAGGTGTTGCCAACTGCACTACGTCAGCGTCGCCCACGCGATGCGTTGCCCGAGCGATGCGTTCGTCGTGAGGGGCGTAGACGGGCACATCGTGGCGAGACAGCAGCTCATCCACGCCGCCAATATGGTCATGATGATGATGGGTCAGCAGGACGGCGCGCAGCCGTAGGCGGCGCAGCGTAAGCGCTTCCTCGACAGGACTGGCGTCACCCGGGTCGACGACGATGGCGTTTCCTTCCTCGTCGTGGAGCAACCAGATGTAGTTGTCGGCAAGCGCCGGTAGCGGTACGACGTGCAAGGAGTCGTCCTCCGGGGTTTCGTATCGACTGACGCAGGCCCTCTCCCTGGCTTGCGCGAAGTGGCAGACTATAAAGCCCTAATGTGGCTCACTCGTTAGTGAGACGTTAATGGGCTGTAGGGGTATTCAGACTTGTGGTGTCAGCCAGTCTTGTGGTGTCGACCAGAGCACGTTGTGGGCGGCCTCCCGTTACACTGTCGATATCGTGACGACCGGTCGGCCTTTCATGTCTCAGCGTGACCAAGACATCTACAGCAGCGCCCCGTTGCGCAACCTGTTGGCCGAGGAAACGATCGCCTTGGCTCCGGGGTTGCAGCGATGCAGCGGGCCCCACGCGCTCCTCGTGAGTGCGGCCGCGGGCGATGCACCGCCGGTGTTGCCTTTGCTGGGGAACTGGACGCGTCTGAACGTGGCATCTCAGCGCTACGGTGGCGATGTGAAGGCTCGGATGGATGAGCCGCTTCCCTTCGTTGACGACGCGTTCGACTTGGTGCTGCTCCGGCATGCGCTGGAGGTATCCGCGACGCCGCAGGAGATGCTCGAGGAGGCCTCGCGCGTGCTGGCGCCGGGCGGAGTGCTTGCGTTGACCGGGCTTCATCCCTTCAGTGGCTGGTTGCCATGGATGATGTGGCGCACGCGCGGAAACGCACCGACGATGCATTCGCCGCTGTTGCTGGAGCGATGGGTGCGCCGACGGGAGTTGGATATCGAACGCATCGAGCGCGTCGGGAGCCTGTGGCCAAGCAGTCGCGTGGGCATGGATACTGCTCACGCGTTTGGCGGAGGCTACCTTCTGATTGCGCGCAAGCGACGCCGCATGGCGACGCCCATACGATTGAAACCCAAGACCTTGCCAGCCACGGTCAACGTGAGTCTGGCGCCGGGTGCCCGACGCAACGCGGCATCCTGATTTTTCTATGTATCGATGGTGACAATGACTGAAGTACAAGCTTTTACCGATGGTGCTTGCCTGGGCAATCCAGGGCCAGGTGGCTGGGCAGCGCTGCTGCGTGCAAAGGGCACCGAGCGCATGCTCTCAGGGGGTGAGCCGGCTACCACCAATAATCGAATGGAACTGATGGCAGCGATCGGCGCGCTTGAGGCGTTGACGCGCCCATGCAATGTCGCCCTTACCACCGATTCGCGTTACGTCATGCAGGGTATCGAGGAATGGGTGCCTAAATGGCGTGCAAACGGCTGGAAGACGGCCGACAAGAAGCCCGTAAAGAATCAGGATCTGTGGGAGCGCCTTTCCAGTGCAACGCAGATGCACCAGGTGCGCTGGCATTGGGTGCGTGGCCATAACGGTCATGTGGAAAACGAGCGTGTGGATGTGGCAGCGCGTGAGCAGGCCGAGCTATTCAGGAGCAAGGCATGAGGCAGATTGTGCTTGATACCGAGACCACGGGTCTCGAAGTTCGTCAGGGCCATCGCCTGATCGAAATCGCCTGCGTGGAGATGATCGAGCGCCGTCCCTCCGGGCGTCACTACCAGACCTACCTGAATCCCGATCGTGCCATCGACGAGGGTGCTCGTCAGGTTACGGGTATCGAGGATGAGTTCCTGCTGGACAAGCCGCGTTTCGCGGACGTGGTGGAGGAGTTCCTTGCCTTCATCGATGGCGCAGAAGTGATCATCCATAACGCGGCGTTCGACGTGGGCTTCATCAACGGTGAGCTGGCGCGGTTGGGTGAATCGTTCGGCCGCCTGGAAGACCGTTGCAGCGTGCTCGATACGCTGATGATGGCGCGCGAGCGCTATCCAGGCCAGCGCAACAGCCTCGATGCGCTCTGTAAGCGCCTGGGCGTCGACAATTCAGCGCGCGATCTGCATGGCGGCCTGATCGATGCGCAGTTGTTGGCGGATGTCTATATCGCAATGACATCCGGCCAGGTCGTGCTCGATCTGGGTTTTGAAGGCGCGCAGGAGCGAGGCGCTGCCGTGACGCTTGCACCGGTGGTGCTCGATCGTCGTCCTCGAGTGCTGCGTGCGGATGCCGACGAAAGCACGGTCCACGAAAAGCGGCTTGATGCGCTGGACAAGAGTGCAGGTGGCGCGTCGGTGTGGCGCCGCGAAGGCGCAGCTGTCATCAACTGAGGTCGTTGGCTCGCCTCAGTTGATGCGGGCCAGGATCACCGTGACGTTGTCGCTGCCGCCGCCGTCAAGCGCGGCGAGCAGCAAGTGCTCCACGCTTTCCTGGGCGGAAAGCTCCTGTCGGGACACGATGCTTGCGATGGCGGCATCACCTACCTCTTCGGTGAGTCCGTCGCTGCAGAGCAGAAAGCACATCCCATGCTCGAGCTTTCCTCGTGCCATCCCGATATGCAATTGCTCGGCGGCAGTGATCCCCAGTGCCTGGGTGATCACGTTACGATGCGGGTGGCGTGCTGCCTGTGTTGCATCGAGCGTTCCCGCTTCCACCAGCTCCTGCACGAGCGAATGATCGTGACTGACCTGGCGCAATGCTTTTTGCCAGAGATAAACGCGGCTGTCGCCCACCCACACCACTTCGTAGCTGTCTGCATGCAGGCGTAGCGCAGCGATAGTTGTACCCATCGGACGTGCATCACGAAAGCCACGGCTGTGCTGGATCAGGCGCTCGTCGGCCGCGCGTACGGCCTCTACGAGACTGTGCCCGCGGGTGACAAGGTCGGCAACGGCATCACGAACCAGCGCAGCGGCTACCTCGCCATGCTGATGGCCGCCCATCCCGTCGGCGACAAGAAACAGGCCAAGCGAGGCATCGGCGTAGTAAGTGTCTTCATTGCGCGTACGACGCAAGCCGACGTGTGTTCCGTGTCCAAACTCGATCATGGGATGCCTGGTGTGGCGACGCGATACGAGCATGACGGATAGGGGATGAATGCGTAAAGAAGAAAAGGGCGGGAAGGGGTTTTTAAACAGCTTTGGTGCATCGGGCGGGCGTTACTGCTGGAAAAGCGAGACGCCTTACTTGTGGGGTCGGGTGGGATTGTCGGGTCCATCCGTGGACCCGACCCCTTCGCGCTTGCGCGCTACGGGGCCAGCCTGCGGCTGTCCAAAATTGCTCCCGGCAATTTTGTCGAACCCGAGTGGGTTCTCACCCAGCCGTCACCACTAGAAAAACAAAACGCCCCACACGGGGGCGTTTTGTTTTTTTGGCGGAGAGGGTGGGATTCGAACCCACGGTACGCTTACACGTACGCCTGATTTCGAGTCAGGTACATTCGACCACTCTGCCACCTCTCCAAAGATGGTGCGTGTGGTCCACGCGAGCCGGTAATTCTATGTGGTGAGGCGGGCACTGGCAATGGGGGAAGGCAATTTTCTTGCTGCTTTCTGGTTAGTGCAGTGTGGCGCCCCAGCGATCGCTGCGGGGTAGGTAATGGTTGTCTGGGTCAAGGGACAGGGCGACCCGTGTGGCTCGGCCGGTGATCTCCTTGCGCGGGAAGAAGCCGAAATAGCGCGAATCGGCGCTGTGATCCCTGTCGTCTCCCAGCAATAGGTATTGATTGGCGGGCACGGTGACGGGGCCGAAATCGTTGGTGTGGCCCTGGGCGGCGAGCGACCAGCGGACGGCGTGCTGCATGGCCCCGGTATCTTCGATGGCATAGATGGCCGGATCTTCCCGGTCGGCATGGATGCCGCTGACCTGGATGGGGCGATAGCCCGCAGCCTTGCCGTTCACGTATAGGTGGTTCTGCACCAGTGCGATTTGGTCGCCGGGCACGCCAATGACGCGCTTAACCAGGCGCTCATCAGCCGTTTTCGAGTCCAGCACGACGATGTCGCCTCGTTGCGGATCGGCACGATGCAAGAGCGAGACGTGGGTGAAGGGGAGGCGAATGTCGTAGGCCGCCTTGTCGACAACGATGCGGTCACCGATTTCGATGGTCGGTTGCATAGAGCCGGTCGGAACGACATTCCAGTCTGCAATCGCACTCCGGAACACGAACATGCAGAGCATGAACGTGAGGAAGCCTTTGTTGTTCGCCAACAGCCTCGTCAGTCTTTGCATGGGTAGTCTCCGCCAGGGTCCGTATCAGGTGGACCCTGCGGGTGATGCAAAGGTTCCGTTGGGCGGAAAAGAGCAAGAGACGGCACGCACCATGGGCTGCAGGCGTGGAGACTGCGGTTACCCCAATCCTGCCGAGGAGATCCTCATGAACCTGGCGAGCACCATGCTCTTTGCCGTAGCCATGACCGCGACGAGCGGTGCGGCGCCAAGGCCCGAATCGGTCGTGCTGGCGATGTTCGGCGCTTTCAATCGGCACGATGCCGATGGACTGGCGCACCTCTATGCGAGCGATGCCCAGCTAGCTTCCTCGGATTTCTGCCATCCCAGGCGAGGGCGGCCAGAGGTGGGAAGGACCTATCGCGAGCTTTTTGCGGAGTTTCCCGATATACATGACGAGATCGAGCAGATGGTTGCGCAGGATGACCGAGTGGCGGTGCGCTTTGTAGCAAGAAGTAGCGAGGGAGCGCGCTCACTGAATCTGCCCATATCCACCTTCCTCGTTGTGAGACAGGGTGAAATCCGTTCTGACGTCAGCACGTTTGATACCGGCGGACGGCCCTGTACGCATTGACCGTGCGAGCAAGAAAAAGGGCGGTGTCGCCACCGCCCTTCGTGTTACGCGTGTGGCAAAGCTCAGGCTGTCTTGCGCTTGGCGAGGCGCAACCAGGTGTCCACGACCGTATCAGGGTTAAGCGATACAGACTCGATGCCCTGATCCATCAGCCACTCAGCCAGGTCAGGGTGATCGGACGGCCCCTGGCCGCAGATGCCGATGTACTTGCCCTTTTCGCGAGCAGTCTTGATGGCGAGCGCAAGCAGCTTCTTCACCGCAGGGTCGCGTTCGTCGAACAGGTTGGCGACGATGCTCGAATCGCGATCCAGACCCAGCGTGAGCTGGGTCAGGTCGTTGGAGCCGATGGAGAAGCCGTCGAAGATGTCGAGGAACTCATCGGCGAGCAGTGCATTGGACGGCACCTCGCACATCATGATGACCTTCAGGTCGTGCTCGCGCTGCTTGAGGCCGTTCTTGGCCAGCACCTCAATGACCTTGCGGCCTTCGCTCAGCGTGCGCACAAACGGAATCATGACCCAGATGTTGTCCAGGCCCATCACCTCGCGCACGCGCTTGACCGCCTTGCACTCCAGGCCAAACGACTCAGCGAAACCCGGGTCGACGTAACGGCTTGCGCCGCGGTAGCCGATCATCGGGTTCTCTTCATGCGGCTCGTAGCGCGAGCCCCCGATGAGGCCGGCGTATTCGTTCGACTTGAAGTCAGACAGGCGTACGATCACCGGCTTCGGATACACCGAAGCGGCGATGGTGGCGATGCCTTCCGCGAGGCGATCGACATAGAACGATACCGGGTCGGCGTAGCCGGCCATGCGCTCGTCGATCTTCCTCTTGGTCTCGGCATCCTGCTTGGCGTACTCCAGCAGCGCCTTCGGATGCACGCCGATGTGGCTGGCAATGATCATTTCTAGGCGGGCCAGGCCGATACCGGCGTTCGGCAGCATGCCGAAATCGAACGCGCGCTCGGGGTTGGCCACGTTCATCATGATCTTGAGCGGCGCTTCGGGCATGTCGCCGAGGTCGGCGGTCACGCGGTCGAACTTCAGCAGGCCCTCGTAGATCATGCCGGTGTCGCCCTCGGCGCAGGACACGGTGACTTCCGCGCCGTCCGGAATCAGCTCTAACGCATTGCCCGTGCCCACCACGGCGGGCACACCCAATTCACGAGCGATGATTGCGGCGTGGCAGGTACGGCCGCCGCGATTGGTGACGATGGCGGCGGCACGCTTCATCACTGGTTCCCAATCGGGATCGGTCATGTCGGCGATCAATACATCGCCTGTCTGCACCTTGCTCATATCCGCAAGCGAGCGGATGACGCGCGCTTTGCCGGAACCGATCTTCTGGCCGATGGCGCGGCCTTCAGCAAGCACTTTGCCCTTTTCGTTGAGGTGGAAACGCTCCAACTGCGTGGCATGCGCGCGCGACTTCACTGTTTCCGGGCGGGCCTGCACGATGTAGAGCTTGCCGGTGTTGCCGTCCTTCGCCCACTCGATGTCCATCGGGCGGTCGTAATGCTTCTCGATGATCAGCGCCTGCTTGGATAGTTCCTGCACGTCTTCATCGGTGATGCAGAACTTGTTGCGCAGTTCGGCGGGCGTCTCTTCGATACGCACGCGCTCGCCGGGCTTGTTCGAATACACCATGCGCTGCTGCTTGGCGCCGAGGCTGCGTCGCAGCACAGCCGGCTTGCCAGCCTTCAAGGTGGGCTTGAACACGTAGAACTCGTCGGGATTCACGGCACCCTGCACGACCATTTCGCCGAGGCCGTACGAGCCGGTGACGAACACCACGTCGCGGAAACCCGACTCCGTGTCCAGAGTGAACAGCACGCCGGAGGCGCCCACGTCCGAGCGCACCATCAGCTGCACGCCTGCGGAGAGGAATACGTCCTCGTGCTTGAAGCCCTGATGCACGCGATAGGCGATGGCGCGGTCGTTGTAGAGGGAGGCGAAGACTTCCTTCACCTTATGCAGCACATCTTCGATGCCGACCACGTTGAGGAAGGTTTCCTGCTGGCCGGCGAACGAGGCGTCGGGCAGATCTTCGGCGGTGGCGGACGATCGTACGGCTACCGCGAT
This sequence comes from Dyella sp. AD56, assembly GCF_002878475.1. Taxonomy (NCBI): domain Bacteria; kingdom Pseudomonadati; phylum Pseudomonadota; class Gammaproteobacteria; order Lysobacterales; family Rhodanobacteraceae; genus Dyella; species Dyella sp. AD56. The sequence goes on from NZ_NRDP01000012.1 coordinate 62,111, forward strand.
ATTCTCGGCGCCAGCGTCCTTGCAGAGCTTGGCATAGGCGTCGCGGATGGCCTTGTCCAGATCCGTCGGCAGCGGCGTCTCGGTAACCCATTCGCGAATCTCTTTGCCGGCAGCCGTCAGGGCCATCACGTCATCGACGTCGAGCGAGGCCAGCCGTTCCTGGATGCGCTTGGCCACGCCACTTTTGTCGAGGTATTCCTGGAACGCGTCGGCGGTGGTTGCAAAACCACCCGGCACTGACACGCCGAGCTGGGCTAGATTGCCAATCATCTCGCCGAGCGACGCATTCTTGCCGCCAACCTTGCCCAGGTCGGTCATGCGCAGCGTGTCGAGCCAAAGCACCAGATCGTTCAAGGGAGTCTCCTCGAGAGCTCGTAGGGTTTCAAAGACGGTCGTAGCTCCGTTTCGGCAAGAAATCGGGCTACAAAGAACTGGTATTGTCCGCTGCCGATGGTGCGCAGCACAAGAAGACCATTCGGGCGAAAACAAGCGCCAACGCAATACCAGTCAGCTGTGAGTCAAGCAAAGACAGGCTTTTCACCTTGCGCTAAGGTGATGGTCAAGAACCACCAGGGACTTTGGATTAGCCATGCAGCGAACCGTTTTTTATATCTCTGATTCCACTGGTATTACGGCGGAAACGATCGGCAACAGTATTTTGGCCCAGTTTGAGGGCGTGCAGTTCGACAAGCACCGCTTGCCGTTCATCGACGACGCCCAAAAAGCCGAGGCGGCGGCACTGCGCATCAAGACCCGTTATGCGCAAACCGGCGAGCGTCCCATCGTGGTCAACACCATGGCGTCGCGCGAGCTGTGCGAGATCGTGGCCGAGAGCGGCGGACTGATGCTGGACGTGTTCGCGCCATTCATCGGTCCGCTGGAAGAGGAGCTGGGCGCCAAGCGTTCCGGTGCGGTGAATCGCTCGCACGGCTTGGTGGACTTCGACAAATACGAGGCTCGCATTAACGCTACGAACTATGCGTTGTCACACGACGACGGTATAGACGTGGACTATGCTCAGGCCGACCTGATCCTGGTGGGGGTGTCGCGCTCCGGCAAGACGCCAACATGCCTCTACATGGCCTTGCATTACGGTGTCAGCGCCGCCAATTACCCCCTGACTGACGACGACCTCGACAAGCTAGAACTGCCGGCGCGCCTGCGCCCGTATAAGGATCGGCTGTTTGGTCTCACCATCGACCCCATGCGGTTGGCGCAGATTCGCGAACAGCGGCGTGCCGGCAGCCGTTATGCGACGCTGGAGCAGTGTCGCTGGGAGTTGGCGCAGGCCGAGAAGCTGATGCGTCGCGAAAGCATTCCCAGTCTCAACACCACGCACGTGTCCATCGAAGAGATTGCCAGCAAGATCTTTGACCGCTTCGGTATCGAGCGGACCATGTTCTGAGGAGTTTCTGCCGCCCATGAGTGCCGTATTAGACAGTCGCCAAGCCTTGTTGCCCGGACGTTTCGGCTTCCTGATGGGGCTTTACGCCGAGAACTATCATCGGCTGGTGCGGCTGTTTATGCCGCAGGAGCTACCGCCGGGGTTCTATCTATCCAGCGTGGATGATGGCCTTGATGTGCGTTTGCAGGTGCAGGAGCGGCACCCGTACACGTTGGAGCTCGAGCTCACCTACAACTTTGTCGATGCGCACACGGGTCAGCCGTCGCCGTCGGCGCAGTTGCGCATGTACACCGACGCCCATGTGGCCGAGGCCTTGCATTGCCATCCGGGCCGCCATTTGTGGCAGGTGCTCGGCCCGTTTCCGCCGGCCCACACGGTGCTACAGCATCGTTTGCGGATGAATGGGTTTCTTTCCCGCTGGCTGGAATATCTGGCAGAGCAGGGGCATTCGAAGGGGACGCTGGAGCGGCTGGAGGATCATCGCTCGCCGGATGAGACTCTGTAGGCGCGCACCCTGTGTGCGGCTGCGGAAGTCCGTAGTCATCGCTTTGTTGGCAGGTCGCACACAGAGTGCGCTCCTACAGCGATAGGCAAAATTCAGACAACAAAAAACCCGCCAATGGCGGGCTCTTCGTAAAGTGGCGGAGCGGACGGGACTCGAACCCGCGACCTCCGGCGTGACAGGCCAGCATTCTAACCGACTGAACTACCGCTCCACATTTTTACTTCTTCCAGTACTACACCAACAGATTTCATCCTTGACCACTCTTAAGGTTACGCCGGAAACCGGTTTGCCGTTAGAGTGGCGTCCCCACGGGGATTCGAACCCCGGTCGCCACCGTGAAAGGGTGATGTCCTAGGCCTCTAGACGATGGGGACGTATCTAATTTTGGTGGAGCCAGGCGGGATCGAACCGCCGACCTCCTGCATGCCATGCAGGCGCTCTCCCAGCTGAGCTATGGCCCCGAAGTGCCTCTGGAAGCCCGAAAGAATAGATAGGGTTGGCTATTTCGTCAAGCATTCGTTGTGAATTTCTTTCAACTTTTTTTCACGAATGAATCACAACAAATAGTTACGGGCGTTTTGATGCGGCGCCGTCAATGCAGCAAAACGCCGTTGTGGTGAGGGAATGATCACAGGCGTCATGTAGGGCTGTTCATCTCGCCCGTGGTTGTTAGTCTTGCGGGACGTTCTTGCGGATTTCTCTGATGCACGATTTGCACTTTATCCAGGACCTCGCGACCGTCATGTTGATCGCGGGCCTGACGACGGTGATCTTCCAACGGCTGCGTCAGCCAGTCGTACTCGGATACATCATCGCCGGCGTGCTGGTCGGCCCTTATACGTTTCCCGTGGTCTTCATCCACGACGAGCAGACGATCCGTACGCTCTCCGAGTTGGGCATGATCCTGCTGCTGTTTGCTTTGGGGCTGGAATTCAGCCTGAAGAAGCTCCGCGAAGTTGGCGGCGCGGCGCTGGTGGCGGCCCTGTGCGAAATCGTGCTGATGGTCTGGCTTGGTTACGAGATAGGGCGCTTCTTTGGCTGGACTTCCATGGATGCGCTGTTCCTTGGCGCCATGCTGTCCATGTCGTCGACGACCATCATCATGAAGGCGCTGGATGGCCTGAACCTCAAGCGCGAGCGTTTCGCGCAGCTGATGTTCGGCATCCTCATCATTGAGGACGTCATCGCCATTGTGCTCATGGCGTTGCTGACGGGTATTGCGAGCACTGGCGGCTTGGAGGCGGCCGAAGCGGCAGCAGCGGTGGGGCGGCTTACGCTTTTCATGGCGGTGTCACTGGTCGTCGGGTTGCTGCTGGTGCCTCGCGTGGTCGACTACATCGCGCGCGTGAGTCGCGACGATGTGCTGCTGGTTGCGGTGCTTGGTCTGTGCTTCGGCTTTTGCCTGCTGGTGACCGAGATGGGCTACAGCGTGGCCCTGGGCGCCTTCATGATCGGCGCCATCGTAGGTGAGTCGCAGAGCGTGATGCGGATCGAGCGCATCATCGGACCAGTGCGCGATATGTTCAGTGCCATCTTCTTCGTTGCCATCGGCATGTTGATCGACCCGGCGATGCTCAAGCTGTACTGGTTGCCGATCCTGGTCGTTACCGTCGTAGTGGTAGTGGGCAAGGTAATCACGTGCAGCTTCGGAACCTTCATCGCCGGCAATGATGGACGCACGTCGCTGCGTGTAGGCATGGGGTTAGCGCAGATTGGTGAGTTTTCGTTCGTCATCGCGTCGCTAGGGCTGACGCTGAAAGTCACCAGCAGTTTCCTCTACCCAGTGGCGGTGGCTGTGTCGGCCATAACGACCTTCCTCACACCGTACCTCATCCGTGCCTCAGATCCGCTGGCCGACGTGCTCACGCGGCGCCTGCCTGGCGGCCTTACCAGTCTTCTGAGCGCCTACACGGACTGGATGGGCAATGTGAGTCTGGGCGGGCAGGGGGCTATCGTGGCCAAGATGATCCGCCGCCTTGTCTGGCACGTGATCATCAACATGATGCTGGTGGTGGCCGCTTTCCTGATCATGTCTTACCTGTATCGCCGTGGCTTTTTCCACTGGGATTTCCTTGCGGATAGCCCTCAGGTAAAGCGCAGCCTGGCGTGGTCCATCGCCGCTCTGATCTCACTGCCGATGATCGTGGCGGCGTATCGCAAGGCATCGGCCCTCGGCATGTTGCTGGCGGAACTGAGTATTCCCGAACGCATCGGTGGCGCCTACAACATGCGTATCCGTGGCGTGCTGGCGCGCTTCATTCCGCTGGCGACCATGTGGATACTGGGCCTGCTGGTGGCGGCGCTGGCGTCGACTATTCTGCCGCCACGCGAGGTTGCCATTGTCCTAGTGCTTGTTTTGCTGTTGCTGGCATGGCTGTTGTGGCGTGGTCTGGTGCAGGTGCATGCCCGTTTGCAGGCTGCTTTGCGCGATACGCTTGATAAGCCCGGGCGTTCGGACGACGGACATTCCTGATCAGGGTGTCGGCGCGTTAGCCGACTCGGCGTGCAGGATTCGTAAAAATCCGCGTTTTTGACAAGAAGCGTGAACTTTTAATCACGACTGACGGTCAGACGCCCCACATCGTTGCCAAGACTCAGCAAGCACCGCACAATGCGAGGCCTGCCTCCATCGGGGGGGCTTTGAGTCCGGTAGCGCCGGTACATCCAAATACGAGGGAGTTCCACATGAAGCATTTTCTGCGTCCCACGCTGACGGCGGCCGCGCTCGCTGTTGCACTGGGCATGACCGCTGGCGTGCACGCACAGGCCGCGAAGTCCGCCGCCCCCGCGACGGCCGCCCCGGCTGCGGTCGATAAGACCAAGGCCAGCTACGTGGTCGGTTGGGACCTGGCGAGCTCGCTGCCGCCGCTGGTCCGCGAAGAAGTGGATCCGGCCACCGTGGCTCGTGCGCTGCAGTCCGCGCTGTCGGGTCAGAAGCCGACCATGAGCGAAGCCGAAGCCAAGCAGGTCCGTGACGCATTCGTTGCCAACCTGCAGGCGAAGGCGAAGGCCGAGTACACCCAGGTCGCCTCCAAGAACCAGACGGAAGGCGCTGCTTACCTGGCCAAGAACAAGTCCGCTCCGGGTGTGAAGACCACCGCTTCGGGTCTGCAGTACCAGGTGATCAGCCAGGGTACCGGCGCCCGCCCGGGTCCGAACGACACCGTGCAGGTGAACTATGTCGGCACGTTCGTCAGCGGCGAAACGTTTGACGATTCGTCCAAGCACGATCCGGCAGGCCCGGCCTCGATCCCGCTCGCTGGCGTGATCCCGGGCTTCCGCGAAGGTCTGCAGCTGATGCAGGTCGGCGGTCACTATAAGTTCTTCATTCCGTCGAACATCGCCTACGGTGCGCAGCCGCAGAACGGCTTCCCGCCGAACGCGACGATCATCTTCGACGTTACCTTGGTCAAGACCGGGCCGACGGCTGCTGGCGATCAGGCTGGCGGCGCGAAGTAATCATCGCGCGGAACAGCTCTTTAGAAGCATGCACGGGGCGCGAAGCGATTCGCGCCCCGTTCTTTTTTAAGGGCGCAGCCGGTGTTGCGGGCGAGGGCTGTTTCTCCTGCCGTCCGATGCCATATCCAGCCTGATAGAATTACGGGCCTCGCCTCTTGGAGTTTTCGCGACAATGAAGGTCACGATCTTCGGTACCGGCTATGTAGGTCTGGTCACCGGTGCCTGTCTGGCAGAGATGGGCAACCATGTGGTCTGCGTCGACATCGATGTGGCCAAGGTGGAGCGTCTGAAGAAAGGCGACATCCCGATCTACGAGCCGGGTTTGGAACCCATCGTCAAGCGTAACCACGCCAGCGGACAGTTGGACTTCACGACCGATCCGGCCCCGGCCATCGCCCATGGGCAAGTGGTCTTCATTGCCGTGGGTACGCCGCCGGATGAAGACGGCAGTGCCGACCTAAGGTATGTGCTCGGTGTGGCACGAACCATTGGCCAGCACATGGACCGCTACACGGTGGTGGTGAACAAGTCGACCGTGCCCGTCGGCACCGCCGACCGCGTGCGCGAAGCGATCGCCAGCGAGCTGATCCAGCGCGGCGTCGCCGTCGATTTCGACGTGGTGTCCAATCCGGAATTTCTGAAGGAAGGCGACGCCGTGGAGGATTGCCTGCGTCCCGATCGCATCATTATCGGCAGCTCCAGCGAGCGTGCCATCGGCGTACTCCGCAAGCTCTACGCGCCGTTCAACCGCAACCACGATCGCACCGTGGTGATGGACGAGCGTTCGGCCGAGCTGACCAAGTACGCGGCCAACGCGATGCTGGCCACCAAGATCAGTTTCATGAACGAGATCGCCAATATCGCCGAGCGCGTGGGTGCGGACGTGGAGCTGGTGCGGCAGGGCATTGGCTCGGATCCGCGCATCGGCTACCACTTTATCTATCCCGGCGCCGGTTACGGTGGTTCGTGTTTCCCCAAGGACGTGCAGGCACTGGAGCGTACAGCGCGCGGCGTTGGCTATCAGGCCCGTCTGCTCGGTGCGGTGGAGGCAGTGAATCACGATCAGAAGACCAAGCTGTTCGATTTGATCTCGCGTCATTTCGATGGACAGCTTGCCGGCAAGACGATTGCGCTGTGGGGCCTGGCCTTCAAGCCGAACACTGACGACATGCGTGAAGCCTCCAGTCGCAACCTGATGGAAGCGCTATGGAATGCTGGCGCCAAGGTGCGGGCTTTTGATCCCGAAGCACGCCATGAAACGCATCGCATCTACGGCGACCGCGACGATCTTGCACTTTGCGACAGTGCCTACCAGGCACTCGATGGTGCGGACGTACTTGCCATCGTCACCGAATGGAAGGCGTTTCGCAGCCCGGATTTCGCGCGTATCCGCGGCTTGCTCGCCGAGCCGGCGCTGTTCGACGGCCGCAATTTGTATGACCCCGGGGCAGTGGAAGAGGCGGGGCTGGCGTATTACGGTATCGGTCGCGGCCGCAGTCTGAGGCAGTGAGCATGGCGGACGATTCCTTGCAGCAGCGTCTGACGGAGCTTGAAGTCCGGCTCACCTTTGTCGACGATACGGTGAACGCGTTGGCTTCCGCCGATGCCGAGCTGTCGATGCGCCTGGCGGCGCTGGAAGATGTCATCCGCGGATTGCGCAGCGAGCTGTCGTCGCTGCGCACGTCGCAGGGGCATGATCCGCACAGTGAGCCACCGCCGCCGCATTATTGATTGTTACCCTTTTCGTTTCAGTACGACGCAAGCGAGTTTCAACCATGGCCGAATCCCTGCGCGATCAACTGCTCAAGAGCGGTATCGTCAAACAGGTCCGTGAAGAGAAGCGTCCGTCGGCGCCACAGGGGGGCAAGTCCTTCCCGCCGCGCCACGGTGGTTCGCCGTCCAAGGGCGGTAAACCCGGACAACACAACAAGCCGCACGGCAAGCCTTCGGGCGGCAAGAGTCAGGAAGAGATAGACCTGGCCAAGGCTTATGCGATCCGCGCGCAAACCGAAGCCAATGAACGAAAGCGCGCCGAGCAGGCAGCTGCTGAAGAGGCGCGTCTGCGTCGCGAGCGCAAGCTGAAGATCCAGCAGTTGCTGGAGGGCAAGGTGTTGAACAGGGCGGATGTCGAGCACGTTCGCCATTTCGAGTACGGCGGAAAGATCCGTCGCGTGCACGTCGACGCTGACCAGCTCAAGGCGATCAATGCCGGCGAGCTTGCCGTCATCCAGCAGCAGGGGCGTTATCTCGTGGTGACTCGCGAGCTGGCCGAGCAGGTCAAGGTAATCGACGTCCATCAGGTCGCCCTGCTGGTGGAGCCGGGCAGCGAAGGTAGTGTTGGCGAAGATGGTGTCCCGGACGACTTGATGTGGTGATTCCGGCACGTTGATTGCGCCAAGAAAAACGCCCGGCTATGCCGGGCGTTTTGCGTTGTGATGACGGATCGAGATCAGGCGTCGGTATCGACACCCTGCGCATCGTCAGCCGGCAGGTCGAAGCCGGTCTTGGTAAGCGTTGGCAAATCCCAGCCGCTCTTTGGCGTGAAACGTTCGCCGTAGCGTTGTGCGAGGCGTTCCAGTTTGCCCTTGATGACAGTGGCGCCTTCGCTGCGCACGTATTGGATCGGGCCGCCACGGAACGGCGCGAAACCGGTGCCAAAGATCACGCCTGCATCGAGCAGGTCGGCGTCATCCACGACGTGCTCGGCAAGGCAGGCGACAGCCTCGTTGACCATGGGGAGGATCATGCGGTCCTGAAGGTCTGCAGGCACGGCATAGTCGGGGTCGACTTCCGGTTTCTGCGGCTTGCCGTCCTGCCACACATAGATGCCCTGGCCGTCCTTCTTTCCGCGCTTACCGGCGGCGAGTTTGTCCTCAAGGCCGGGCGGAAGCTCCAGGCCCAGGAAAGGAGCCAGCTCCTTGCCGACCGAGGCGCACACATCCAGGCCCACGGTGTCGGCCAGTTCGATCGGCCCCATGGGCATGCCGAACTTTTTGGCCTCCTTGTCGAGCACGGGGCCCGGCACACCTTCGCTGTAGAGGCGCATGGCTTCCAGCAGGTAGGGCATCAGGATGCGATTGACAAGGAAACCCGGCGTTCCCTTGACCGCAACCGGCAGTTTGCCGATGGCTTTGCAGAAGGCCAGGGCGCGTTTCTCTGCGTTGGCATCCAATTGGTCATGACGCACCACTTCTACCAGCGGCATCTGCGCGACAGGGTTGAAGAAGTGCAGGCCGAGAAAGCGCTCGGGTGCCTTCAGGCCGACACGGAGCTCATCCAGCGGAATGCTGGATGTATTAGTGGCGAGTAGTTCATTGGACTGGAACTGCGGCTCGATGATTGCGTACAAAGCTCTTTTCGCTTCGGCATTCTCGAAGATTGCCTCGATGGCAAGATCGGCGTTGGCCACGCCTTTGCCTTCGACATCCGCGCGCAGGCGTCGCACGGTGGCTTCGACCTTATCGGCGGTCTTGAGCTTCTTTTCGTAGAGCTGGCGGGCGCGATCCAGCGCAGGCTGGATGAACTTCATCTCGCGGTCTTGCAGCGTCACCTCGAAGCCCTTGAACGCCGCCCAGGCAGCGATGTCGCCGCCCATCACGCCGGCACCCACGACGTGCACATGTTTGATGCCGTGATCGATGTCGCTGCCTTGTCCCTTCAGGCGCTCCTGAAGGAAGAAAATGCGGATCAGGTTCTGCGCCGTTGGGGTTTCGGCCAGCTTGGCCACCGAACGCGCTTCGAGCTTCAGTCGCTGCTGGATGCTGGCGCCGCCGCGCTTCCATACATCGATCAGCGCAAAGGGGGCCGGGTAGTGTTCTTTGCGTACCTTGGCGGCCGTCTGCTTGATGACCATCGGCGCGAGGATCTGCCGCGCCAGCCAGGTATTGGTAGCCCATGCCTTCGTGCGCTGGGCAAGTGGGCGTACATGCGGACGACGCAGCAGGGCGCGCGCCTCGGCCAGCAGCTCGGCCGGTGGCGCAAGGCGGTCGATGACGCCCAATGACAACGCGCGCTTGGCCGACAAGGCCTTACCCGTCAGCATGACGGGCAAGGCTTCGGTGGCGCCGATCAAACGTGGCAGTCGGGCTGTGCCACCCCAACCGGGATGGATGCCCAGCATCACTTCGGGAAGGCCGATGCGGGTCTTCTCATCGTCTGCGGCAATGCGTTGGCGACAAGCCAGGATCAGCTCCGTGCCGCCGCCCATGCAGGCGCCGTGGATGGCCGCGACCGTAGGGCAGGGTAGGCGGGCCAGCGATTCGTACACGCGCTGGCCGTTTTCGATGTTCTCCAGCACCGTGCCGTGTTGGGCATAGGTGACGAATTCCTTGATGTCGGCGCCGACGGCAAAGCCGAAGGGCTTGGCCGAATGGATCAGGACGCCGGCAGGCTTCTCAATGGCGAGTCGTTCGACGATCTGCCCCAGTTCGTCCAGCACCTCGCGGGAGATGGCATTGACGTTGCTGCCAGCGCGGTCGAGTGACAGGGTGACGATGCCGCTGTCATCCAGGCTCGTCTTCCAATGATTGAAGCGCAATCCTTCGAACATGGGGGTAAAGAATGTGGCCATGAAGCCTTGCACCATACCCTCCCGTAGCGAGGATTGCGAGACGCTGCGGGGCGGGCTACTGGCATGAATGAACGACCCGTAAAAACGCGAGCTGTGCGCTGCCGCATGAAATGCGCAGCGGTTTCCGGCAAGGCTTGATTACTCCCTATGCGAAGCGCTCTTGAGCACGTAATTTAGACCGGCATGAATACGTCCATCGCCACTCCCGTCAGTCCTGCCCATGCGGGTGCAGAGGTCCTCGAGCGCATCCTGGCCGCGCGGGGCAGCTTGATCGCGCTCGACGGTGGCGAAACGGCCGGCCTGGTCGGCCAATTGCGCCCTCTGGTCCGGCGCAGCGGACAGGCTGTTTACCTGTGGAATCCTGAGCTCGGCCTAGGCAATCTGCGCGAAGAGCATGTCGCGCTGCCCGGATCCCAGCGCCTCAACATTGCCTTGCGGTACATGCTCCAGAGCAACCATTTCGGTGTCTATTTCCTCCAGCGGCTGCCGCTGCCACTCCCTATGGCCGATGCCACTTTGTTGCGTCAGTTAGCGCGCGCCGCGACGGGGCATGTGCGCCGCGTGGTATTGCTCGACCCGCCGGAGGCGCTGGTGGCGAGTTTCAACGACGTGTTGGTGCGCCTGAGTTGCCAGTCCAAGCCAGCACAGCGTCCGCGCTTGCGCGACGGTCGTTGGATGCTCTGATATGGCGAGTCCTGCAGGCATACTCGTCGTTGCGGCACAGCGTGAGCTGCGTCGCGCCCTGTTCGATGCGTTCGATCGTGACGGGCATTTCGTGGTGCATTCCGCGCGTGACGCTACACATGCGGGCATCCTGCTGGAAGGTCGGGCGCCGCTGGCGTTAATCGTCATGGTTTTCGAGGGCGATGGTCGCGAGGCCATGGCCGGTATCGAGGTGTTGCGCGGCATGCCGGCCTGCGTCGGCGCGCCCATACTTGCCGTGCTTGATGATGGCGCCGTGCTGAAGCCGAACGTGCTGCCGGCAGGTGTCGCGGACTGGCTGTACGCCTCGCAGATCGAGCACGAACTGCTCTCGCGCTGGCAGCGCGTGCATCGCATGGCGGTGCGCCAGGGTGGTGCGGAGAGCGGCTCGGCCTCCGGAGACAGTGACTACCGGTTTGCCTTTGAAGAGATCGATGCCGAGTGGCTGATCGTCGACCCGGCGCGGGGGCTGCTCTTCGATTACAGCCCCACGGTTGCGCGCAACAGCGGGTTGGGCGATCACGAATTGCGCGGGCGTCCCGTCAAAGAACTGCTGGCGTTCACCGACACGACAGTGGAGCAGGTGATTGCCGAAGGTTCGCGCCAATGGCATTCGGGGCGGCGGCGTTCCTCGCGCGGAGCGGACTCTGGTGAGGTGAGTGCGCGCGCCGTGCGACACGCGGGCCGTGACGCGGTCGCCTTGATGTTCCGTAGCGATCGCGCGGGCGCGCGCGCTGAGGTGGCTCTGGCCTTACTTGCCCGCATGTTTGCTTCCGGCGGGGGTGACGAAGGGATAGCCGAGGCGGCGCGCTTGTTGTACGAGGAGGTGGGGCTGGACTATGTGGCCGTGTGGTCGGCCCGCCCCGATGAGGGCGGCGCACCCATACAGCTCGTGCAGCACTGGCGTGGCGACGAACAGCTTTGGCCCGGGCCGCATCTGCAAAGCTCGCTGCGACTGGTGCTCTCTGGTCAGGCCATGCTGCACCAGGCCGACGCGGCACGCCTGGCGCCGATGGATCCCTTACTTGCCCAGCTGGGCCTGGCCGGCTTCGCCGGATGGCCCTTGCAGGATGAGCGCCGCACCGTACTGGGGGCCTTGCTGATAGGCACCCGCCAGCCATTGCCATCGCTGGCGATCGTGCAGCCGGTATTGCGCGTCGCAGCGTCGCGCTTCGCCCACGCCTTGGAATTGCGCCACACGCGCGAGCAGGGGCGTGCTGAGGGCCTGCTCGATGCACTGACGGGGCTGCCGAATCGCCTGCTTTTCAATGATCGCCTCGATACCGTGATGCGGGAGGCCAACCGCACCGGCGAATGCTTCGCGCTGCTGTTCGTCGACCTTGACCGCTTCAAGACCATCAACGACACCCTCGGCCATGCCGTGGGCGATCAGGTGTTGCTTACCACCACGCAGCGGTTGCGCAGCACCGTGCGCGCGTCCGACACCGTGGCCCGCTACGCGGGTGATGAGTTCGTGGTGATCCTCCGACACATCGTGAAGAACGAGGATGTGCTGCGCATTGCCGAAAAGATCGTGCAGGTGATGGGTGCGCCATTACGCATCGATGACGGCACGGAGCTGCAGGTGACGGCGTCCATCGGTGTGAGCTTCTTCCCGGACGACGCACCGGATGCCGATACCCTGCTCAAGCACGCGGATGAGGCCATGTATGCCGCCAAGAGTCTGGGTCGCAACAACTATCAGATCTTCGAGGGCAGTGCCGAGCAGTCGCAGCAACAGAATCTCGCGTTGAAATCCGGCTTGCGGCATGCCGAGCATAAGGGTGAGCTGCGCGTGTTCTACCAGCCGCAGGTGGATGCGGTCACGGAGGACATCGTGGGCATGGAGGCGCTGGTGCGCTGGGAGCACCCGGAGCTTGGCTTTATTGGCCCGGGCTTCTTCATTCCGCTGGCGGAGGAAACGGGTCTGATCGTTTCCATCGGCGAGTGGGTGCTGCGTGCGGCCTGCCGGCACGCGCAGGAATGGGAGCGTCGCTTCGGTCTGGGCCTGCGCCTTGGCGTGAACCTGTCGGCGGTGCAGCTCATGCAGCCCAACCTGTTGGAGATCGTGGTGGCGGCCCTGGACGAAAGCGGGCTGGACGCCAATCTGCTGGAAATGGAGATCACCGAGAGCATCAGCATCAAGGCGGCGCCGAATCTGGTGGAGAACCTGCAGGGTTTGCATCGCCTGGGCGTGCGCATCGCTATCGACGACTTCGGCACCGGCGCTGCTTCTTTGGACTACCTGCGCAAGCTGCCCGCCGACCGCATCAAGATCGACCAGAGTTTCGTGAAGAACATCGGCGTCGATCCCGACGACGAGGCCATCGTCCGCGCCACCATCGAGATGGCGCATCGCCTCAAGCGGGGCGTGGTGGCCGAGGGTGTGGAGACGGAGCAGCATATGGAGTTCCTGCGCGCCAATCATTGCGACGAACTACAGGGCTACCTGTTCTGTCGCCCGCTGCCTCAGCCGGTCTTCGAAAAGCTGTTGCTGGAGCGCCAGCGCCTGCTCGCCGGGGTGGGCGAAACCGCCGCCTGACTTGCAAGGCGCGCGCCGAGCCCCATACTTCAGGCAAGGGCGCTTGAGGCGTCCATGGGCCGTGCCCCTTGGGGTGGTGGCGGCCTGTTCGCCATAACGGGTGCTCCGTAGGCGCGCCCGTGCGTTTCCATCATCGGTAACGCCACGGGCGCACTTGCCGTCCCGGGATGAAGCTTGCTGAACTAGAGCGCTTGGTTCTTGTCTGAGCAGTCCGCTTCCATCCTCAAGACAGCCCGGGGCGCTTGGCAGCATCGACGAAGGAGATGGCCCGGATGGGCGAAAATGAACTGGACAGTGCGCTGGTCGAGCGCGTCCAACAGGGTGACAAGCGGGCCTTCGATGTATTGGTGCGCAAGTACCAGCACAAGGTGATCGGCTTGGTTTCCCGGTATGTGAAGAACTACGCCGAGTGCGAGGACGTGGCCCAGGAGGCATTCATTCGTGCCTGGAGGGCCATTGCGTCCTTCCGTGGCGAGAGTGCTTTCTATACCTGGCTGTACAAAATTGCCGTGAACACGGCAAAGAACCATCTGGTAGCCCTAGGGCGTCGCCCGCCGGCCGACGACATCGCCATTGACGATGCCGCTTTTCTGCCCGGCGCGGACCGCATGCACGAGAGCGCCACCCCCGAGCGCGAGCTCATGCGACAGGAAATTGAACAAACGGTGTTTTCCACTGTCCAAGCGCTGCCTGAGGAATTGCGGACCGCGATCACCCTGCGTGAAGTGGACGGCCTCAGCTACGAGGAAATCGCCGAGGCGATGGGTTGTCCGATCGGTACGGTTCGTTCACGTATTTTTCGGGCGCGCGAAGCTATCGATGAAAAGTTGCGGCCGCTATTGTCTGACCGCGAGGACAAGACCCCATGACTGATAATCAACGCGAAAACCTTTCTGCCGGCATGGACGGCGAGCTGTCGAAGGAAGAATTGCGCTTCCTCTTGCGACGGCTCGACCACGAAATGCCGCTCCAGCAGGCTTGGTCGCGCTATCACATAGCCCGGGATGGCCTGCGTCGTGAGCTGTCCCCGCTGGCCTCGGACGGTTTTGCCGCCCGAGTGATGCTGGCCATCGAACAAGACGGCGTGGCAGCACAGCAGGGCAAGCGTCGCCATTGGCTGCATTGGTCGGCAGGTGGCGCCATCGCCGCCGGCGTGGCCGTGGCCGCTCTGATGGTGGCGCAGCCGGCCGGGCAGGGGGCGGATCACCTCTCCCCTCAGGTGGCATCGACACCGTCGACGACGACCATGGAGACCAGTACCGCTCAGGCTGCGCGCTCGGATTCCCCGGCCGTGGCCCCCCCGGGGCTGAACGTCTACTCGGAGGTCCCCTACAAGATCAGCCAGCAGGCCTCGGCCACGGTGGATGGCGACAACAGCAACACCCTGCTGTACTCCCGCAACAGCCTGACGCCCTATCGGGTGGCACGCTATCCCGCCGTGAGCAATGGCGATGGCAGCTACCTGATTCTGGTTCATCCGGACCAGCAGCAGCCTGCCCAGGCGGCGGGTCCGCAGTAACCGGCGGCCGTGTGTACACCGCCACGGCCTGATCGTTTCCCTTTTATCTGACCGAATCTGTCCGCATTGCGGACCGGTTCGGTGTGCCTGAAACGCCGAAGGAGACGTGCATGAACCGACTTGCTCTGCGAACGCTGTCTTGCGTTGTGGTCATGAGTTTGGCGCTGGCTGGCGGCGTACAGGCCCAAGCCGCGGCGCCCGCGCTATCAGGGTTGCCCGATTTCACCGGCATCGTGCAGAAGAACGCGCCTGCCGTCGTGCACGTCGAGGCTAAATACAGCGGCAAGAAGCAGGTCAAGGGTCGCTCGGGTGCGCGCAGCATGCCGGGGGCGCCGGGCGATGACGACAGCGACGATCCGTCGATGGAGATGTTCCGTCGCTTCTTCGGCATGCCGATGATGCCGTCGCCGGAGGAGCAGGCGCGCACCTCGCTGGGCTCCGGTTTCATCATTTCGCCGGACGGCTATGTCCTCACCAATACGCATGTAGTGGATGGTGCTGACACAGTCACCGTTCGCCTGCAGGATCGTCGCGTGCTCACCGCCAAGGTCGTGGGCAGTGATCCGCAATACGACATCGCGCTACTGAAGGTCGATGCGAAAGCGGCGCTGCCCGCCGTCAGCATCGGTGACTCGCGCTCCCTCAAGCCGGGACAGTGGGTGCTGGCGATCGGCTCGCCGTTTGGCTTTGACTACACGGTAACCCAGGGCATCGTGAGTGCCGTGGGGCGCAACCTGGGCAGTCAGGATCAGCCGTACACGTCGTTCATTCAGACTGACGTGCCGATCAATCGCGGTAATTCCGGCGGTCCGCTGTTCGATCTGCAGGGGCGCGTCGTCGGCGTCAATTCGCAGATCTACTCCAACACGGGCGGTTACCAGGGCGTGGCCTTCTCCATCCCGATCGATGTGGCCATGAACGTGGTCAAGCAGATCAAGGACAAGGGCTATGTGTCGCGCGGGCAGCTTGGCGTGATGGTCCAGCAGGTCACCGACGACATGGTCAAGGCACTCAAGCTGGACAATGCCAGTGGCGCGGCGGTAACCCAGGTGAACAAGGGCAGTGCGGCGGAAAAGGCCGGTATTCGACCGGGTGACGTGATCCTTACCTACAACGGCCAAAGCATCAATTCGAGCGCGGATCTACCACCCTTGGTGGGTCAGACGCCTCCGGGCACCAAGGCCACGATCGAGATCCTGCGAGACGGTAAGAAAGAGAGCGTGCCAGTTATGGTGGCTGAAATGCCACGTGACAAGAATGCCGTAGCAGCCTCTGGCGACGCAGACCAACCTGCGGCCCGTGCCGGTGTCAGCGCGCTTGGCTTGGCGGTTCAGGAGCTGGACAGCGATAGCCGTCAGCAACTGGGCCTCAAGGCGGGCGAAGGCGTAGGCATCAGTAATGTCACCGGCCCCGCGGCGACTCGCGCCGGGTTGCAGCCAGGTGATGTGATTCTCATGGTCAACCAGAAGAAGATTGGCAGCGTTTCTGCATTCCGAGACGCCACGAAGGACGCAAAGGCCGGTGACACCGTGCTTCTGCTGGTCCGCCATGGCGATCAGAGTGGTTTCATCGGGCTTACCGTGCCCGGTGGCAAGGACGAATGAGGTCGTGGTTCGCGGCGAATGGCAGCGCAGCGGGCCGTGACTTTGTCGTAACCCGGTCGTTCAACGCGACCGGGGCCGGGGCGATGGGCGCTTGGGCTACCGTCGCTCCGGATGCAGGGAGGGTCGCGTGACGCCCCCTTATCGGGGCGTTCCGATCCCGCCAGCCACCGTGGGTGGCTAACTTTTCAGGGTGCCCGAAGGCCCCTCGTTCCATGCGATAATGCTGGGTTCGTACGACCATCCCGGTCTTGCGCTGCCTGCGAGTACCGCAGGTCAGTGAACGCCTCTAGCGTGCTCCATGGAACTGATCCGAAACTTCTCCATCATCGCCCACATCGATCACGGCAAGTCCACGCTTGCCGATCGCATCATCCAGATCTGCGGCGGACTGACTGAGCGCGAGATGGAGGCGCAGGTGCTCGACAATAATCCGATCGAGCGCGAGCGCGGTATCACCATCAAGGCGCAGTCCGTCTCATTGCCGTACACGGCGCGGGACGGCAAGACCTACCAGCTCAACTTCATCGATACCCCCGGTCACGTCGACTTCTCCTATGAAGTCAGCCGCTCGCTGGCTGCCTGTGAGGGCGCGTTGCTGGTGGTGGACGCCGCCCAGGGTGTGGAGGCGCAATCCGTCGCCAACTGCTACACCGCCGTGGAGATGGGCCTGGAAGTGGTGCCCGTCCTCAATAAGATCGACCTGCCGACGGCCGACCCGGAAAAGGTGAAGGGCGAAATCGAAGCCGTCATCGGTATCGATGCCGATGACGCCGTTGCAGTGAGCGCCAAGACCGGCCAGAACGTGATCGAAGTGCTCGAGGCCATCGTTGCGCGCATTCCGCCGCCGAAGGTGGGTGATACCGATCGCCTGCAGGCGTTGATCATCGATTCGTGGTTCGACAACTACCTCGGCGTCGTCTCGCTGGTGCGTGTGGTGCAGGGTGAGATCAAGCCTGGCGACAAGCTGCTGGTGATGTCCACCGGCCGTGCGCATGAAGTCAGCGAAGTAGGCGTGTTCACGCCCAAGCGCAAGAAGCTCGAAAAGCTCTCGTCGGGCGAAGTGGGCTGGATCACCGCATCGATCAAGGATGTGCATGGCGCCCCCGTCGGCGACACGCTGACACTCGCCGCCAAGCCCGCCGACAAGCCGCTGTCGGGCTTCCAGACCATGCAGCCGCGCGTGTTCGCCGGCCTGTTCCCGGTCTCCGCTGACGACTATCCGGCCCTGCGCGAGGCGCTCGACAAGTTGCGCCTCAACGATGCAGCTCTGTTCTTCGAACCCGAAAGCTCCGAGGCCATGGGCTTCGGCTTCCGCTGCGGCTTCCTTGGCATGCTGCACATGGAAATCGTGCAGGAGCGCCTGGAGCGTGAGTACGATCTCGATTTGATCACCACCGCACCCACCGTGGTGTACGAGGTGCTCAGGAGCGATGGCTCGATACTGATGCTGGACAACCCGGCCAAGCTGCCGCCCGCGCATCTGATGCAGGAAATCCGCGAGCCGATCATCGTCGCGAATATCCTCACACCGCCGGATTACATCGGCAACGTCATCACGCTGTGCGAAGAGAAGCGTGGCGTGCAGCGTTCCATTCAGTACCTCGCCACGCAGGTGCAGATCACTTACGAAATGCCGTTGGCCGAAGTGGTGCTCGATTTCTTCGATCGCTTGAAGTCAGTGTCGCGCGGTTACGCCTCGATGGACTACCACTTCGAGCGCTTCGAGGCCGGTCCGTTCGTGCGTGTGGATGTGCTGATCAATGGCGACCGCGTGGATGCGCTCAGCCTGATCGTGCACCGTGTCCACGCCGAGCGTCGCGGCCGTGACCTGGTTGAGCGCATGAAGGACCTGATCCCGCGCCAGCAGTTCGACGTGGCCATCCAGGCCGCCATCGGCGCCCAGATCGTCGCCCGTTCCACCGTGAAGGCTTTGCGTAAGAACGTGTTGGCCAAGTGCTACGGCGGCGACGTGAGCCGAAAGAAGAAGCTGCTGGAGAAGCAGAAGGAAGGCAAGAAGCGCATGAAGCAGGTAGGCCGCGTGGAGATTCCGCAGGAAGCCTTCCTTGCCGTGCTCAAGGTGGACAAGTAAAGCCGGTCCCGGAAAAGTAGCGGACAGGGCAGGTATTCCGCTGCCTTTTCCGATACGGTTTGACTGCAGCAACCCCGTTCCCTGCTCCTGAGGAGCTTTCAATGGATTTTGATTTCTCGGCGATTCTGCTTGGCCTCACCGTGTTGTTCGGTGTCATATGGGGCCTGGACCGCCTGTTCTTCTATAAGCAGCGCAAGGCCAAAGCAGAGGCTTCGGGCAAGGACATGCACGAGCCGGTCGCGGTTGACTGGGCCCGCTCGTTGTTCCCGGTGGTGCTGGTGGTATTGGTGCTGCGTTCGTTCGTGGCCGAGCCGTTCCGCATTCCGTCCGGTTCGATGATGCCGACGCTGGATGTTGGCGACTTCATCCTGGTGAACAAGTTTGCCTACGGCCTGCGCATGCCGGCCTTCAACAACAAGTTTGTGAGCCTGGGCGAGCCCAAGCGTGGCGACGTGGTGGTATTCCGCTTTCCCGGTTATTTGTGCGAGGACGGCGGCAAGTTGGTGCGCAGCGGTGACCAGAGTTGCGTGGACCCGCATGCACCGGTGCCCAACCAGAACTGGATCAAGCGAGTGATCGGCCTGCCGGGTGACCGGGTGGAAATGCACGGCGACCAGCTGATCGTGAATGGCCAGCCGGTAGCCGCTGATCTGGTCGGTCCGTACGAGGGCGACCCCAAGCGCGCCGAATCCCGTCTGATGCTGGAAATGGGTGCCACTGTGTGGAACGAGCACCTGCCCAACGGCGAAGGTGGCGTGGTGAACCATCTCACCGCGCGCATGCCCAACTATGCCGTGCCACCGCCGTTGCCGAATCCGCACGTGCCGCTGGTGGTGCCGCAGGGCTGCTACCTGGCGATGGGCGACAATCGTTACAACAGCACGGACAGCCGCTGGTGGGGTTGTCTGCCGGAGCAGAATCTCGCCGGCAAGGCGTTCCTGATCTGGCTCAGCTGGACTGGTTCGGGTGTCGCGTTCCATCGCATGGGTACGGTCATTCACTAAAAGCGTGACGGCCATGGGCATGCGCCCGGTGACGTCCTTGCGGACTTGGCGCGACAATGGGCGCGCCAAGTCGCTGCCGGAGCGTCTCGGTGGCGCCATGCCAGTCAGCCGGAAATCGCCGCAAGGCGGCATAGCGAGGGGACTATGAAATCGAAGCAGACGGGCATCACCCTGATGGGGTTTCTTATCGTGCTCATGGTGGTGAGCTTTTTTGGCTATATGGCGATGAAGCTGGTGCCTGCCTATACAGAGTTCATGGGCGTGAGCAAGGCCATGGGCCAGTTGGCGTCGGAAGGCACGGCCAGGACGCCCGGAGAGGTTAAGAGCGCCTTGATGAAGAAGCTGGATTTCCAGTACGTAAGTGATGACACCATTACGCCACAGGACATCAGCTTCAAGCGCAACGGCAACGCAACGCAGCTGAGCGTTAGCTACGACAAGCGTATTCCCTTTATGTACAACGTCGACTTCCTGGTGCACTTCGAAAAGAGCGTAGAGTTGCAGGGCAATGTCGACGGTTAAGCACAGGCTCTGGATTTGACCAAGCTCGACTATCGATTTCTTGACCCCTCTCTTGCGCAGCTGGCACTGACTCATCGCAGTGCCGGTCGGCCGAACAATGAGAGGATGGAATTCCTCGGTGACGCCCTGTTGGGCGTCGTCGTGGCCGAACTGCTGTACGAAGCCCATCCCAACGCCAGCGAGGGCGAGATGTCCCGGTTGCGGGCGCAGTTGGTAAATGGCCAGGCGTTGGCGGTCATCGCCCGGGAGCTGGAGCTGGGTGACGAGCTGAAACTTGGCTCTGGCGAATTGAAGAGCGGTGGTTTTCGCCGCGAGTCCATCCTGGCTGACGCCTTTGAGGCGCTGATAGCCGCGGTGTATCTCGACGCCGGGTTCGATGCCTGCCGCACGGTGGTGCGCGGGCTGTTCGAGCCATTGGTGGCGGCCATTCCGCGGTCCTCCAAGGACGCCAAGACGCGCCTGCAGGAGCTCTTACAGGCGCGCGGCTGGCCCTTGCCGCAGTACGATCTGATCGACAGCCATGGCGAAGACCACGCCAAGACTTTTGACGTGTCCTGCGAAATCAACGAACCCGCGCAGATTCGCGCCGATGGGCGCGGCACCAGTCGCCGAGCCGCCGAACAGGACGCTGCCGAAACCGTGCTGCGCCGATTGCAGGAACTGAATTCATGAATGACAACGACCAACTCAATCTCGGCGCACCGGCCGAACTTCCGCACGACGATTTCCGCTGCGGCACCGTAGCCCTGGCTGGCCGCCCCAATGTGGGCAAGTCGACTCTGCTCAATGCATTGATCGGCTTCCGCCTGTCCATCGTGAGCCCGCGCCCGCAGACGACACGCCACCGCATCCTGGGTATCGCCACCAGCGAGGCGGGGCAGATCATGTATGTGGATACCCCGGGCCTGCATCGCGGTGCCAAGCGCGCCATGAACCGTAGCCTGAATCGGGCGGCACGCTCGGCCATCAGTGAAGTCGACGTGGTTGTGCAGGTGATCGAGGCTGGCCGCTGGACTGACGAAGATGAAGCGCTCTACGACGCACTCGTCGAGCAGAAGGTGCCGCGCCTGCTGGTGATCAACAAGGTCGACCTCGCGAAAGACAAGTCGACCATGCTTCCGTTTGTGGCCGAGCTGATGACTCGCCACAGCTTCGATGACATTTACTATGTCAGCGCCCTCAAGGAAAAGGGCCTCAAGGAACTGGAGGCTGGCATCCTCAAGCGCTTGCCGGTGCAACCGCCGGTATACGGTGAGGATGAGGTCACCGATCGCAGCGAGCGCTTCCTGGCCGCGGAGATGGTGCGCGAACAGTTGATGCTCCGGTTGGATCAGGAGCTTCCCTACGCCACTACGGTAGAGATCGAGCAGTTCAAGGACCGCGAGGACGGTGTCGCGGAGATCCACGCCATCATCTGGGTCGAACGCGACGGTCAGAAAGCCATTGTGATCGGCAACGGTGGTGCTCAACTCAAGGCCATCGGCACGTCGGCGCGTCGTCACATGGAGCGAGCCTTCGAGCGCAAGGTGTTCCTGCGCCTTTGGGTGAAGGTGCGCGAAGGCTGGGTCGACGACGAGACCATGCTGAAGAAGTTCGGTTACACGGATTGATCGCGCCTGCGCCAGGCGGGCCGGCGAAACCTCCACTCGCGACAACGGAATGACCTGGGCGCGCCGCTCACGCCATGCGCATCGAACAGCAACCGGCATACGTTCTTCACTCGCGGCCCTACCGTGAGACGTCGCTGCTGCTCGAGTGCCTGACGAGAGAGCACGGGCGGCTTGGGGTGGTTGCGCGCGGGGTGAGGCGCGAACGTGCGCGGCTGCAGCGCGCGCAGTTGGAGCCTTTCCAGCGCTTGTCGCTGGACCTGATGTTGCGTGGCGAGCTGGCGACACTGCAGTCGGCCGAGGGTGTAGGGGCGCCGCTGCGCCTGGTAGGGGATGCGGGGCTCGCCGGCCTCTATCTCAACGAATTGTCGGTCCGGCTAACCGGGCGGGAGGACCCGTTGCCCGAGCTGTTCGATGCTTATGCCCGCACTTTGCCGCGCCTCGCCCAGGGCGAACCATTGGCCTGGAGCCTGAGGCGTTTCGAGCGCGACCTGTTGGAAGCGGTAGGTTACGCACTTCAGTTGGAGTTCGAAGCGGAGTCGGGTGAGCCTGTGGAGCCTGCGCAGCACTATCGCTACGTGGTCGAGCAAGGGCCGGCGCCGTGTCGTCCAGGTACGCCCCATGCGTTGCGAGGCGCCGACCTGCTCGCGCTGGTCGCCGACGTGATGCCGGATGCTGCCGGCTTGTCGGCGTTGCGGGTCATGATGCGGGAGGTGATCCGTTTCCATCTGGGAGGCGGCGAGCTGCGCGCGTGGCACGTGCTCGGCGCCGCGATGTCGCGCCGCTAAGTCCGGCTCTTAGGCCGGATCTTCGGCAGCCAGCGCCTCAATGGTGGCCAGCAGGGAGCGACGGAAGCGCGACAGCGGCACGGATGTCCCCGAGTGCCCGAGCTTCAGGTGACGCTGCAACACGGTCGTCTGCATGCCCAGGGCCGCTGCGCCGCAGAAGCCGCAGGACGAACGCAGTCGATGCAGGCGGTCAGCCAGCGCCTCGGGGTTGTTCGCAAGGGCGTCGAGATCCTGGTAAAGGCCGGTCAACTCCACGCGCAAGAGTGTGCGCATAGCCTTTACCACGTCCGCATCGCCCATGGTGGCGATCGCCTGTGCGTCATCCAGCAGCGGCGAGGCGGTCGCGCCCGCTTGCACCAGGGCCAGGATGCGGCGCAGGTCCGCCAGGTTGCAGGGCTTCTGCAGGACTTCGCTGAACTCGGAGGACAGCAGGCGTTGCCGTTCCTTCACGTCCATTTCGGCGCTGGTCGCGACGGCGGTGCAGTCGCTGGAACGTGCGTCTGGATCGCTACGGAGTGCGGCGAGTACTTCTTCCGCGCCAGCGCCGGGCATCCGGCAGTCCAGCAGAAGCAGGTCGAAGGCCTCCTGGCGGGCGATGGCGATGGCTGAGGGGCCGTCATGGCAGGCCTGGGCGTCCAGGCCAAGGCTGCGCAAGGCTTCCACCAGGAAAAACCGGCTGCTCGGGTCGTCGTCGGCCACCAAAGCGCGGACCGCGTCGGGCATGCCCCGATGGCCCGTGGGGGTATTGGAAGACGGGTGTTGCATGACGTGTCCATGTCGTTCAGCTGATTTTGGCAGAATGGCGCGTCATGCGTGCCAACTCAAGCCACCTGTTGCTCAGCCTGCTCATCCTTTTTGGGGTGGGCTTGTCGTTGCCGGTCCGCGCGGACGTGGCGCTGGGCGCCAAGACGGTGACCGTGCCCGGCCTCAAAATGCAGGGCGTGCAATCGCGGATCGGTGAGGACGGGCAGGGCGGGCTCAAGCTTGGTCTGAAGGCCGCCAAGGCCGATGTCCCGTCGATGGGTTGGAAACGCATTGGTGTGGATCTGCAGGGCACTCTGCAGCGAGACACCCACATGCGTTGGTTGTTTGATGGCGTCGCCCAGTTGTCTGGTGCTCAAGGCGGTGCGCTGAGTAATGCCAAGGTGTCGATGGTGATCGACGAGGCCGCCAACACGCTGGAGATCGATATATCGCAGGGCGCTATCCAGGCCAGCACCGCTCTTCCGCTCGACCAGCCCACCCATGCCCAGATCAGCCTCAAGGGTGTGCCGCTTGCTTGGCTGCAAGGCGTGCTCAGCACGGTGTGGTCGGGCCGCGTCACCGGCGGCAAGCTCGATGCAGACATGGCGCTGGATCTGCAGGACAAGGGGTTGCAGGCCTCTGGACAGTTCGCGCTGAGCGGTGGTGGCTTTGACACGCCCGGCGGTGCATTGGCGGGGCAATCGGTCAATGGCAACGGGCGTCTCAATATCGATACGACCAGCGCGCCGTCTCGCATCGATCTCGATGCGGGTTTGCGCGGTGGCGAGTTGTTGCTCGGCCCCATTTTCGCCCGGCTACCGGATCACACGGTTCAGTTGAGTCTCGCTGCGGCGATACGAAATGGCGCCGTCGATTTCAACCGCCTGCGCGTGGCGGATGCCGACGCGCTGCAACTGGAAGGCTCGATGGCCTTCAATGCGAAGGGCGACCTCCAGCAGCTCAAGCTCGATCGCTTGCAGTCGCGCTTCCCTGCCGCCTACCAGCGCTACGGCCAGGCGTGGCTCACCACGCTGGGTTTACGCGATGTGCGTATCGAAGGTCAGTTGAGCGGCAACCTGGATCTCGGTGCGGATGGCCTGCGCAGTTTCGCCTTTGATACCGACGGGCTCGATGTCGCGGATGGAGAGGGACGCCTGGGCGTGAAGGGGCTGCGCGGCGGTCTCGACTGGAATGCCAATGCCGATCGACCGGCGACCACGCTGAGCTGGCAGGCCCTGCAGGTCTATCGCATGCCGCATGGCGCGGCGCAGACGCGCTGGCAGAGCCGGAGCGGCGCGCTTAGCCTGCAACACTCGGTCGACATCCCTCTGCTCAATGGCCGTGTGCACGTGGGCGACCTGGAATGGCGTCCGGCGGCGTCCAAGGGGCGTCGACTGGAAACGTCGCTGGCTTTCGCGGGCATCGACATGGCGGCGTTCTCGCGTGCCATGGGGTGGCCGGAGTTCCCCGGCACCCTGGGTGGCGCCATTCCTGCCTTGCGTTGGGTTGATGATCGCTTTGAGCTCGAGGGTGGCCTCTCGATCAATGTGTTCGACGGCTTCGTCGATATCACGCGCCTGACATTGCAGAGTCCTTTCGGCCCCAGCCCCGTGCTGACCAGTGACGTGCAACTGCGCCAGCTTGATCTTGGCGCGATGACCAGCGTGTTCGATTTCGGCAACATCACCGGCCGCATGGACGGCTCCATCAACGAGCTACGCTTGGTGAATTGGAATCCAGTGGCTTTCAAGGCCAACCTGCTCGCCGGCAGTGGCGGTCGCATCAGTCAGCGCGCCGTGAACAACCTCACCAGTGTCGGTGGCGGTGGCGCGGCGGCGGGTTTGCAGGGCGCTGTTCTCAAGCTCTTCAAGACGTTCGGTTACAAGCGCATCGGCCTCAATTGCACCCTGCAGGCCTCCGTGTGCCGTATGGGCGGTCTCGATGACGACGCCGACGGCTACACTATCGTCGAGGGCAGCGGACTGCCGCGCCTGCAGGTGATCGGTCACCAGACCCAGGTCGATTGGCCGACCCTCGTTCGCCGGTTGAAAGCCGCCATTGAAGGCAACGGACCGGAAGTCCACTAGGGACGCCCTGAGTCGAATCAGGTGCCTCCAGCCACACCCCATCCCCGAAGGAGTCGAAGATGCGCAAGCTCGTCTATGGATTGCTGACCATGCTGTTGGTCGCATTGGTGGGGTGCGTCACCATCAACGTGTATTTCCCTGAGGCGGCGGCTCAGAAAGCGGCCGACCAGTTCATCGGCACCGTGTTGGACAATGCGGCGCCTTCGTCGCCCGCCAGGAGCAATGAGTCTGCCCCGCCGGTGAAGAAGAGCGGGCAACCGTCCGCCATGCTGCTGGATCTGCTGATTCCAGCCGCCTATGCGGCCGACGCGCCGAACCTGCTTATCCAGACCGCGACAACGGATGCCATTCACGGGCGCATGCAGGCGCGCTTCCGCGACACCCTGACACCTTTGTTCAACAGTGGCGCGGTGGGTTTCACGCAGGATGGCCTGGTGGCGGTGCGTGACGCCGGCAAGGTGCCACTGGATCAGCGTGCCGGGGTGAGCGCTTCGGTGGCCGACGAGAACCGGGATCGCAACGCCCTGTATCGCGAAGTGGCCAATGCCAACAATCACCCCGAATGGGAATCGCAAATCCGCGCCACGTTTGCCAAGGGTTGGATCGAGCGGGCGCGTGCGGGCTGGTATTATCAGGATGCCTCGGGCGCCTGGAAGCAGAAGTAAGCCGTACGCCCACCCCTGGCCCGTTCATGGTTCCGCCGCGATGCGGGCCAACAACCGGGCACCAGCCCGATCACCGCGCCCGGGTCCCCATGATCCGGGCGTGCGCGTTTCTGGAAGACAGCACTCACGATGAACGAACTCGAAGCCACCATCACCGATCTTAGCCATGACGGCAAAGGCGTAGCCCGTATCGACGGCAAGGCCGTCTTCGTCAGCGGCGCGCTGCTGGGCGAAGACGTCAAGCTGCGCATCCGCAAACGGCATCGTCATTACGACGAAGCCGAGGTGGTGGAGCTGTTGACCCGATCGCCGCATCGCGTCGAACCGCGTTGCCGTCATTTCGGACAGTGCGGCGGCTGTTCGCTGCAGCATCTCGATGCCGTCTCGCAGATCGAAGTGAAGCAGCGTGTGCTGAAGGACAACTTCGAGCGCATCGGCAAGGTGACGCCGGCCACGTGGTTGCCGCCACTGACGGATGAGCCCTGGGGCTATCGCCGCAAAGGTCGCCTGTCGGTGCGCTCCGTGGCCAAGAAGGGACGCGTGCTGGTGGGCTTCCGTGAGGAAAGCAATCCGCGCTTTGTAGCCGACATCACGCACTGCGAGGTCGTGCATCCGGCGCTGGGCCCCAAGATCGGCCTGCTG
The DNA here is from genome assembly GCF_002878475.1 of Dyella sp. AD56. Lineage (NCBI taxonomy): Bacteria > Pseudomonadati > Pseudomonadota > Gammaproteobacteria > Lysobacterales > Rhodanobacteraceae > Dyella > Dyella sp. AD56. The sequence continues at coordinate 88,565 of NZ_NRDP01000012.1, forward strand.
GCTGAGCTCGTGAGCGGCATGGATGCGGCGGCGGATATTCCGCAGATCGAGTTCGCGGCCGGCGACGACGTCGTCGCGCTGGTGTTTCGCCACATGGCGCCGCTGAGCGAGCGCGATCAATCCGCGCTGATCGAGTTCGGCAAGCAGCATGGCTTTGCCATCTACCTGCAGCCGGGCGGCGTGACCAGTGTGCATCCTTTGTGGCCGGAGGCGCCGCGCCTGGCGTTCCGCATCCCGAGTGGCGATGCGGCGTTCGAGGACGTGGAGCTGGAATTCCGCCCGCTCGACTTCGTGCAGGTGAATGCGGGCATGAATCGCCGCATGATGGCGCGCGCCATGGAACTGCTCGATCCGCAACCGACGGATCGCGTGCTCGATCTGTTCTGCGGCCTCGGCAACTTCACGCTGCCCATCGGGCGTCGCGTGGCGGAGGTCGTCGGCGTGGAGGGCGAGCATGGCCTGGTCGAGCGCGCTGCGGAGAACGCCGCGCGTAACGGCATCACCCATGCACGGTTTGAAGTCGCCAACCTGTTCGAGGACCAGCGTCATGCGCATTGGGCCAAGCAGCCGTGGGACAAGCTGCTGCTCGATCCGCCGCGTGCTGGTGCCGACAAGGTGCTGGAGTATCTCCCGCACAAGGAAACGCGCCGCATCGTCTACGTGTCGTGCCATCCGGGCTCACTGGCTCGCGATGCCGGCATCCTGGTGGAGAAGCATGGATTCCGCTTGAGTGCCGCGGGGGTGATGGATATGTTCCCCCACACCGCGCACGTGGAGTCGATCGCCTTGTTCGAGCGCTGAGTCGCCCGGCGACCTTCACCACTCCGTCACACAATCCCCCAATCATCGGGCGAAGCATGGGCATCGAAATCGAACGCAAATTCCTCCTGGGTCACGATGGTTGGCGCGACGCCGTCAGCGAAAGCGAGCGCATCGCCCAGGGCTATCTGGTCAGTGCGCAGGCGCTGCACGACGGCACCGCGCGCGCTTCGGTGCGCGTGCGCCGCACCGGTGAGCGCGCCTGGCTCAATATCAAATCGGCGCAGTTGGGCATCGAGCGGGCCGAGTTCGAGTATCCCGTGCCCATCGCCGATGCCGAGCAAATGCTCGCTGAGCTGTGCGACGGTGTGGTCGAGAAAATCCGCCATCACGTGATCGTGGACGGCGTGCTGTTCGAGATCGACGAATTTTTCGGCGAGAACGCCGGCCTCGTGGTGGCCGAGGTCGAACTGCCTTCGGTCGATGCGTCGTTCCCGCGGCCGTCATGGCTGGCGCGCGAGGTCAGTCACCTGGCTCGCTACTACAACGTCAACCTCATCGCTCACCCTTATGCGCACTGGACACAGGAAGAGCGCGAGGCAGCAGGAGACCCGCAGTCATGCTGATGATCGGCCTGGCCGGTACCACGCTGGCGCCGTCTGAGCACGCGTGGCTGAAGGCGCGTGGTGTTTCGGGTGTGGTGCTGTTTTCGCGCAACTACAGTTCGCGCGATCAGTTGATGGCGCTGATCGATGATATCCGCGACGTCGGTGGCGAAGAGATGCTAATCGCCGTGGACCAGGAAGGTGGCCCCGTCCAACGTTTTCGTGACGGCTTCACCCGATTGCCGCCGCTCTCCACCATCGGTGCCGTATACGACCGCGACCCGGAGGATGCGATCCGCTTGGCGGAGGAGCACGCCTGGGTGATGTCCAGCGAACTGCGCGCAAGCGGTGTCGATTTCAGCTTCGCCCCTGTGGTGGATCTGGCGCGTGGCAACGCGGCCATTGGCCTGCGTGCATTCCATGCCGATCCGGCCGTCACCGCGGAGCTTTCGCAGGCCTACGTGCGCGGCATGCACTTGGGTGGCATGGCGGCCGTATTGAAACACTTCCCCGGCCATGGCTCGGTGGCCATGGACACGCACAAGGCGACGGCGGTGGATCCGCGTCCGTTGGATGTGATCCGGCGCGACGACCTGGTGCCATTCGCCGAAGCGCTGGCCGCGCATGCGGAGGCCGTGATGGTGGCGCACGTGATCTATCCCGAAATCGACGCCCAGCCGGCGGGTTTCTCGTCGCGCTGGATCAAGGAAATCCTGCGCAGGGAACTGGGCTTCACCGGTGCAGTGATCAGCGACGACATCAGCATGGCGGCGGCCGGAGCGGCCGGTGGCGCAGCGGCGCGCGTGAGCGCGCACCTCGACGCGGGTTGCGATCTCGTACTTGCCTGCTTCCCCGACGTGGTGGACGAGGCGATCGCCGCCGTGCAAGGACGGGCCGCCGCCTCCCCTGAGCGCATTGCCTCGCTACGTGGCGCGGTCGCGTCCACCTGGGATGGCCTCAACGACAACCCCCAGCGCGAACGTTTCATCGCGCGCATCGCGGCACTCCATGCCGCGGAAGGACAAACTCCGGCATGACTGCTTCTACTCCCTCGCTAGCGACTGCGCTCGCTGACGCTGACTTGTTGTTCGACCGCGCATCGCTGGAAACGGTCATCGCCGCCATGGGGCGCGATATCGATGCAGCGCTGGATGGCGAGCGCGCGGTCTTCCTCACCGTGATGAATGGCGCACTGATCTTCGCGGGCCATCTCGCGTTGGCGATCCGCACGGATGTTGAATTCGACTATGTGCATGCCACCCGCTATCGCGGCGCGACGTCGGGCAGTGAGCTGCACTGGCTGCGCGAGCCTGCGGCGGACCTGGCTGGGCGCACTGTATTGCTGGTGGACGACATCCTCGACGAAGGCCACACCCTGAAAGCTGTCCGCGACGATTGCTTGCGCCGTGGAGCGCGCCGCGTGCTGATCGCCAGCTTGTGCATCAAGCAGCATGATCGTCTGGTGGACGGCGTTGCATCGGACTTCAATGGCGTCGAGTTGCCGGATCGTTACGTGTTCGGCTTCGGCATGGACTACCACGAGCAGGGCCGTAACCTGCCGGGCATCTACGCACTGAAGTAAAGCTGGCGTGCTCCTTTGGGGCGTTGCACAACAGGAGTGGCCTATGAATGTTTTGGGGATTTCCGGCAGCCTGCGGCAGGCCTCGTTCAACACCGCACTGCTGCATGCCGCCCAGGAACTGGCGCCGGCGGGGATGAGCATCATCGCTCATGGCCTGCATGATCTGCCGCTGTTCAATCAGGACGTGGAAGAGCAGGGTGATCCTGCGCCGGTCGCTGAATTCAAAGAGGCCATCGAGCGTGCGGATGGCCTGCTGTTCGCCTGCCCCGAGTACAACGGTGGCATTACCGGCGTGCTGAAGAACGCTGTGGACTGGGCGTCGCGCGCCGGCAAGGGGCGCAAGGTTGCCGCATTGACGGGCAAGACCATCTGCATCATCGGTGCCAGTCCGGGCATCACTGGCACCGTGCGTGCGCAGGACCAGCTTCGCCTGGTGCTGCGCCGTGCGGGCGCTCGCACCGAGCCGCAGGGCGATGTGCTGGTGTTCCAGGCGCATACCAAGATTATCGAAGGCCGGCTGACCGATGAGCGGACGCGGGAGGCGCTGGGTCGCCACCTGCAGGGATTCGCCGAACGGCTGGCCGTCACCACCAACGACATTTAATTCGTAAACAGGAACGCATCGTGACTATCGACCTGGCTGTTATCGGCGGCAGCGGCTTGTACAACTTCCCCGGGCTCGAGAACACCTCGCGCCACCGTATCGACACGCCGTATGGCCCTGCATCGGGTGACGTGGTTACCGGTGACTTCGCCGGCCGCAAGGTGGCCTTCCTCGCGCGTCATGGCGAAAGCCACACGATTCCGCCGCACCGGGTGAACTACCGCGCGAACCTTTGGGCGCTGCACTCGCTGGGTGCGCGCAAAGTGATTGGCGTGAATGCGGTAGGTGGCATTCGGGCTGACATGGGGCCGCGCGTTATCGTCGTGCCGGATCAGGTCATCGATTACACGCATGGCCGCTACACGAGTTTTTGCGATGTGGAGGGTGCCGAGGTCCGTCATATCGATTTCAGCGAGCCCTACACCGAGTCGCTCCGTCGCGAGTTGATCGATGCAGCAGGCGCGGCAGGTATCGCCGCTATTGATGGTGGCTGCTACGGCGCCACCCAGGGTCCGCGACTGGAAACTCGGGCGGAGATCGCACGCATGAAGCGCGACGGCTGCGATTTGGTCGGCATGACCGGCATGCCTGAGGCCGTACTCGCACGCGAACTGGAGATGGATTACGCCTGCCTTGCGCTGGTGGCCAACTTTGCCGCGGGCTGCGGGGACGAAGCGGAAATCAGCATCGAAGAGATCTTCGCCCACCTGGCGGCGGCTACGGCAGAGGTACCTCGCATCCTTGGCGTTTTGCTCAAAAGCTGAGCAGCCGGTGGGGGTTTTAACGTGCCAGTGCATCCGCCGTATTGCGCTTTGGCATAAAACATGTTGATACTTCTCTGGTGCCAGGGGCGGCGGACCAAGGGGTCAAGGTGGTTCATCGCTATCCGTGGTGCATCCAGTCCATGATTCAGAGGTTCACGCAATGCGTTTCGGTACGGTCAAGTGGTTCAACGATGCCAAGGGTTTCGGCTTCATCGCGCCCGAGGACGGTGGGGAGGACGTGTTCGTCCACTTTTCGGCGATCAACGCTAAGGGCTTTCGTAGCCTGCAGGAAGGTCAGCGCGTGCAGTTCGAAGTCACCACGGGGCCGAAGGGCGCCCAGGCTTCGGGCGTCGAGATCGCTGGTTGATTTCGGTGAGCCGGCGCCTGCGTCGGTCATCGATCTAAAAGAAGCCCCGCGCCGTAAAGCGCGGGGCTTCTTTCATTTTTGGGTGAGCGCACGATGGCTGATCGTAGAGATTTTCTGAAGGCATCCCTGCTTGGTGCCTCGGCCGTGGCATTGGCGGGCGGAGCCAACGCATTGGCGGAAACCAAGGGTGCAAAAACAAGCGGCACTGCGCCGCGCGTGGTGTCGACGTGGGACTTCGGCGTCGCCGCTAACCAGGCCGCATGGGGCGTGCTCTCCAAGGGTGGCGGCTCGCTGGATGCCGTCGAAGCGGGCGTCATGATCCCGGAGGCCGACCTGAAGAATCACAGCGTGGGCCGTGCCGGTTATCCGGATCGCGACGGACACGTGTCGCTCGACGCCAGCATCATGGATGCCGATGGCAGCTGCGGCGCCGTGGCGGCGCTGGAGCATATTGCTCATCCCATCCAGGTGGCGCGCCGTGTCATGGAGCGAACGCCGCACGTGCTATTGGTCGGCGATGGTGCACTGCAGTTCGCGATCGAGCAGGGCTTCAAGAAAGAAGAACTGCTCACGCCCGAATCCGAGGCGGCGTGGAAGGAGTGGCTGAAGACGGCCCACTATCAGCCCTCGGCGAACAGCGAAGTACGCGACTACGGCAAGACCGGCATGCCTGGCGGCAAGGACAACCACGACACCATTGGCATGCTCGCCATCGACGCCAACGGGCGACTGGCGGGCGCCTGCACCACCAGCGGCATGGCGTGGAAATTGCGGGGCCGTGTGGGTGACAGTCCCATCATTGGTGCCGGCCTGTATGTGGATGGCGATGTTGGCGCGGCCACATCGACGGGCGTCGGCGAGGAGGTGATCCGCAATGTGGGTAGCTTCCTGGTAGTGGAGCTGATGCGGCAAGGGCGTTCGCCGCAGGATGCATGTCGCGAAGCCGTGATGCGCATCGTCAAGCGCCGTCCCGCGGCATCGAAGGATTTGCAGGTGGGCTTCCTCGCCATGAATCGCGAGGGTGAGGTCGGCGCGTTCGCTATCCAACCCGGCTTTTCGTACGCCGTGTGTGACGCGAAGAAGCAAGATGGCCTGCTGCCATCGAAGAGCGTCTACTGATGACGAAACCTTTGCTCGAGATCGCAGCCAATTCGCTCGCCTCCGCCCTGGCTGCGCAAGCAGGTGGAGCGGATCGCGTCGAACTATGCACGGGTCTTGAGCTGGGTGGGCTGACGCCGTCGGCGGCGCAGATCGCGCAGGTCCGTGAGCGGTTGAGCATTCCCGTCTATGTGCTTATCCGCCCGCGGGCAGGGGATTTCCTCTACAACGACGATGAACTGACCACCATGCATCGCGATATCGAGACGTGCCTGTCGCTTGGTTGCGATGGTGTGGTGTTTGGTGTCCTCGATGCGGACGGACGTGTCGATGTGCCACGCTGCAAGCCGCTGTTGTCAGCAGCCGGTGGCATGGGTGTGACATTCCATCGCGCTTTCGACATGGCCAGGAGTGCCGCGCAGGCGCTAGAGGATGTGGTCGCGCTAGGTGCCGAGCGTTTGCTTACCTCCGGCGGTGCCGCGTCTGCGATGGAGGGGGCAGCAACGATCCGTCACTTGGTCGAACAAGCGGCTGGGCGCATCGCGGTGATGCCGGGCGCAGGTGTCCATGCATCGAATATCGCGGACTTGGTCCACGCAACCGGTGCGACGGAATTTCACGCGTCCGCCAAGGCCGGCCTTCCCTCAGGTATGCGATGGACGAACCAGCAACTGCCCGATATGGCCGGTGGCGAGATTCGCACGGACGAGCATGAAGTGCGGGCGCTGGCGAGGGCGTTGGCGCCGCTACGCTGATAGGGCGGATCCGGTCGTTGGCAATCGGGGAGATGTCGTTTTAAGCTGAAGACTTGCGCGTCATCCACACCCAGCGAGCCAATCCCATGGGCGAGCGGAACGATCGGCAAGCATACCGGCCATCCTTGGCCTTTCTGGCGGGAGTGAGGGCGTGAATGCGCCGCACCAAGTGGCGGTGCCTGCGACGCAGGTCCTGAGTCGCTGGCCGCGCCTTCTCTCCACGGTCGCCGTGATTGTGGCGGCCACCATCTTCGGCCTCAGTTACAGTCTTTCCGCGCCACTGATCGCGATGAGCCTTGCCGCTGGCGGGCACTCTGGCACCTATATCGGTGTGAATGCCGCCATGCATGCGTTGGGCGTGCTGTTGATCGCCCCGGCCATGCCCTCGCTGGCCGCCCGCTTCGGCGCGCGGGCACTGGCCGTGGCCGCGCTGGTCGTCACCGCCGTCGTGCTGGCCGCATTCACTCGTGTGACCGACGTGGCATGGTGGTTTCCGTTGCGCATCGCGCTGGGCATGGCGGCAGAGACCTTGTTCGTCATGTCCGAGACCTGGACCAACGTGCTCACGACGGAGCAAGCCCGTGGACGCACCATGGCCGTCTATACGGCTGCACTGTCGCTAGGCATGGTGTTGGGACCGGCCTTGCTTTCGGTATTGGGCGTCGACACGGCCGCTTATCTGGCAGGCGCTGCCATTGCGCTGGCCGCCGTCGCGTTCGTCCTGCCGCCCTGGGTCATTGCACCGGGGCGCAGCAAGCCAGAGCACGCGCACCCTATGCGTTACCTGCGGCTTGCACCCATCGCCATCGCTACCACCGTGCTCAATGCGGGCGTGGAGACGGCGGGCCTGTCTTTCATTTCGCTCTACGCCACGCAGTTGGGTTGGACGGCGGCGCGCGCCATGCAGCTGATCTCTGTGCTGATGCTGGGGGCCATCGTGCTGCAATTGCCCATCGGGTGGTTGGCGGACAAGGTGAGCAAGCGTCGGTTGGTGTTGGCGCTCGCGTCGATTTCCGCCGCAGCCGCCCTGTTCTGGCCGTTTGCTCTGCGGGAAACATGGCTGGCGTTCGCCGTCGTATTCGTCTGGGGCGGTCTGTTCGTCGGTATCTACACCGTCATGCTGGCGATGGTGGGTAGTCGCTTCCAGGGCGGTGATCTGGTGGGCGTGTACGCCGTTATGGGGCTGGCGTGGGGCCTGGGTGCATTGGTCGGCCCGGCACTGGCCGGTGTGGCCATGGGGATGAGCGCGCTGTTCGGTCTGCCGGGCGTGATCGCATTAGGGTGCGCTGTGTTTGCGGTGTTCATGGCGGTGTCGCGCAGCGAAACCTGAGGGTATCGGGCGCAGAAGGTTGTGTTCCCACCGGCGCAATGAATGACGGAGCCGTCATATGGTGCAACTGGGCTTGCTTCTGTTAGGTAGTGATTTTATTCGGCGGCGCTGGCTGATCCTCGCCGTCGGCGGCGCGCTATGGGCTGCACTTGGCGTGGCGATCTTCATCGATGCGCTAGACAACGTGCTGTATTTCCCGCTGCACGTGTTCGGTTACCTGCTGCTGGTGGAGGCCGTCGTCACGCTGGCGGTATCCGCGCCGCGACAGGGCACACCATCTGCACTGCGCAAGGCGCGTGGCGTGGTATTTCTGATCCTGGGCCTGCTGATCATCGACCAGCATCATGCCGCCAGCGTGATCCTCGCCATGGCGTTCGGGCTCGCTTTTCTGGCGGATGGCATCTTCCGCATCGCGGCTGCCGCGGTGGTGCGTTTTCGTGGATGGCGGTTGTCGCTGTGCACGGGCTTGCTGGAGGTGGGCTTTGCCGCTTTCATGTTCGAGCCTTACCCGACCTTCTACACGGGCACCGTGCCGTATTGCATTGGCATGGGCTTTTTCCTTACCGGGTGTGGCCTGCTCCGGCAGGCGTGGCGATTGAAGAAATTGCCGGACCACGCGGTGCTCTCCTGGCTGCTCATGCGTGACGCGGCGGTGAGTGATGCGGGGTTCACGCCCGAGCCACTGGATGATGTCGCCAGCGATCTGGTGGTCTACGTATGGACGCCATCGGGTTCCGTCGACAATGCGGTGCCGCAGCCGCTGGTGGATCGCTACATCGCCGCGGTGGATGCCAAAGGCGTTATCTCGACGGGACACGCCGCGCTGGGGAGTGCGCCGGATATCTATGTCAGCCACTACCCGGCGGTTGAAATCGACCGCTCCACGGGTGACTTCGCCAGCATGCTGCGCGCCACGGTAGCCAATAACGTGGCCGGCAAGTTCCAGCCGAGCTACGAGGAGGAAGTCGCAGGCTGGTGCGAATCGAACACCGAGGTGCGTTTCGATCACTTCGACCGCCAACGCCTGCGCGCGTTCTGGATGCGCTATCGCCAGGACACGACATACAACCTGACCAACCGCAACTGTTCCAGCAGCGTGGCGCATTGCCTGGAGGCGGCGCTGGAAGGGTCGTCTGCAAAGCGCGGATTTCTGCGCACCATGGTCAACCCTGATTTGTGGGTGGCAGCCCAATTGAGAAAGCGGGCAGAAGCCATGGCGTGGACGCCCGGCCTGGTGCTCGACTACGCGCGTGCGCTCAAGGTGGCCATCCAGCCGACGCCGCTGGGTTGGTACACCCTGGTGGCGTCGGCAGGGCGCTTCTGGCGTTACGTGCTGGCCTTCTATCGCGGAGGTCGCGTGGGTGGCGTATCGATAGACGAAAAGTCGAGCGCTCACGCACCACGTAAGCGCTCGATCGAGTGAGGTCCGTTAGGCGGTGAACTGCAGTCGCGCCAGTTCCGCATAGAGCCCGCCTTCGGCAAGCAGACTCTGGTGTGTGCCTTGCGCGACGATGCGTCCGCCGTCCAGCACCACGATGCGGTCGGCGCGCTGCACGGTGGCGAGGCGGTGGGCGATGACCAGCGTGGTGCGACCTTTCTCCAGCCGTTCCAGCGCTTGCTGGATGGCAGCTTCGGATTGCGCGTCGAGCGCGGAGGTGGCCTCGTCCAGCAACAATAGCGGTGCGTCGCGAAGAATGGCACGCGCAATCGCGATGCGTTGCCGCTGGCCGCCGGAGAGGCGCACACCGCGTTCGCCCAGCTCCTCAGCGTAGCCCCTGCTCATGGCGTTGATGAAATCGTGCGCCTCCGCGGCGCGGGCGGCATCGCGCACTTCGTCGTCATCGGCGTCCTGCCGGCCAAAGCGGATGTTGTCGGCAGCGGTGCCACCGAAGATCACTGTTTCCTGCGGCACTAGCGCGATGGCGCCGCGCAGCTCCGGCAGCGTGAGTGCACGAAGGTCGACACCATCCAGCGTGATGCGACCGGTCTGCGGATCGTAGAAACGCAGCAACAGGGCGAATACGGTGCTCTTGCCCGCGCCGGAGGGGCCAACCAAAGCAACGGTTTCGCCGGGCCGGATGGTCAGGTCGAAGTCGTAGAGCGCCGGTGCGTCGGGACGCGTCGGATAGTGGAAGCCCAGGTTCTCGAAGCGCAGCTCGCCCTGCACTGGTTTCGGTAGCGGGGTCGGCTTGGTCGGGCTGGTGATCTCTGCGCGTTCCTCGAATAGCTCGCCGATGCGCTCCATGGCGCCGGCGGCGCGCAGCACGTCGCCCCACACTTCGGACAGGCCGGCGAGCGAGCCGGCAGCAAAGATGGCGTACAGCACGAACTGGCTGAGTACGCCCGCACCCAGCGTACCCGCGATCACGTCACGCGCACCGGCCCACAACACCAGCGTGATCGCGCCAAAGAACAGCACGATCACCGTGGCAGTCAGCATCGAGCGCATGCCGATACGTTTGCGCGCCGTGGCGAGTGCGCGGGTGATGGCGCTCGCGTAGCGCGTGCTTTCGATATCCTCGCGTGCATATGCCTTCACCGCCTGGGCGGCGTTGAGGGTTTCGTTGGCGATGGCGGCGGTGTCGGCAAGACGATCCTGGCTGGCGCGCGAAAGTTTCTGCACGCGGCGGCCAAACAGGAGAATCGGCAGCATCACCGCGGGGATTACTAGCGCCGTCAGGCCGGCGAGGCGCGGACTGGTCCAGATCATCATGGCGCTGGCGCCCATCAGCATCACCACGCTGCGTAGCGCGACCGAAATGCCCGAGCCAAGCAATGCCTGGATCACCTCTGTGTCGGTGCCTAGTCGCGAGATCAGTTCACCCACGCGGCTACGCTCGAAGAAGCCCACGTCCAACCGGATCACGTGCGCGTAGAGCTTCGAGCGCATCGCTGCCAGAGCTCGCTCGCCCAGCAAAGTGATGCAGTAATAGCGTGCCGCGGTGGCGAAGGCCATCACCAGTGCCACGCCGAACAGGCCGAGGAAGGTGGTGTTGATGGCGGCCGCGCTGGAGTGGACGAAGCCCTGATCGATCATGTGTCGCACCGCCATCGGCAACACCAGGGTGGCGCCGGAGGAGATGCCCAGGAACACCAGCCAGCCCAGGGCCAGCCCGCGATGGGGTTTCACGAAAGGCCAGAGGCGCGCGAGTGCGCCGATGCGGCGAGCGGGGCGTGGCGTGGCGGCGGTATCGCTCATGGAGTCTCGCGTGCAGTGGAAGGGGCATCCGATCCCTGGCCTCGGTGATCTCTATCCGGAGGTCGAGGAAGCATCGTGGAACTCCACCAAGGTGGGGCGGATCGAGAGCGATTCAATCCAGGCGCCGCGCCGCGTGTCGTCCGCGACTGATATCTGTGACGCGCGCCTGGGCTTCGTCCACGCGATGGGCGGGCAACAAGATCTCCAGGTCCACACCCTCGGCGCCAAAGTCCTCGCGCGTGATCTCAGCCTCCAGCTCCCGCAGGCGTGCCTTGAGCAATGCCAGTTCTGCGAAGTCGCAGCGCATGCCCAGTCGCGCCATGGCGACGATGGGCACGCGCTCGGCGCGACGCAGGCACTCGGCTGCCGTGCCGCCATAGGCGCGCACCAGGCCGCCTGCGCCGAGCTTGATGCCGCCATACCATCGCGTCACCACCACCACGGCGAGGTCAATGCCCTGGCCCTCGATGGCCTGCAGGATCGGCCGACCCGCCGTGCCGCCGGGTTCGCCATCGTCGTTGAAGCGGTAATCCTGGCCGATGCGATAGGCCCAGCAATTGTGTGTGGCGGCTGGGTCGCCCACCTGTCGCACAAAAGCGAGTGCCTGTTCGGGCGTCTGCACCGGGGCGGCCTGGGCAAGGAAGCGGCTTTTCTTGATGTCCTCACTGTGCTGGCATGCACCGGCGAGGGTGTGCAGCGTGTCACTCATGATCAGGTAGCTGCGCTCGCAGGTCGTCGGGCAAGGCCATGTCCGGGTGCGTCTTCTGGAAGGCCGCGAGTCGCTGCAGGGCCTCGTCACGGCGATGCAGGGCGAACAGCTGGCGGATCTTGTCCAGCTCCTGTGCCGGTGTATCCGACGGATTGGCGGCAGTGGCGTCCGCTGCGGGCATGGGTGCGGGCGCCGCCATCACCTTCATAGCGGTAGCGCGATAGGCCTGTCGCTCGGACAGACCTCCGACGACCGTAGTCGGCGCGGAATTGGCCATGGCGGAGGGCGCCGGCGCTATCGGCGAGGGTGGTGCAGGCGGAGGTGGCGCCAGGGCAGGTGCGGCGGCGATGCTTTCCTGTGGCGACGGTTCCACGGGCATGGTGGATGCCTCGGTCACCGCTGGCGGCGGGGCGGGTGCCGGCATGGCGACAGGCACCACAATCTTCGGTTTCATGGCAGAGCGAATGTTGTCCTGTTCGGACAACGGGGATGGCGCCGCGCGCCGGACCATCTTGGGGGTGGGTGCCGCAGCGGGTTCGGGCGCAGTCACGATGTCGGGCGCCGGAGGTGCGGGAGGCGTTGCGGGTTGCGCGGGCATCGGGGCCGGCGGCAGGTGCCGCGCTCGCCGGTACGCTGCTCGCGCTCGGTATCTGAGGCACGTTCGACGGCTGCAACATCATGCGCCAGCCCAGGCCAGCAGCCACTACCAGCATGGCGACGCTGGCAACGGCGACGGGCCAACGCGGCACGGAGTGGCGTTGCGCGGGGCGCACGGCGTCCGCTGCCGCGCGTTTGATCGCGCGATCGAGTGCGGGCGACGGCTCCTTGCGCGGCAGGCTTCGATAGAGCGCCTTCAGCTCGTCTTCGCCCGGCAGTGCGTCGTTGTCGTGGTCGTGCGTGCTCATTCGGCCAACTGCTCGCGCAAACGGTTCATGGCATAGCGCAGTCGCGACTTGGCGGTTTCGCGCCCCACGCCGGTGATTTCGGCGATCTCCTCTACGCTCAGGTCGTTCTCCAGTCGCAGCAACACGGCGGTGCGCTGCTCATCTGGCAGCTGCTCGATGGCCATTTGCAGGCGCCGCCGACGCTCGAACTCCGACAACACATGTTCTGGCTGCTCGTGCTCGTGGGCCGCGGCTTGTTCGAAAACGCGCTCCGCCTCGTCACCGGTAGCCACCGGGCGCTTACGCCGATGGTTGTCAATCAATAGGTTATGCGCGATCTGCAGTAGCCAGGTGGTGAATTTCGCCTGCGGCGTATAGCGCGTGCGCGAGGCGATAACCCGGCTCCAGGTGTCCTGGAAAAGCTCTTCGGCAAGCTGCGGATCGCGTGCCGTGCGCAATAGGAAACGATACAGCGCCCCGCGGTGCCGTGCGTACAGCGTGTCGAACGCCGCCGACTCGCCCCGAGCATAGGCAAGCATCAGCGTCGCGTCGTCATCCACAGGGGCATCCATGGGCGGCGAGGTTAAGGCAAACCGGCCTTGACGGTAAGCGTCAACGCGCGATGGCGCATGAAATGGCCGTGGAGCAGCGGGCATGGTGCATGGGTTTTATCGACGGATACATGTCGATGAAACGCATGGCAGAGCGGGGTGGGGTTAATCCCCGGTATAGCGGGGTTACTGGGGCGAATAAGCCCACACCTTAGATTCCGCATCAGTGCTCAGGATGCGTCCATTGCGACGAATCAGGTGCTCAGTGGTGCGCTCGCGTGCCAAGGTCATGTCGCCAAGCCGGGCGGTGTACACAGTTTCCACCGTTGCGAGCTTGCGGTTCACCGTCAGCTCAATGCTTTTGATCTCCAGCTCAATGTCCAGTTCGATCAGGCCGCCGCTGGCCGCGCTAAGTCGCTTCATCAGGTCGAGGTTTCGCCGCATCTGTTTGCACAAATCTTCCTTGCCATAATGCCGCTGCACGCTCTGTTCACCTTGCCGCACCGTTTCGTCGCCGACAAAGTCCTCGCTCATGTGCGCGCAGATCGCGTCGGCATCGAAGCGACGAAAGGCATCCACGTGGTCTGCGTAGGCGGCGTTGATCTGCGTTTCTGTCATGCGGTGGCTGTAGTCGAAATGCCACCACGCTGCGCCGGCGAGTATCACCAGCAAAATCCACTTCACCATATTGCCTCCCTGTGTTGGCTAGCCGATCGCCGGCTAGCCGCGCCTGCCATCCGTAGGTGCGCGTAAATTCTTGCGACTATGGCATGGGGCGTGGGAGCTGTCAGCTAGGACGAGCGGCTATCACTTTCGTCAGGGGACGATGGCGCCGGCCTCAGGATGACTGAAGTCCCTCGGCTTGAGCGACCGGGTGAGCCGGAACACCCCCTCCCGTACCAACCGCGGCAGCACAACATCCAGCACGGTGGTCTGGTGCGGGGCGAGAATCTGGAAAAGATCATCCTTTGCAGCGGTCGTGGCGATCGCATGGTGCACGAGGCCGCTCAGGTCGCCGGGTTCGATGGTGGCGCTGTAAGGGCGATGGCTACTCGTGGCCGCGCGCAACGTGCGACGGCTGTAGTCGGGATCTGCCACGCGCGGCGCGCCAGCCAGCAGGGCGTGGTTGAGCAGGAACGTGATCACGTGGCCGTGGCGGCTGTTGGCCTGTCGATCGAGCATGAAGCCCTGCGGCATCCAGTCGGGGTTCGGTGGCGTTCCCGCTTTCAGCAGCCACCGCGCGCCTACCAGCGGCTCGCCAGCTTCGTCGGTGAGGCGTACGACCAGCATGCTGCGCGGGTCGTGGATGTGTACGCGCGCGGGGAAGGGCCCCGCCGTTTCCAGTTCGACCCGCTGTGCATCGCGCTGCGCGTTCTCGTCTTCGAACGCATCACAAAGGCTCCGATAGCCCTTCGCATCACGTACTCGCATACAGCGGAGCAGGGTATCCACGGTGGCGGCTGGCGCTGACGCCATGATGCCCTGGTCGGTACCGGAGTGAGACGCCCCGGGTATCAGCTTGAACGCCGTGCGCGGTGCCGTGGTGACGTTGAGTGCGAGCGTGTCAGGGGCACCGCCACTTTCCCTGGTGAGCACCGCGTGCTGCGCGTTGAGGTTGGCTGCCGCCATGCGAACGACACCGTCGGAGCCATCTTCACCGGTATAGGTGTTGATGTGATCGTAGAGTGCGCGGTCCGGCCGGTCGCCGGTAAGCACGAACAGGAATTGGTTTCGCTCGCTGGGATCGCCACCGTGGATGTGATCGAGATTGAGCGACAGCGATTCGGGGCTGCCCAGTTCCAGCCAATCGAGGATGCGCCGTCCAGGCTCCACGCCGCCGGCCCATGCCTGCACGCGTGCCAGCATGCCCTTGCCGAGCTGGGCGAGTGCGGAGCCGAAATTGGCCGGCGCTAACATTATCAGGTGCGTCAGGCGAATCGTGCCAAAGGCATGAGGGCGCTCGCGCTGGGCGCGCAGCCACTCGCGCACCACCGGGCCACCGGTGGAATGGGTAATGCAGGCAAAGCTGGCGTCGTGCAGATGTAGATCGCGCAGTGCATGGTCGAAGGCGCGCACCACGTCGGGCATGGTGACCGCGTCGTCGAAGCTCACGTACTCGGATAGCCAGATGTCGGTCACGTTCAATGCAATGCCTTCCGCAGCAGCTTGTGCCTGCAATTGCCGCGGCAGCGCGCCATACGTCGATGTGTTGGTCACGCTCCAGCCGTGCACGAAAACGAGTGTGGTCATGAACCGGTTCCCCGTGTTGCTCCGTTGTCCATTCGCCTAGTGCCGGCCGTGTCCATAGGCCGACAGATGACAAGGTTGTGAGCTATCGCCTCGCCGCGGCGTAAGGCCCTAAGATGCCATGCCTTCCATGGAGCGGGGAATCCGCATGTTGACTGTCCTGTTCGTGCTGCTGCTGGTGTCTGTGCTGCTGTATCGCCGGCGTTGGCGAAAGACAGGGCGCGTATTGCTGGCATTGACGGTGCTGTTGTTCTTTGGCATCGGTTGCGGTGCGCTACCCAGGTTGCTGTCGGACAGCCTGCAACACGGTTATGAGGTGAACCCCTCCATTGCCTGGGCGCCGCGCAATGCCATCGTGGTGCTCGGTGCGGGCACGGCGGTGGTAGAAGACCAGCCGTTGCAGCCATCGTTCTTCGTCGACGGGCGTTTGTTGCGGGCTGCACAGTTGTATAGCGCGTGCAAGGCGGCGGGAAAGGAGTGTCGTCTGGTGGCCAGCGGTGGTGATTCGCAAGCGCATGGCGAGGCGGAGGCCGTGGTCTACGGCAGGGCGCTGCGCGCGCTCGGCATTCCCGAGGCGGATATCGCGCTCGAGTCCCGCAGCATGAGCACGTGGCAGAACGCGCAGTTCACTCGCCCGATGCTGGCCAGCTACGCGCCCCAGCACATCGTGCTGGTGACGTCGAGCATCCATTTGCGCCGCTCGCTGTTGTACTTCGCCCACTTCGGCGTCGTGCCGCAGCCGGTTGCGGGCGACTGGGTCAATGCTCGTCGTGAAGTCGCCCCCGATTCGTGGGATTTCTTCCTCATGGATGCCACGCTGCACGAGTACCTGGGCATCCTGCGTTACCGCGTTTACAACGTGATGGGATGGAACGCGCCGAAGGCGCCGCCACTGGATCCCTAGCGCGAGATTTTCCGTTCATTTTCCAGCCAGCTACTGAGCTCATATCCGCGTAACCTTGCGCGGATTTCCTGCCTACCGGCCTTCCTGATGCACCCCGATAAGTCTTCCGACCCGCACTCGCGTGCGGCGCTTCCGCTCGCCCCGTCGTTGGACCCCACACTCAGCGATGCCCACATGCCACGCCGTTTCCGGCCGCTGGGGCGGCGGGTGTTGTGGATCTGTTTTCTGGCGATGGTGCTGGGTTCGGTCGTGGCCTTGGTCGCCCGTGTATTGACCGGTTTGATCGGACTGGTGACCAATCTCGCCTTCTATGGACGCATCAGCACCGAGTTCAGCAGCCCCGCAGGTAACCATCTGGGGCTGTGGGTCATCGCCGTACCGGTGGTTGGTGGTCTGATCGTCGGGGGCATGGCGCGCTGGGGTTCACGCGCTATCCGTGGCCACGGCATTCCCGAGGCGATGGAGCAGGTGCTGCTCAACGAAAGCCGCATCCCGCCGCGCATCACCTGGCTCAAGCCGGTCTCTTCCGCCATCGCCATCGGTACCGGCGGTCCGTTCGGTGCGGAGGGTCCGATTATCGCAACCGGTGGCGCGCTAGGCTCATTGGTTGGCCAGCTGCTGCACGTCACCGCCGACGAACGCAAGACGTTGCTTGCTGCTGGCGCCGCGGCCGGCATGGCGGCGGTGTTCTCTGCGCCGATTTCCTCGGTGCTGCTGGCTATCGAGCTGCTGTTGTTCGAACGCCGCGCGCGCTCATTGATTCCCGTGGCGCTCGCGGCGGTCATTGGCACGGCCGTTCGCTACATGTTGGAGGGGAACGAGCCCATGTTCCCGATGCCCGACATCGCTACGCCGGCACTTGGCGCCGTGGTGGCCTATATCGTCATGGGCATCATCACCGGTGTGGCGAGCGTGGGTATCACCAAGCTCACCTACGCCATCGAGGATGGTTTCGAAAAGCTGCCGATCCACTGGATGTGGTGGCCAGCCATCGGTGGCGTGGTGGTGGGTGTGGTGGGTTACTTCATGCCGGCCACGCTGGGTGTGGGCTACACCAATATCGCGGCGTTGATTGCCGGGCAGATCGGTTTCGCCGGCATGCTGGCGCTGTGCCTGATGAAGCTGCTGTCGTGGTCGGTGGCCTTGGGTAGCGGCACGTCCGGTGGCACGTTGGCGCCACTGTTCACCATCGGCAGTGCTCTTGGTGGCGTGCTGGGTTTGCTGTGCGTGAACTGGCTGCCGTGGTTGCATGTAGACGCGCGTGTGGCTGCGCTGGTGTGCATGGCCGCCATCTTTGCCGGTGCGTCTCGCGCCTTCCTCACGTCGGTGGTGTTTGCCTTCGAAACTACTCAGCAACCGCATGGCCTGTTGCCCTTGCTTGGTGCCTGCGCCGCTGCGTATCTCGTTTCCGGCTTGATGATGCGCAACACCATCATGACGGAGAAGATCGCCCGTCGCGGCGTTCGCGTGCCGGCCGAATACGCAGCGGATTACCTGGAGCGTATCTCCGTTGGCGAAGCCTGCAGTCGTCATGTGGTGAGCCTGCGGGCATCGGAAACGGTGGGCGAAGTGCGGGCATGGCTGGCCACGGAAGCGGCACCAGCCAACCACCAGGGCTTCCCGGTGATCGATGGCGAGGGTCGTCTACTGGGTGTAGTGACACGTCGGGATCTGCTGCGCACGACTGCGCCCATCGATGCCACGGTGCAGTCGTTGCTGGGGCGCCCGCCCATCGTGGTGCGCGAGGATCACACCTTGCGCGAAGCCGCCGATCACATGGTTGAGGCTGACGTGGGTCGCTTGCCGGTGGTGTCACGCGATGGCCGGATGGTGGGCATCGTCACGCGTGGCGATCTGCTCAAGGCACATGCCCAGCGTCTGCGCGAAGCGCACGAGGCGAGCCGACACATCGGTGCAAAAACAAAACCGGCCGTGTAAGAGCCGGTTTTGAGGGGGTGTCCGGGCGGACTGGTCCGCCCGGGGTGTTTCATCAGGCCGCTTTCAACGACGCGATGTCGATCACGAAGCGATAGCGCACGTCGCTCTTGATCACGCGCTCGTAGGCGGCATTGATGTCCTTCATGTCGATCACTTCGATGTCGCTGACGATGTTGTGCTCAGCGCAGAAATCCAGCATTTCCTGCGTCTCGGCGATGCCGCCGATGGCTGAGCCGGAGATGGAGCGGCGACCCAGCAGCACCTGCGCAGCGTTCACAGGCGGATCCAGCGGCTGCAGCTGACCGACCAGACACAGTACGCCGTTGATGGCGAGTGTGTTGAGGTACGGATTCAGATCGTGCGGGTTCGGTACGGTGTCGAGGATGAACTCGAACTGGCGTGCCACGGCCGCCATCTGCTGCTCGTCGGTGGAAAGCACCACGTGGTCGGCACCCAGGCGACGCGCTTCCTCTTCCTTGCCCGGCGAGCGGGTGAACAAGGTGACGTCAGCGCCCATCGCCTTAGCGAACTTCAGGCCCATGTGGCCCAGGCCGCCGAGGCCGATCACGGCGACCTTGCTGCCCTTGCGCACGTTCCAGTGACGCAGCGGCGACCAGGTGGTGATGCCGGCGCACAGCAGCGGTGCGGCAGCCTTCAGGTCCAGCTTGTCGGAGATGGACACCACAAACTTGTCCGACACCACGACGCGCTCGGAGTAGCCGCCGAAGGTCAGCGAACCATCCTGGCGGTCCTTGTCGTTGTAGGTCCAGGTGGCGCCTTGTTCGCAGTACTGCTCGAGCCCGGCATGGCACGAGGCGCAATGCTGGCAGGAGTCAACCATGCAGCCGACGCCGACGGTGTCGCCGACCTTGAACTTCGTGACCTCGCTGCCCACTGCGCTGACGCGGCCGACGATTTCATGGCCGGGCACCATCGGGAACGTGCTGCTGTTCCACTCGTTGCGGGCCTGGTGGATGTCGGAGTGGCAGACGCCGCAATACAGGACGTCGATCACCACGTCATCCGGGCGGGCGGCGCGGCGCTCGAACTGAAACGGCGCCAGCGGCGTGGTGGCGGACTGAGCGGCATAGCCGCGGGTAGGAAACGTCATGGCGTGACTCCTTGGGGATGGAACGGCGAGGCCGCGAAGTATGGGTGCCGGGCAGGGTCGCCGGGTAGCCGGATCCTGCGAAATGATTGCCTGATTCTGCAGCGTCTGCTGTAAAAGACTCCCCATGCGGCGGAGGAACGGGCAAGCTTGTCCTGCATAAAAAGGTGGCAAGTCCATGAACGAAAAGCTTTCCCGGTTCGACGTCCCGGCGCGCCTGGCGCTGGATGGCGAGGAATTGACAGCACGGGTTGAACGATTGGCGCCGGCCGAAGGCGTGTGCGGCACCGCTTGGCCGGCCCTGGTCCTGTATCGGGCCAACTCGACTGGCGTGCCCACGTGCGCGATGTACGAGCCCGGTCTGGGTCTGGCCCTGCAGGGCGCCAAACAGATCCTGCTGGGCCAGCAGTCCTTTCTGCACGAGCCGGCGTCGTACATGGTGACGGCAGTGGATGTGCCCGTGTCGGCCCAGGTGGTGCGGGCCTCGATCGACGAGCCATGCCTGTGCCTGACCTACCGGCTCGATCTGCAGCGCATTCGCGAACTGCTGCCCGAGGTGCAAGGGCATCGGGGCGCGGCGGTCTCGGCGCCCGGTCTTTCGATGAGTCCGCTGGATGGCGGCTTGCTCGATCCCTTGCTGCGACTGGTGCGACTGCTCGACACGCCGCATGACCTCGCCATGCTGGGGCCGCTCATTGAGCGCGAGTTGCTGTATCGCCTGCTGACCGGCGAGCAAGGCGCACGGCTGGCGCAGATCGCCACCTCCGGCAGCCAGGGCCACCAGATTTCGCGTGCGATCGAGTGGCTGCGCCGCCACTACGACGAGCCCTTGCGCATCGACGAACTGGCGATGCGGGTGAACATGAGTGCGTCGTCGCTGCACCATCATTTTCGCGCCATCACGGCCATGAGTCCGTTGCAATATCAGAAGCAGTTGCGGCTGCAGGAGGCGCGCCGCCTGCTGTTGGCCGATCAGTGCGATGTCGCCACGGCGGCGCATCGCGTGGGCTATGAAAGCCCATCGCAGTTCAGTCGTGAATACAGTCGTCATTTTGGTGCGCCGCCATTGCGCGACGTTGCCCGTATGCGCGTTTCGGATGCCGAAACCGCTGCCTGACGGCACTTGACTGCCGGCATCCGTGTGTCGACGATGCGCCGCGCGTGCAGGAGATGCCCACGAGACAGGCTGCCAGGGAGCTTCATGAATCTCGCTTTGTTCGATTTCGATGGAACCATTACAACGCGGGAGATGTTTCGCCCCTTTATCGAGTTTGCCATTTCGCCGCGCCGCCGCGTCATGGGTACAGCCTTGCTTGCACCGATGGTGCTTGGCTACAAGCTTGGCTGGCTGTCTCCCAGCCTGATGCGTCGCTGCGCTGTGCAAGTCGGTTTTCGTGGTGTGCCGGAAGCGGACGCTTTCGCGCTGGGTGAGCAGTTCGCCCGCAAGGAGCTTCCCGGCGTGCTGCGCACGCAGGCGCTGGAGCGCATCCAGTGGCACCGGGAGCAGGGCGATCGGATTGTCGTTGTCTCCGGCGCTTTGGACGTCTATCTGTCCCACTGGTGCCGAGAGCACGGGCTCGAACTGCTGTGTTCGCGGCTGGAGTCGTACGAAGGCCGCCTTACGGGTCGCTATCGTGGCGAGCAGTGCGTGAACGCCGAGAAATCGCGTCGCGTACGCGATGCCTATGATCTGGCGAGTTATCCCGTGGTGTATGCCTACGGTGATACGAAGGAAGACCACGACCTGCTCGGCATCGCCCAGCGCCGCTATTTTCAATGGCAGGAACAGATGTAACCGACCGTCGGCGCCCATCGATCGGTGACTCATGGGCGTCGGATGCAGCTCGTCCGGCGGAGCTTCTGCCCCATTAGTCATTCTTGCGAGGGGTAAGCCGTGCAGGCGACAGTAGCGCGGTCATCGATCCCGTTCGCGCTTGTCGCGACAGCCAGGAGGGCGTATGCAGAACCCGCATCGGATGGTGCTGGCGGCGACTTGATCGGCGCGCGCCATCGAAACCTGGGAACATCGAGGGGAAGGACACATGAGTACACTCAAACGTGACGCGCGAATCGCTGGGCTGATTTACCTGGCACTGACGCTGGTGGGGCCGTTCCGCCTCGTCTACATTCCGGGCGCATTGTTCGTCCACGGCGATGCAGCGGCGACCGTGCACAACATCGCGGCACACGACATGCTGTTTCGGTTGGGCATCTTCAGTGACGTGGTCACGGGGACGATCAGTCTGTTTCTGACCTTTGCGCTGTATCACCTGTTTAAAGGCGTGAACAAGACCTTGGCTGCACTGATGTTCGTGCTCGGCTTCATGGATACACCGCTGTACCTCTTCAACGTGCTCAACGACGTGGCCGCCCTGATGATGGTACAGGGTGGCGATTGGCTGGCGTCGTTCGACGTGTCTCAGCGCAATGCGTTGGCTTCGCTGTTCCTGCGGTTGCACGGTGAAATGATCACCTGTGCGGAAATGTTCTGGGGACTGTGGCTGTTCCCGCTAGCCCTGCTGGTCATTCGCTCCCACTTCCTGCCGCGCTTTTTGGGGTACTGGCTGATCCTCAACGGGGTGGCTTACCTGGCCTTGTGCGTGTCGGGACTGCTGCTGCCTGCTTACGAAGATGCCGTTTCCAACGTCGCATTTCCGCTGCAGTTCGGCGAGGTGGCTTTCATGTTGTGGCTGGTGATAGTGGGTGCGCGGCCACGCGCTGACGCTCCCATGGCATCAGCACAGGTATAGCGCCAGCACCCATCGCAAGCCCTTGACCGTGCCTTACGGCACTGGTGACGCCGTGCGGCTTGCCGCATCTATGGCCGTTCGCCCGTGCGTGCCGCCGGGCTATTCCCATGGGTCTTTGCGTGAGAGTGCCGATGAAATCTGATCTACCCGTTCTGGGTCGTTTCGCCCGTGTGGGGCGTGGAGCCGCGTGGTGCGCGGCGGTGTTTGTGCTGGGCGTCGCGGTAGCCCCCTGGGCTGCCCATGCGGCGGAGGGCAAGGATGCCAAGCCGGCCGCGGAGGCCGCTGATAAGAAGGCCGATGCTGAACTGCCGCCGCTGCCTGCGGACAAGACCATCAAGCAGAGCGTACGCGTGGGCGGCCGCACGGTGTCCTACGAGGCAACGGTGGGCACCATCCCGGTGCGCGACGCCAAGGGCAAGAAGATCGCCGACGTGGTCTACACGTCGTACGTGGTGCCGGGGAGCGATTCGCACCGGCCGGTGACCTTCGCCTTCAACGGTGGCCCGGGTGCGTCATCGGTGTACCTCAACATGGGCGCCATCGGCCCCAAGCGCATCCAGTTCGGCGTGGACGGCGATGCGCCATCCGACGCCGCCGTCACCAAAGACAACCCCAACACTTGGCTCGACATGAGCGATCTGGTGTTCATCGATCCGGTGGGCACGGGTTTCTCGCGCTCGCTGGAAGACGACGAGCAGACCAAGAAGGATTTCTACTCCACCGAAGCGGATATCAAGTACCTGTCGCGCGTGGTGTATGACTGGCTGGTTAAGCATGGCCGTCTGCGCGCGCCCAAGTACGTCATGGGTGAAAGCTACGGCGGTTACCGCGCACCGCGTATTGCCTATGAACTGCAGACGCACATGGGTGTGGGCGTGAATGGTCTGGTGATGGTGTCGCCGTACCTCGACCCCGCCGCCATTGGCGATGGCGATGCGCTGTCACCGCTGCCGTGGATGATCAACCTGCCGTCCATGACGGCCGCGCATCTGGAAAGCGAGGGCAAGCTCACGCCGGCCGCCATGGCCGACGTGGAGAAGTACGTCCGCACGCAGTTCGTCACCGATTACCTGTCCGGCCGTTCCGATCCGGGCGCGATCGGTCGTATGGTGCAGAAGGTGTCGGCCTATACCGGCCTGGATCCGGCGGTGGTGTCGCGTCTGGACGGGCGCGTCGACATCGGCACCTACCTGCGTGAAGTGCATCGTTCCGATAAGAAGATCGGCAGCGTGTACGACTCCAATGTCACCGCGTTCGATCCGTTCCCGGGCTCCGCAGAGCGCCAGTCGGGTGACCCCATCCTCGAGGCACTGCTGGCGCCGACGACCAGCGCCATGGTGGATTTCGTGACGCGCGAAGTGGGCTGGAAGACGGACGCGCATTACGAAGCGCTTTCGTACGCGGTCAACAAGGCATGGGATCGCGGCAATGCGGACGACAAGCCGGTAGCGGATCTGCGCAAGGCCATCGGCAACGACCCGAACATGAAGGTGCTGATCGTGCACGGTTACAACGACCTGTCGTGCCCCTTCTTCACCTCGCAGCTGATCATCGACCAGATGCCGACGTTCGGACAGGCGCAGCGCGTGAAGCTGTCGGTCTATCCGGGTGGTCACATGTTCTACAGCCGTCCGGGCAGCGCCGAGTCCTTCAAGGCGGATGCCGCGACGCTCTACGGCGCAAAGTAAATAGCGTCTGTTTCATGAAAAAAGGCCGCGCCTCGACGAGAGGCGCGGCCTTTTTTGTTGGTGCCTTGCGTGGGCTACTGCTGTACGCCGTCCGGTGCGTGAACGACGTAGCCGCGCGCCTTGAGCTTGGCCAGGTAGCCGTCGGTGGACAGCAACTGGTCCATCGAAAGAATCGCCACCGTATTGCGGTTACGTAGCATGGCTTCTTCCGCAGCGTCCATCCATGCCGACTCGATGCGCTGGGGCAGGTCGGGCATGTGCAGTTGCTTTTCGAAGTCGCCGTTGATCGACGATACGATGCACGGTTCATAACTCTTCTGGGGCATCAGGCTTTGCAGTGTGCTCATGTCGCCAGTGGCCCAGGCATTGGCGCGCTGAGTCAGCTTGGGTAGGTCGTGCTCGACCAGTTGCATCGTCTCGTTGAGGCAGTCGATCCCCTGTTGCTGGTCGCTGTCGGCGGAGGTAGTGGGCGGGGCGCGGGTGACAATCAGTTGATAGCGCACGCCGATGATGCGGGTGCCGTGGTGGCGTGCGAGCTTCTCCACCATGTCGGGCACGTCGACGTCGTTACTTAGGTCGCTTGCGGCCAGCGCCTTTTCGTACAGCTGCTGAGCCACGATGATCGGGCGCATGTACTCCAGAGCGTCGTCGTCACCCAGGTATTGGTGGCGCAGCGCAACCCAGCGCTCATACATGTCGGGCGGCAGCAGTCGCGTCAGGGTCGCGCCACCGGGATTCAGCTTGGCCGACGGCTGCAAGGCGAGGCGCGCAAACAGGCTGTGAGGCATCTGCAGGCGCGCGGACGGTGCTTCCAGTAGTTCGGAGGAGCGGGCCAGGGCCTGTTCCAGCTTTGCCCATTGCCACTCGGCATGCTTGGGCAGCGGCGTGAGCGTGCCCACGATCCACAGGGTATGGTCGCCGCGATGCACTTCCCATAGTGCCGGCCCTGGTTGTTGGCCGTGCACAGTAACGGTCTGCAATTGCACGGCGGCTGCCGGTGCGGGCACCGTCGTGGACGGCGTAGGGCCATTTTGCGCCCACGCGGACGTGGCAAGCGTCAATGCGCCCAGCCACAGAACGGTTTTCACATGCATCCGGCAAGCTCCTTGAGAGGACGCGACGGCTACGGCCCGCCGTGGCGGGCCTCATGATTGAACAATAGCCGTGATCGCGACGCCAGATGTGACGCGTGAAGACCACCATGCAACCGAACCGGGGCGGCCGATCGCCTCCGCCCCGCCAGCGTTAACGCTTAGAAAACCTGGCGGAGGACAATGTACAGGCCGCCGGCCAGCAGGATCGAGGCGGGCAGGGTGAGCACCCAGGCCATCAGCAGATTGCGCACGGTGGACCATTGCAGTCCGGAACCGTTGGCGGCCATGGTGCCGGCGACACCCGAAGTGAGCACATGGGTGGTACTGACCGGCAGGTGGAACATGTCAGCGGCTTGGATCAGCCCCATCGCCACCAGCTCGGCCGAGGCTCCCTGGGCATAGGTCAGGTGCTCCTTGCCGATCTTCTCGCCGACTGTTACCACGATGCGCTTCCAGCCGACCATGGTGCCCAGGCCTAGTGCCAGGGCGACGGCCACCTTCACCCACGGCGGAATGAACTGGATGGCCTGAGTGCCCAGGCCACGCCAGGCGGTCAGCGTGGCGGTCTGGTCCTTGCTGAGCCCCGGTTGCGCCAGCACCAGCGGAATGGCGGCGTTGGCCAGGTAGATGTCATTGCGCACGTTACCCATCTGATCGGGCGGCACGGATTTGAGCGAGGGGCGGTTGCCGACTTCATGATCGATCTGCCCGATGAGCTGGGCGAGTGCCGGTGCCGTCGTTGGTTGCGCCGTGTGCTGCTGCACGGCGGTGGTAACGATGGCGCGCGGGTCACCATCGAACGTCACGCTGCCTGCGATGCCCCCAAGCACGCGTTGCGTGTCGACGGAGACTTGGTGGAAGGTTTTTACTTCGCCGCCCGATACCGCGCCATTCAGCGCGTACGCCGTCGGCACGGTGCCAATCAGGATCAGCATGATCAGGCCCATGCCTTTCTGCCCGTCGTTCGAGCCGTGGCTGAAGCTTACGCCGGTGCAGGTCAGCACCAGCAGGGCGCGGATGGGCCACGGCGGCGGCGTCTTGCCCTCAGGGGCACGGTACAGGGCGGGAATCTTTACCAGTTGCTTCAGCAACAGCATCAGCAGGCCAGCGAGCAGGAAGCCAGCGATGGGGGAGAACACCAGCCCCCTGAACACGCCCATGGCGGCATCCCAGTTCACGCCGCTGGTGCCACTGCGCGTGGAGATGAGCTGGTTGGCCAGACCTACGCCGATGATCGAACCGATCAACGTGTGCGAGGAGGAATTGGGCAGGCCGAAATACCAGGTGCCGAGATTCCACAGGATGGCCGCGATCAACAAGGCAAACACCATGGCGAAGCCCGCTTGCCCGCCAACCTGCAGAATCAGCTCCACCGGCAGCAGCGATACCACGGTGAACGCCACCGCGCCTGATGAAGTGAGCACGCCGAGGAAGTTGAAGGTGCCCGACCAGATCACCGCCATGTTGGCCGGCATCGAGTTGGTGTAGATCACTGTCGCCACCGCATTGGCGGTGTCGTGGAAGCCGTTGACGAATTCGAATGCCAGGGCGATCAGCAGCGCCACACCCAGCAGAACGAAGGGCGCGATGGATTGCACATGGATGCTGGATAGATCCTGCATCAAATGCAGTCCGGCGTAGCCCGCGCCTACCAGCAGGATGACGCCGAATATCAGGGCGAAAATTCGACCGCTTCCTGGCCGTGCTGTTGCGGTGGAGACGACTGCGACTTCGGTCTGCATGACATGCCCTTATGGTCGGTCTTGCGCAAGCTAAGCACCCGCGCAAGACAGATCAGTGACAGCCGGAGGGCGGTGTGGCGGCTGGCGAAAGTACCTGCGAAATCAGCGCTCGCGCATCACCATGAGACGTAGCTCCGTCATATCCTCAATGGCCCAGCGCACACCTTCGCGGCCGATGCCGGAGAGCTTCACGCCGCCGTAGGGCATGTTGTCGACACGGAAGCTGGGCACGTCGTTGACCACTACGCCGCCCTGGTCCAGCTCGTTCCATGCACGCATGGCTTTGGAAAGGCTGTCGGTGAAGATGCCGGCTTGCAGGCCATAGTCAGAGTCGTTGACCATGGCTACGACCTCGTCGAACGTGCGGAACGGTGTGAGCAGGGCGAATGGGCCGAAGGCTTCCATGCGATGCGCTTTGGCGCTGGTGGGTACGTTCTCCATCAACGTGGCTTCCAGCATGGCGCCTTTGCGCTTGCCACCGCACAGCACGCTGCCGCCACCCTTGCGCGCTTCCTCGATCCAGCCGTGCAGGCGCTCGGCGGCGGCTTCGTCGATCATGGGGCCGAGGAAGGTGTCCTTCTTCTTCGGGTCGCCGGCCTTGAGCTTCTTCACGGCCGCAACCAGCCGCTTCTTCAGTTCGTCATACAGCGATTCGTGCACGTAGATGCGCTGCACGCTGATGCAGCTCTGGCCGGACTGATAGAACGCGCCGAACACGAGGCGGTCGATCACATGATCGAGATGCGGTCCCTGGTCCGCGTCGATGATGCAGGCCGCGTTGCCGCCGAGTTCCAGCGTCACTTTCTTGTGGCCGGCGCGCGCCTTCAAATCCCAGCCGATCTGGCTGCCGGTGAAGGAGAGCAGCTTGAAGCGCGGATCTTCCACCAGTGGGCCGGCATGCTTGCCATCCAGGTTGAGGATGGAGAACGCGCCTTTGGGCAGATCGGTTTCCGCCAGCACCTCGCCAATGATGAGTGCTCCGATGGGCGTGCGTTCCGCCGGCTTCAGCACGAACGGACATCCGGCGGCGATGGCGGGTGCAACCTTGTGCGCCACCAGGTTCAGCGGAAAATTGAAGGGCGTGATGAACGACACCGGGCCCAGCGGCACGCGCTTGGTGTAACCGTGGTAGCCGTCGAGGCGCTTGGCGATATCGAGATTAATCGTTTCGCCATTGATGCGAACGGCTTCTTCCGCCGCAATGGAGAACGTTTCGATCAGGCGCGTGACTTCACCGTCGGAATCTTTGATCGGCTTGCCGGCTTCGACGCACAGTGCATAGGCGAGTTCCTCGCGGCGCTCCTTGAAACGCTGCACGCAATGTTGCAGTACCTCCTGTCGGGCCCATGGCTTGAATTCGCGCATGGGGATCGTCGCCTTCACCGCGGCGGCAATGGCCTTCTCGACGGCCTTGGCATCAGGCACGGCCACCTTGGTGGCGACTTTTCCGCTGTATTTGTCCAGCACGTCCATCGTTTCCTTGGACGTTTGCGGCTGGTTGGCGAGGTAATAGGGGTAACGCTTGGCAAGCATGGGTGACTCCGGCACGTTAGCTCAGACGGCTGCACTGAGCCGCGGGATTTCTTCGTTGAGGATGCGGTGATTGTCCGAGTAGTCGATCGCAAGGTCGATAAGGTGCACGCCGCCCGCGTTGAAAGCGCGCTCGAGCGTTGGCAGAAATTCGTCGGCGCTCGCAGGGCGATGCCCGTGCGCGCCGTGGGCTTCGGCAAAGAGGACAAAGTCGGGGTTGCCAAACAGCATGCCGTAATCGGGATAACCCATCTCCGCCTGCTTCCAGCGGATCATGCCGTAGGCATCGTCGCGCACCAGCAGAATCACCAGGTCGAGCTTCAGGCGCACGGCCGTTTCCAACTCCTGCGCATTCATCATGAAGCCGCCGTCGCCGCAGATGGCGAGCACCTTGCGCTCCGGGTACACCATTTTTGCGGCCATGGCCGAGGGCAGGCCGGCGCCCATGGTGGCCAGTGCGTTGTCGAGCAGAATGGTGTTGGGTTGACGTGCGCGGTAATAGCGCGCGTACCAGATCTTGTACATGCCGTTGTCCAGGCAAAGCATGCCGTCGTCGGGCATAAAGCGGCGCGTGTCGTCGACGATGCGCACCGGGTGCATGGGGAAGCGGTCGTCGCGCGCGTGGTCCTGCAGTTGTTTGTGGAAAGCGTTTCGCACGCGATTGAAGTAATCGAAGTTCCAATGCTCCTGCGGCTGCAGTGCGTCGGTAAGGCGTTCGATGGTGTGGGCGATGTCGCCGACGACTTCGATCTGCGGGAAGTACACCGCATCCACTTCCGCGCTGGAGAAGTTGATGTGGATCACTGTGCGTCGGCCCTTGCGCATGAGGAACGGCGGCTTTTCCACCACGTCATGGCCGACGTTGATGATTACGTCGGCGGCATCGATGGCGCGATGCACGAAGTCGCCATCCGATAGCGCGGCATTGCCGAGCCACAACGGGTGATCTTCGTCGATCACGCCCTTGCCCATCTGTGTGGTGAAGAACGGAATGCCCAGCTTGTCGATAAAGTCGCGCAGGGCGACGGTGGTCCGCTGTCGGTTGGCGGCAGCACCGATCATCAGGATGGGATGCTTCGCGCGGGTGATCGCTTCGGCGGCCTGCACCAGTGCCGCATCGTCGGGCGCGGGGCGGCGGGCGTACTCGGTGGGAAGCAGGATGGCCTCGTCGACGGTGTCGCGGGCGATGTCTTCGGGAAGCTCCAGATGCACGGCGCCGGGGCGTTCTTCTTCGGCGCGGCGAAAGGCTTCACGCACGCGCGCCGGGATGGTCGGGGCGGACACGATCTGCCGCGTGTACTTGGTCAGCGGCTGCATCATGTCGACCACGTCGACGAGTTGGAACAGACCCTGCTTGTGCTCGCGGATCGGCTTCTGGCCGGTGATCATCAGCATGGGCATGGCGCCCAGTTGTGCGTAGGCTGCCGCGGTCACCAGGTTGGTGGCGCCGGGGCCAAGGGTGGACAGGGCAACGCCGGCTTCGCCGGTGAGTCGTCCCCATGTGGCGGCCATGAAGCCCGCGGCCTGCTCGTGACGGGTGACGATGAGACGGATGGAGGATTCGCGCAACGCTTCGACGAAATCCAGGTTCTCTTCGCCGGGTACACCGAAGATGCTGTGCACGCCTTCGGCTTCGAGTGCTTTCACGAACAGTTGCGCTGCCTTCATGCCTCGCTCCTCGCATTGAAGCGCGAAGGATGCGATATGGATCGTTCAGGGCGCGTGAGGCGTGGCGGGACGCTAGGCGTCCTTCTTGGTGACCACTAGCGGCAACTCGCCATCGGCGAGTCGTGCTCGCACGGGTGTGCCTTCGTCGATGCCAGTGGCCGACCGCAGCACTTTGCCGTCCTTGTCGAAAAGGATGGAGTAACCGCGCTCCAGCGTGGCCAGTGGGCTGATGGCATGCAATGCACGCCCCGTCTGTCGGAGCATGAGCTGATCACGCTCCATCTTGCGCTCGATGGCATGACGCAGGCGTTGCATCAATTCGGCCGAGCGCCGCTGTAACAGCGTCAGCCGAAGCTTCGGGTGCTGCGCGAGGAGCTTCGCGTGCGTGCGCTCCAACTGGCTTCGACGAATCTGCGCCTGCTCGCGTTGCACGCCCAGCAGGCGTCGATGCAGGTGGGTCAGGCGTTCGCGGTCGCGGGCTAGTCGTGCTTGCGGTCGCTGGGCTTGCAGGCGCGCGAAAAGATGGTCCACGCGTTGGCTGCGCGATTGCAGTCGTCGTTGTTCCAGCGTTACCAGCCGTTGTTGCAACTGGTGTAGGTGACGTTGCAACGCATGGGCATCCGGCACCAGCAGTTCAGCGGCGGCGGATGGTGTGGGCGCGCGCAGGTCGGCCACGAAGTCGGCAATGCTGAAGTCGATTTCGTGCCCCACGGCGGACACCACAGGCACCGCGCTGGCGTGGATGGCGCGGGCGACGTGCTCATCGTTGAAGGCCCAGAGGTCTTCCAGCGATCCGCCGCCGCGCGTCAGCAGCAGCACGTCGTAGCGTCCGCTCGCCGATGCCCGGCGCAGCATCTGCACGATCGCCGGCGGCGCCTCGCGACCTTGCACGGGGACCGGCAGCACCTCCACGTCGGCGAGCGGCCAGCGGCGGGACATCACGCTGAGCACGTCGCGGATAGCCGCGCCGGTGGCCGAGGTAATGACGCCAATGCGTCGCGCATAGCGGGGCAGGGGGCGCTTGCGGCCGGGATCGAACAGCCCCTCCGCATCCAGGCGCGCCTTGAGCTGTTCAAACTCGCGTTGCAGGGCGCCTTCGCCAGCCGGCTCCATATGCTCGGCGACCAACTGGAATTCGCCGCGTGGCTCGTACAGCCCCACGCGGGCTCGCGCCAGTACATGCATGCCGTCGCCGGGGCGGAATTTCAGCCAGGTGGTCTTGGGGCGAAACATGGCGCAACGCACCTGGGCGTCGGCGTCTTTCAGGGTGAAATACAGATGTCCCGAAGCGGGCCGGGCAACGTTCGACAGCTCGCCTTCAATCCAGATCAACGGCAGTGCGTCTTCCAGCAGATCCCGCACCAGTCGGTTGAGCGAACTGGGCGTCAGGATCTGGCGCGGCGGCGGGCCGGCCTGGTCGGGGCTGTAGTCGTCGGACGAGCGCATGAAGGGGCGAGCCTAGCATGGGGAATGCAGGGATTACATTCGCTTGCCCCATCAAGCGCAGTCGCGGCCTAAGGCATAGCGCCTATCTCACTGTATTCATTGGGTGTTGGCAGCTACCCTGCATCGTCGAGTTCAGCGGCGCGCCGCTTGAAGCGCCTGCGCAGACGCCATGCCCTGGCGCCGAAGTTCATGGCGAGCCAGGCCGCCAGTACGGCCAGAGGCCAGCCGATGACCGCGGGCCAAAAAACGGCCACGACCGCCAGCAGGCTCAGCACGATAGCGCCGGTCAACAGCGGCCCTGTCGCGGTATCGCCCAGCACGCGTCGATCGGTGAGGGCTGCGCCCATGGTGTTGGCGATACGCAGCGCGCCGGCCGCGGCGCGTCCGGAGCTGCCGCCTACGTGGCGCGTGCGCGGCGGTCGGCCGGCACTGGTTTGCACGTGGTCGGCATGGCGGCGCCAGCGTCCCGGCGCAAGCACGATCTCCGTGGCGTTTTCCAGGTCGCGCTCGTATTGCTCGGCAAGCTGTTGCGCAAAGCCGGTGTCTTCGACCGCTACGTCGATTTCGCGGTTGCTCAGCCAACTCGCGAGGTTGAGGTTGGAGGAGCCTACGCGTGCCCACAATCCATCCGCGACGGCGGTCTTGGCGTGCAGCATGGAGCCGTTCCACTCGAACACGCGGATGCCCGCCTTGAGCAGGGGGCGGTAGCCCGCGCGTGACATGCCAGCCACGACCGGGATGTCGCTGCTGCCGGGTACCAGCAGGCGGACATCCACGCCGTCGCGCGCCGCTGCGGCCAACGCCTGTACGTAAGGCGCCACGCCGATGAAATACGCATCGGTAAGCCATAGCGTCTTGCGCGCCATGGCGGCAATGAGCTGATCCAGGCGGTACATGCCGGCGGTGGCCGGTTGCGTGGCGATCACCCGTAGCGCCACGTTGCCGGTGTCGTCGCCCACTGCCGCGGCAAACGGTGAGAGCGGCGTGCCGATGTTGGCCCAACTTTCGGCGAAGGCATGCTCCAGCTCAGCCACGGCGGGGCCGAGCAAGGCGACTCCGGTGTCGCGCCATGGGGCAATGCCCTTGGCAGGGTCGCCCAGCCACTTCTCGCTGATGCATACGCCGGAGAGAAACCCTTGCATGCCGTCGACCACCAGCAGTTTGCGGTGGTCGCGGCTTATCCAGCCGAACGGCTGCCCGAACTGGGGCGGGTTGAATGCGCGCACCTGGCCGCCGGCGGCACGCAATGGTGCCCAGAAACGATCTCGCGACTGTCCCTTGCAGCCTAGCCAGTCGTAGACCACGGCCACGAACACGCCGCGTTTCGCGCATTCGACCAGGGCCTCGCGAAAAGCCTGACCGATAGCGTCGTCGCGGATGATGTAGTTCTCCAGCAGCACGCGCTCCTTTGCTCCACGGATCGCGGTCAGCCACGCGTCGTAGTGCGCGGCGGCATCGATCAGCAGTTCGGCGCGATTGCCCGTCAACAGGGGCGCGCCCGCGGCTCGGCTCAAAGCCTGTTCGGCGAGCAAGCGGGCATGGACGGGCGCGGCATGATGGCTCATGGGCTGAGTGTAGGACATGGGTTCGGGGCTTCTTCAAGCCGTATTCACTTCAGGCGTGTCACCAATACGCAATATCGCCCCTGCCATGTGGATCCATGTCGCCAGAGCAATGTCATACCGACACCGAAGCATGCGCACAACAGATCGCCGAGAGGATTGGTCCGGACTTGCGCGTGGCGGCCCCCTTGGGGCTTGGCAAGCCGCATGACCTGCTGAA
Organism: Dyella sp. AD56; assembly: GCF_002878475.1. Classification (NCBI taxonomy): domain Bacteria; kingdom Pseudomonadati; phylum Pseudomonadota; class Gammaproteobacteria; order Lysobacterales; family Rhodanobacteraceae; genus Dyella; species Dyella sp. AD56. Next base: position 121,669 of record NZ_NRDP01000012.1, read on the forward strand.
TGCGCTCTATCGCCTGACCAGGGCGGACACGTCTCGCTCGCTAGCGCTCTACACCGCACTGTCTCTTACGCGTCCGCACCCGGCGCCCGGCTTGGAGGCGCGTTTCGTTGTGCCTTTCGTGGAGCGCCATTTCGGCGCGGATGCCGTCGATCCGGAGTACGCGATCGACCAAGCGCGCAACCAACTGCCGTCCAACGTCGCGGTGCATGAGTTCTATATGCAATCGGGTGCGCTGTTGCGTTCGGGCAGCGCACAGCGCAATTACATCAGCCAGAACTACACACATGTCGCGCGAGACCTTGCCGTGCAGGACATCAATCTGCTCGTGCAACTGGTGGCGCGCCGCGAGACGCCGGAAGGCGTTCGGTACAGCCTTTCGTGCAACCCGGATCTGACGTTCGACTTCATCGACCGCGTGGTGCAATCGGGCAAGCCTCGGCCATTGTGCGTGGCCGTCGTCCATCCGGACCTGCCGTATATCAGTGGTCACGCCGAAGTGGAGCGTGATTATTTCGACGTCGAGCTGCACACGGAAAAGGCACCCCCGTTATTTGCCTTACCCCGGCAGCCCATTGATCTGGTGGAGTACGCACTGGGCATGCATGCCAGTGCGCTGGTTCGTGACGGTGGCTGTCTGCAGATTGGCATCGGCGCGCTGTCCGATGCATTGGTCTATGGGTTGCGCTGGCGTCAGGAGGACAACACGCAATGGCGGCGCGCGCTGGTGGCGCTCGATCCGCGCGGTGGCACGCATGCCATGGCCTCACGCATGGGTGGACTGGCACCCTTGCGCGCGGGTCTGTACGGCGCCAGCGAGATGGTGATGGATGGTTTCATGCACCTGCAGCGCGCGGGCATCCTCAAGCGTCGCGCCTGGGACAACATGGCGTTGGAGCGTGCGGCCGCCTGCGGCAGGTTGTCATCCGACACGCCGGGTGGACACTACCTGCGCGGGGCCTTCTTCCTGGGTTCCCGCGAACTGTATCAATGGCTCGGCGAGCTCGATGCGACCGATCCGGATGCGCTGGACATGTGTCGCGTCTCCAACGTCAATCAGTTGTATGGCGACCACCAGATGCTCGCCTCGCTGCAACGTCGCGGTGCGCGCTTCTTCAACACCTGCATGATGGCGACGCTGCTGGGTTCGGCGGTGTCTGACGGGCTCGAAAACGGCGAGGTGGTCAGTGGCGTGGGTGGCCAGTACAACTTCGTGGCGATGGCGCACGAATTGCCGGAAGGTCGCTCCATCTTGATGTTGCGCGCGACCCGGCAGGGGCGTGGTGGCGTCGAGACCAATATCCGCTGGAACTACGGTCACACCACTATTCCACGCCATCTGCGCGATTTGTTTGTCACCGAATACGGCGTGGCTGACCTGCGCGGAAAAACCGACAGCGAGTGCGTCGAGGCCATGCTTTCCATTGCCGATGCGCGTTTCATCGACGCCCTCTGTGCGGAAGCGAAAGCGCACGGCAAGCTGGCCGCCGATTTCCAGATTCCCGAGCGATGGCGGAACAACCGTCCCGAGCACCTGAAGCAGGCACTCGCACCGTGGCGGGCCAAAGGGCAGTTGCCGCCGTTTCCTTTCGGGAGTGATTTCACCGAGGTGGAGCAGCGGCTTTTGCCGGCGCTCGACTGGTTGAAAAAGCGCAGCGTGACATGGCGCGGCAAGACGGAAATTTTTCGCGCCGCGCTGGCTCCTGGGCAGGTGGCCAGCGGCGAAGACGAGGCGCTGGAGCGAATGGGGCTGACCAGGCCGGCTTCTTTGAGTGATCGTGTCCAGCAGCGCTTGCTGAAGGCTGCCCTTCGCAGAGCAGCCGAGTGAGGCAAACGCCCTAGTGCATCAGTAGCGACAAGCCTTGTTCGCGTAGGGCGGCCAAGTCGAGGATGTGCAGGCCCGTGCGATCGGCGCGTATCCAGGCGCGTTCGCGGAAACGGCCGAGCAGGCGGCTGATGGTTTCGGTGGTCAGGCGCAGATGGTTGCCGATATCCGCGCGGGACATCGGCAGCGGCAGGTAGTCCGACGGCAGGCCCAGTATGGAGCGGCGGTCGCGCATATCGACGAGGAAGGCAGCGAAGCGTTCCTCGGCCATGTAGTTGCCGCTGCTCAACTGCAGGCGCGAAATGCGCTGGCTTGCCGACTGCACCAGATGCCACGGCACCTCCGGCTGCTGTGCGGCGACATGCCGAACGGCCGAGTAGGGGAAACGGCAGAACTGTGTCTTGCCGAGCGCGACCACGGCGTTGTCGTGCACTTCGCGTTCCACGGCATCCAGGCCGATCATTTCACCCGGTAGATGGAAGGCGAGCACCTGTTCGCGCCCGGCCACGTCCACTGCCACGGTCTTGGCCATGCCGATCTGCACTGCATATAGCGCGCGGAACGGCGACATGGGTCGGTAGAGGTATTCGCCCGTGCGCATCGGTCCGACGCGTTCAGCTATATGACGCAGGCCTGACAATTCGGCGCGGTCGTAGCCGCTGGCCTGGCAGACGGCGGCATGACCGCAGCCTGCGCAGGAGGGAGAGGGCGACATGCGTTGGGCGCCGTCCTGGCGGGAGGTCTGAAGCATGGGGATGCACTCCTGTTTCCGTGCGTTGGGGCAGGACTTCATGATCGTTGCTCAAGCAGTCGGAATGGCTCCAATGCGCGGTTTTGCCGCATCGCGCGGGGCGATGCGACGCTTGCTAGGGAGTGCCCGGTGGTTCGGGTATCCTTGCCCTGTTGCCGTCCCACATCGCGATCCCATTACATGAGCGACACGACTCCTTCTCCGCGTCCCGCCCAGCCCGCCTCCCGCCGTCCTGGCGTTGGCGTAAAAATTGGCAAGATCACGGTGGGTGGCGGTGCACCCATCGTGGTGCAGTCGATGACCAACACCGATACGGAAGATCCGGCGAGCACCGCCAAACAGATCGCTGAGCTGGCACGCGCCGGTTCCGAACTGGTGCGCATTACGGTGAATACGCCGGCCGCCGCCGCCGCGGTGCCGCGCATCCGTGACAAGCTGGCGATGATGGGTGTGGATGTGCCGATCATTGGCGACTTCCACTACAACGGCCATCAGCTGCTGGAAGCCGAGCCCGGCTGCGCCGAGGCGCTGGCGAAGTACCGCATCAATCCGGGCAATGTCGGCTTCGGTAAGAAAAAAGACACGCAGTTCGCCTCCATCATCGAGATGGCGCTGCGCTATGAAAAGCCCGTGCGCATCGGTGCCAACTGGGGCTCGCTCGACCAGAGCATGGTCGCCACGTTGATGGACGAGAACCACAAGCGCGCCGCACCGTGGGATGCCTCGCACGTGGCACGCGAAGCGCTGATCCGCTCAGCGCTCGACTCGGCCAAGCGGGCCGAAGATATCGGCTTGCCGCGCGATCGCATCATCCTGTCGTGCAAGGTGTCGGGCGTGCAGGAGTTGATCGCGGTGTATCGCGACATCGCCACGCGCTGTGACTATGCATTGCATTTGGGTCTGACCGAGGCCGGCATGGGCTCCAAGGGCATCACCGCTTCTGCGGCGGCGCTTGCGGTGCTTTTGCAGGAGGGCATTGGCGACACTATCCGTATTTCGCTCACACCGGAGCCGGGCGCCTCGCGCACGGGCGAAGTCATCGTGGCGCAGGAACTGCTGCAGACCATGGGCCTGCGTGCATTCACCCCGCTGGTGACGGCGTGTCCTGGTTGTGGTCGCACCACCAGCGAGTTCTTCCAGGTGCTCGCACGTACCGTGCAGGATCACGTGCGCGAACAGATGCCGCTGTGGCGCGTGAAGTACGACGGCGTGGAGAATCTCACGCTCGCCGTGATGGGCTGCGTGGTAAACGGCCCGGGTGAATCCAAGCACGCCAATATCGGCATTTCGCTGCCGGGCAACGGCGAGGCGCCATCGGCGCCGGTGTTCATCGACGGGCAGAAGGCGATGACGCTGCGTGGCGACAACATCGCCCATGAGTTCATCGGCATCCTCGACAACTACGTGGCGTCCAAGTACGCCAGCCGCGCCGGCTGACGCCTGGATGCATGCCAGCGCGGACGAGGCACTGATTCTCGACGCCTGGCAGAGCAATGCGCAGGCCTGGGAACAGGCCGTGCGCGAGGGCCGCATCGAGAGCCGAAAGCTCGTGACCGACCAGGCCATCGTCGACGCTGTGCTTGCGTGTGCGCCGCGCACGGTGATCGACGTAGGTTGCGGCGAAGGCTGGCTGGCCCGAGCGCTCGCCGTTGCGGGGGTGAAGGTGATCGGGGTGGACGTTATCCCGGCCTTGATCGAGTCAGCTCGCGCGAACGGCGACGGCGATTTCCGCATACTGTCCTACGAGGACATGGCTGCCGGCGCGCTGCCTGAGCGGGCGGACGTGGTGGTATGCAACTTCTCCCTGCTCGGGCGGGAGTCGGTCGATGGCTTGCTCGCCGCCATGCCCGAGTTGTTTGAGCCGGGTGGCACCTTGATCGTCCAGACGCTGCACCCTCTCTTGGCTGCCGAACCCTACGCCGATGGCTGGCGCGAGGGCTCCTGGGTGGGTTGCGGCAGTGGCTTCGGCCAGGCGGCGCCCTGGTACTTCCGCACGCTGGGCAGCTGGGTGTCCGCGTTCGAGCGGGCTGGCCTGAGTCTTCATGGCATCAACGAGCCGATACACCCTCACACAGGGCGCCCTGCCTCCGTTATCTTCATGGCAGGGGTAGGCCAGGGGAACGGGGATGAACAGGCATCGCGCCGTAGCATTTCGCGCCACCGTACATAGCGACCAGCGGCCGTGGTTGGTGCCGCTGCCGTTCGATCCGGTCAGTCAGTGGTCTACGCCGGCCAGGCCGCTGTGGAAATGCGGCCACGGGCATCGCGTTCGCGGGAGCCTTAATGGGCAGGATTTCCGTGGCGCCGTGGTCGAGCGTGCAGGATCGTTCTGGCTGCAACTCGAGGAAGCCACCGTCATTGCCGCCGGGCTAAGCACGCTGGGCGCTGGCGAATGGGTGGATGTGCTGATCGAACCTGAGGACGCCTGAGCGTTGCCAACCCGGTAACAGCATGAGGCATGTTGATCTGGTTATGCTCCGTCGTGCCACGCGTGCGCCGGATCACCGGTGACGATGCGGACGGGAGGCGCGGTGACGGTCAAACCCCAATTTCGCATTGTCGCCATCTATGTGTCGGTGGCCCTGCTGTGGGTACTCTTTTCCGATCGCCTGCTTTTTTCGCTCACGGCGGATACCCGCACGCTGAGCCTGCTGCACACCATCAAAGGTTGCTTCTATGTGGTGGTGACCGGCGGCTTGCTGTACTGGCTGATTGGCCGCGACGTTCGCCGTATGGATCGCCTTAACCATCTACTGCTGACCGGCAATGAGCAATCGTTGCGTGCGCTGGTGTCAGCGATGGATGTACGCCACAAGGAAACACGCGACCATTCCGAGCGCGTTATGCGCATGACGGTGGCGTTGGCGCGCCGCGTGGGGCTGGAGGGCGACGCGCTTCGGCATGTGCGCTTTGGCGCCCTGCTACATGACATCGGCAAGCTGGCCTTGCCCGACGCGGTGCTGATCAAGCCCGGACCGTTGACGCCCGATGAGATGACCTTGATGCGCACGCACCCCGTGCTGGGCAGGGATCTGCTCATGCGGACGGCGTTCTTGCGACCGGCCATCGACATTCCCTATGCGCACCACGAGCGCTGGGATGGCACGGGCTATCCGCGCGGCCTGATCGGTGAGGAGATACCACTAGCTGCACGCATCTTCAGTGTCGTCGATGTGTGGGATGCGTTGAGCTTCCCGCGCGTCTACAAACCGGCGTGGCCTGAAATGGACGTTATGGACTATCTGCGCAACGCGGCCGGCGGCCAGCTCGATCCCAGTGTCGTGGGGCTATTCATGGAGCACTACGACGAGCTGAAGGCGATCGGTCTGGGACAGGCGCCGGATTGAACTAACGGGTGCGTTACACTGCGGCCTCGCCCGGCATGGGTGGGTCGAAAGGGGAACAGGGTGTTGCCGGATCTTTCCACGTTGCCTGCGTTTGCAGCGTACTTTGGGTTGGGTGTCCTTTTTCTCGCCATCTTCTGCACGGTGCACATCTGGCTGACACCGCAACGCGAGATGGCGCTCATTCGCCATGGCAACCAGGCTGCCGCGATCAGTCTCGGCGGCGCCCTGATCGGTTTCATCGCGCCGCTGGTCAGCGCGATGTCGCACAGCGTGAACCTGTTGGACCTGGCCTTGTGGGGGCTGGTGGCGCTCATCGTGCAATGGTTGGCGCACCAAGCCATTCACCTGCTGATTCGTGACCTTGCCACGCAGATCGAAGAAGACAATCGTGCGGTGGCGATCTTCGCCGCGGTGATCGCGATTGCCGTGGGTCTGGTGAACGCTGCGGCGATGACGTGGTGACGGGCGATGAGCACGATCGACAAGAAGCCCTCGCGCGAACTTCGGCCCGGCATGAAGCCCCAGCAGCGTCACGACGCGCAGTTTCGGCCCGTGCCGCCGCGTAACCAGAAGCGCTCGCTGGCCGTGCCGCTGATCGCGCTAGGTGGCGCCACGCTGGTCGGTCTCTCCATGCTCGGTCGTGGGCAGGATGTGCAGCGCAACCGGTACGACAGTTACGAAGATTGCGTACACGACTATTCCAGCGGGCAGTGCCAGATCGATGGTCCAGTGAGTGGCGGCTCCTATAGCGGTGGCTTGCACTACTACGGCCCCTGGTATCGGAGCGGAGGCGGTGTTGGCGCGGGCGATCCGGGTCCGGGACGCGCCTTGGTTGCGGGTGGTCGGGTCGGTGGTGGTGACGGCGTCAGTGGGCCGCGCGGCGTTGAGTTGGGATCGCGCGGTGGATTCGGTTCTAGCGGACGCGTATCTGCGCGAGGCGGTTGACGATGCGGCGCGTGACGAGCACGCCGCGTGCCGATTGGCAGGCGCGGTTGGAGTCGCAGGGTTTTGTCTTCCACACCATCGACGGCCAGCCGTACTGGCGCGAGGACGTCTGCTACGTATTCGACGAGGCTCAGATCGACGGGCTGGAAGCAGCTACGAATGAGTTGCACAGCCTTTGCCTTGAAGCGGTCGATCGCGTTGTGCGTGGCGGACGCTACGCGGATCTCGGGTTGGACGAGCGCGCCGCCACGTTGATCGAGCGCAGCTGGTGGGACCGAGAGCCTGCACTCTACGGCCGCATGGATCTGTCGTACGACGGCTCGTCGCCGCCGCGACTGCTGGAATACAACGCGGATACGCCTACTGCATTGTTCGAGGCATCCGTGGCGCAGTGGTACTGGCTGCAGGACGTGGCGTCCGACGCCGATCAGTTCAACTCCATCCATGAGGCGCTGGTCGAGCGCTGGCGCTTGCTGCCGCCGGCGTCGCATGTGCATTTCGCCGCCTGCTACGAAAGCAGTGAAGATGCGTTGACCTGCGACTACCTTGTCGATACCTGCATGCAGGCGGGTCACCGCGCCACGGCGTTGGACGTGGAGCAGCTCGGCTGGTCAGGCAAAGACTTTATTGATCTGGATGACACGCCGATAGAACGGCTGTTCAAGCTCTACCCGTGGGAATGGATGTTGTCCGAGCCATTCGCGATGCACCTGCCGCAGACGCGTCTGCGCTGGTTCGAGCCAGCATGGAAGATGGTGTTGTCGAACAAGGCCATCCTGCCGCTGTTGTGGGAGTTCTTTCCGGGGCATCCGAACCTGCTGGCGGCCAGCCGCCATCGCACGGATGTTGCGGGGGCTGTGGTGCGCAAACCTTACTGGGGCAGGGAGGGTGCCGGGGTGACGGTGCTGGATCCTGGACAGGTGGAAGGTCCGGTGACCGAGCCATGCATCTACCAGGCGTTGGCGCCGCTGCCGGTGTTCGATGGCCGGCATGCACTCGTGGGTTCCTGGGTCGTGGGCAACAACGCCGTGGGCATCGGCATGCGCGAGGACGTTGATCGCGTCACGCGCAACACGAGCTGCTTTGTACCGCATCTATTTCGCTGAGTACTTTTTGATGTAAGGCCGGAGCGGGTGATCTTGGCGCTGGCCTTATGGGCTCTGCAGTTCGCCATCAACGGCGTGCACGATCTGCTGACGGCGTGGGGCTTCATTGCGGCCTGACGCGCGTATCAGTTGGTGGTGGCCTGACGGGTCCATTGAGCCAGCGGCGTGAATTGCGCCCAGTTGCCGGGCTGCCCCGGTAGCTGGGACAGATGCGCCACGGTACGCAGGAATTCGGTGCGCGGATATTCCACCGCGCCCAGCTGCATCAAATGGGCGTTGGTGACCTGCGCATCGATCCAGGGAAAGTCCCAGCGCCGCAGCAACGTCGCCAACGCCATCAACGCGACGCGGGAGCCACCGCTTTCGCGGCTGAACATGGATTCGCCGCAGAATAGCCGTCCAATGGCGATGCCGTAGATGCCGCCGATCAGGCGGTCGCGCTCCCACACTTCGACGCTGTGCGCGTGTCCCATCGCGTGCAGCTGCTCGTAGGCTGAGATCATCGCCGGAACGATCCAGGTGCCGCTCTGGCCGGGCCGCGGTGCGGCGCATGCTGCCACCACGTCGTGGAAGGCGTGGTCAACGGTAATGACCCAATCTACCTGGGCAAGGCGCCGCCGCAGGCTGCGGTTGGGAGTCAGCGTATTCGTGTGGAACACGCAGCGCGGGTCGGGCGACCACCAGAGTAGTGGTTCGTCCTCGTTGAACCAGGGGAAGATGCCCTGCGCATAGGCGGCCAGCAGGCGGCGTGGCGACAGATCGCCGCCGAAGGCCAGCAGGCCGTTCGGATCGTTCAATGCCTTGCGCGGATCAGGAAAGTGTTCCGGCCTGGTCGCGTCGAGCAGGGGCAATCGAATCATGGGGTATCGGGCGGCGGTCAAACCAAGTCGGGATGTTTGGTACATGCTACCGGGACGGAGATGTGGTTAGCATGCCCCACCTTCACTAGCCCATGGATCTGGCATGCGTCGTCGCTTCTTGTGGTGGATGGTTGCTCTGGCCCCGACGGTGGTGGCTGCGTCGCCCGACATGGATTCCGCGTTGGCCAAGCGTATCGACAGCGATGCGCAGACCGTGTTGCAGCGCACGGATACCCCGGGCGCGACCATCGCCATCTATCGCGATGGCAAGCCGCTCTATGTGCACGCCTATGGCTTGAGCGATCGCGAGCGTAAGACGCCAGCGACGACGTCGACCTATTACGAGATCGGCTCCATCACCAAGCAATTCACGGCGGCGGCTATCCTTCAGCTGCAGGAGGCCGGGAAGCTCGATATCAACGCCAAGCTGGCGACCTATCTGCCCGACGCGCCGCACGCGAAGGAAGTCACGCTGAAGCAGTTGCTGTCGCACACCAGCGGCATGCCGGAGTACCTGGACGGGCCGGACGTCGAGCAATGGGCGGTCAAGCCGGCCACGTTCGATCAGATCATGGCGCGCATCAAGGATAAGCCGCTGGATTTTCAGCCGGGCAGTCGTTGGTCGTATTCCAATAGCGGCTACGCGTTGCTGGGCCGGGTGATCGAGCTGACATCGCACGAGTCGTACCTTCACTATGTAAAGACGCACCTGCTGGTCCCGGCCGGCATGACCCATACCTATACGGTGGACGACGAATCCCGTCTATCGGGCATGGCGAAGGGTTATCGACATGCGAACGGGAAGCTGGAACCGGCGCCCACCATCCATGCCACGGTCGGCTGGGCAGCGGGTGTCCTGGTGTCCACCGTGGACGACCTGGAACGCTGGAATGTCGCGCTTCGCGGCGGCAAGATCATTCGTCCCGCCGACTACACGCTGATGGCGACGCCGGTGGAGGGTAGCAACGACTACGGCCTTGGCCTGTTTATCGACACGCTGGACGATCAGCCGCGCATTGGCCATACCGGCGGTTCGTTCGGTTTCACTACGTCGAATCAGTATTTCCCGAAGCAGGGTATCCAGGTCATCGCCTTCACCAACGTTGGCGACAATCCGGAACCGGGCCAGATGCTGGTCACTGCCACATTCGAGGCGTTGTATCCGGATATTGCAGCGGCGGCGCGCAAGCCCGCGGCTGGCGAAGATGCGGCGACGACGGCAGCCGCACGCAAGGCCTTCGCGCAAATGCAGAAAGGCAATGAAGACGCTTCGATGTTTGGCGACAAGCTGAAGGCCAAGATGGCCGCAGGTTTGTCCGGTCGACTGGCCAAGCAGTTGTCACCATTTGGCGAGCCGTCGTCTTTCATCTTCAAGGGACGGCGCCAGGACAAGGACAAGACCTGGAACGACTACGTAATCGAGTTTGGTCCCGGCAACTACCTTCAGTTCGGCGTGGAGCTGGATACCGAGGGCAGGGTGGCTGGCATTTCGCTCGGCTAAAGCGTCAGGGCGACGACGTATGCGCGTAGGGGCTGTGTTGCAGCAGGTCCTGCGCGTATTCGTCTATGGCCTCGGCTTCGTTGGTTAATGCCTGGCGCACGGCGTCGCGAAAGCTGTGGTTGACCAGGTAGTGCCGTGAATGGGTTCGCACGGGAAGGAATCCCCGCGCCAGCTTGTGTTCGCCCTGCGCGCCGGGCTCGAAGCGCTGCAAGCCGTGACGGATGGCGTACTCGATACCCTGGTAGTAGCAGAGTTCAAAGTGCAGGCCTGGTACGTCGACGTCCGCGCCCCAGTAACGCCCGTATAGCGTGTCGCTGCTCTTGAGGAACAGCGCCATGGCGATGATCCGCTCCTCGTGGCGGGCGAGTGCCACCTGCACGCGGTCGCCGAGGATGTCGCCCATGCCGGCGAACATGCGCTGCGTCAGTGCGGCATGGTTGCCCTTGGCGTCGAAGGTGGCTTCGTACAGGGCGTGGATCTGTCGCCACTCTTCGTGGCTGAGCGTGTCGCCGCCGCGTATCTCGATATCCAGGCCCGCTTGGGCGACATGGGTGCGTTCCTGCCGGATGTTTTTCCGCTTCTTGTGATTCAGTGCGGCGAGGAATTGCGCAAAGTCAGCGTAGCCACGGTTGTGCCAGTGAAACTGCACGTCCGAGCGGTCCAGCCACGGACCATCGAAGGCAGCCAATTCGTCGTCACGCAGGAAGTTGGCGTGCACGGAAGAGAGGTTCATGCGCTCGGCAAAGCTACGCATGGCTGTCGCCAGGGCGCGCTGTCGCTCGACGGTATGTGCGTTTTGGCCGGCCAGTAGGCGTGGCCCAGGCACAGGCGAGTAGGGCACGGCATTGAGCAGCTTGGGGTAGTAGTCGCCGCCTGCTTGCTCCCAGGCGCTCGCCCAGCTCCAGTCGAACACGAACTCGCCGTGGGAATTGCCTTTCAGGTATAGCGGTGCGGCGGCAACGAGTTCGTCGCCTTCATAGAGCCCAAGATGATGGGCTTGCCAGCCCCAGTCGGGACGGACGCAACCGGTTCGCTCCAGCAGCGCGAGGAAGGCGTGCGAGACGAACGGGTTATCGTCCGGACGAAGCGCATCCCATGCCGCAGCAGGGATGCGTTCGATGCTGTCGTGGAAGCGTGCTTCGATCACGTCAGTTCAGATTGCCTCAGTGTTACATCGCCGTCATTCCGGCCCTCGCCCCCTTTTCGGGGTGCGCCGGAATGACGAGCAGGAGGCCTCAGCTCGCCGGGCCCTGCTGGTCCAGCCAGCGCTCCGCGTCCAACGCCGCCATGCAGCCGAAGCCGGCGGAGGTGACGGCCTGGCGGTACACGTGGTCGGCCACGTCACCGGCGGCGAACACGCCTTGCACGGAGGTCATCGTCGCCATACCACCCAGGCCGCTGCGGATCTTGATGTAGCCGTCGTGCATGTCCAGCTGGCCGTCGAAGATGCCCGTGTTGGGGGTGTGGCCGATGGCAACGAAGAAACCCGTCACGGGGATATCGCGCGTCGCGCCGGAGTTCACGTCCTTCACGCGCACGCCGGTCACGCCGGAGTTGTCGCCCAGCACTTCATCCACGGAGTGGTTCCACACCAGCTCGATCTTGCCGGCGGCGGCCTTCTCGAACAGCTTGTCCTGCATGATCTTTTCGGCGCGCAGCTTGTCGCGGCGGTGCACGAGATAGACCTTGCTGCAGATGTTGGACAGGTACAGCGCCTCTTCCACGGCGGTGTTGCCGCCGCCGATCACGGCCACTTCCTGCTCGCGGAAGAAGAACCCGTCGCAGGTGGCGCAGGCGGACACGCCCTTGCCCTTGAAGTGCTCCTCGCTGGCGATACCCAGATACTTCGCCGTTGCGCCAGTGGTGATGATCAGCGCGTCGCAGGTGTACTCGCCCGAGTCGCCTTTCAGACGGAACGGGCGCTGCTTGAGATCCACGCTGTGGATGTGGTCAAACACCATCTGGGTCTCGAAACGCTCGGCGTGCTGCGCCATGCGCTGCATCAGTTCCGGACCTTGCACGCCCTTGTCGTCGCCCGGCCAGTTGTCCACCTCGGTAGTAGTCATCAGCTGGCCGCCCTGCTGCAGGCCGGTGATCATCATCGGCTTGAGGTTGGCGCGGGCAGCGTAGACGGCGGCGGTGTAGCCAGCGGGGCCGCTGCCCAGGATCAGCAGGCGGCTGTGCTTGGTGGGTGCGTTCATGCGTTCCTTCTATCCGCCTTGTCGGCGGTGGTCTTCGTGGAGGGTGGAATGCCGATTCCGCCGCTTGGGCCATGCTGGGGCGCATGGCCTTCCGGCGATCGCCCTTATATGTGGGCTGTCAGCTGGTTTTCAGCAGGATGGGCTGTATCTCTTTGACTTTGCTGCAACTGCGCAAAGGTGGTCTGGTTGCGCAGCGTTGCGGGAATGTGAAAACGGCCTGCCCATCATGGTTATAATCCTTCGGGTTTGCTGGCGACTTGTTGAGTCATTCGCTCCCTCGCGTGCCGCGGTTTCCTGCCGCTGCTTGGCAAGAACGGAGCGAGGCGTCCGAACCCGGAAGCATGGGGAAGACGCGAGGACGATTCAAGGCTGCCGGCACAGGTATTGCCAGGCCGCCTGCGGTCCGGCGTCGTTGCCACCTCACTTCCCCATCAGGATCCACTCCCCATGCGTATCGGTATTCCTTCCGAAACCAAGACCCTTGAAGGTCGTGTTGCCCTCATTCCCGCCGCTGCGTCCGATCTGGTGCGTCGTGGCCACGAGGTGTTCATCCAGTCCGGCGCCGGTGAGAAGAGCGGCTTCTCCGACGAGGCCTATGCCAAGGTCGGCGTGAAGGTCGTAGCCGATGCCGCCGCCCTGTATGACGCCGGTGAGCTGATCGTGAAGGTCAAGGAGCCGATCGCCGGCGACCTGGCCCTGCTCAAGAAGCATCACCTGCTGTTCTGCTACCTGCACCTGGCCGCCGAGCCGGCGCTGACCAAGAGCCTGCTGGACATCGGCCTGACCGGCGTGGCGTTCGAGTCGGTGGAAGAGAACGGCGGCCTGCCGCTGCTGCTGCCGATGTCGGTCATCGCCGGCCGCATCGCTACCCAGATCGGCACCACGCTGCTGCATCGTCCGCAGGGCGGCAAGGGCAAGCTGCTGGGCGGCATGGCCTCCACGCCGCGCGGCAAGGTCGTGGTGCTGGGCGCCGGCGCTGCCGGTGGTAACGCTGCCGCGCTGGCTGCCGCTGCTGGCGCCAACGTCGTGGTGTTCGACAAGCGCCAGGATCGTCTGGCCGAGATGATGGCCATGGGCCCGAACGTCACCGCGCTGTATGCCTATGAGTCGAGCGTGGCTGAAGAAGTCGCCACGGCCGACCTCGTGGTCGGCGCCGTGCTGATCCCCAGCGCCAAGGCGCCGCGCGTGGTCACCGAAGAGATGGTCAAGACCATGGAGAAGGGCAGCGTGCTGGTGGATATCTCCATCGACCAGGGTGGCTGCTTCGAGACCTCGCGTCCGACCACCTGGAAGGAACCGACCTACGATGTTCACGGCGTGACCCACTTCTGCGTCACGAATATGCCGGGTGCTGTGCCGCAGACCTCGTCGGTGGCGATTTCTGCCGCTATCCTGCCGTACGTGCAACGTCTGGCCGCCGGTAACGAATGGCGCCAGTTCGAACCGCTGCGCGGGGGCATCAACGTCGACGGCGGCGAGCTGGTTCATCCGGCGCTCAAGGGCATGATCTAAGGTCTTGCCTGCCGCTTCCGCGGATGTAACACCGTCCGGCCGCCCCTCTGGCGGCCGGACTTACGCTTGAAGACAGGATAAGGACCACGGTGCCGCGTACCGCCAACGTCAAGAAAGACAAGAATGAGCGCGAAGGCCTCAGTGAAGAACTGAAGCGCCGTCTGCGCGAAGCTGGCGCGTTGCTGCTGCTGCCGCTGGCGCTGTATCTGCTGGTCTGCCTGTTCAGCTACAACGATCAGGATCCCAGTTGGGGTCATGCCGGCACCGTCGAGCACGCCCGCAATTTCGGTGGCGAGGTTGGCGCGAATATCGCCAACGTCCTGCGCTACATCTTTGGTCTGGTTTCGTATTTCTTCCCGCTGTTGTTGCTGTTCCTGGGCGTGCAGGTGCTGCGCCATCGTGGCGAGCGCACCGTGCAGCCGTGGGAGCCGTCGCTACGACTAATCGGTTCGGTGTTCTTCTTCATCACCCTGCCGGCGCTGCTCTATCTCAATATCGACGAGCCGATCCTCCCGCAGGGTGTGGGCGGCATCATTGGCATGTGGGTCGGTCGCGGACTGTCGCATGCACTGGGCGGAGGGGCATCGCTGCTACTGCTGGCGCTGTTCCTTATCGCGGTGACGCTGGCGACCGGCCTGTCGTGGTTCAAGGTGGCCGACCTCACCGGCCAAGGCGTGCTGAAGATCGCTGGCTGGTTCGGTGGCAAGCTGCGCGAGGCGCCGGAAGTGCTGGCGGCCCGTCAGGCGCGGGCCGAGCGCGAAGTGGTCAAGAAGACCGAGGCCGTCAAACAGGCCAAGCGCGAACCCGTGCGCATCGAGACGGCACCCGCTCCTGTGGTGAAAAGTGAGCGCGCCAAGCTGGAAACACAGATCCCGTTGTTCACTGGCGCTGCCGCGCCGGGCGAACTGCCGCCGCTATCACTGCTGGACGAGGCGCCGGAGCAAGGTCCGGGTTATTCGGAGGAAACGCTCGAGGTGCTGTCGCGCCAGGTCGAGCTGAAGCTCAAGGATTTCCGCATCGAGGCGAAGGTGGTCGGCGTCTATCCAGGCCCGGTCATTACGCGCTTCGAGCTGGAGCCCGCCGCTGGCGTGCGCGGTTCGCAGGTGTCGAGCCTGGACAAGGACATCGCGCGCGGCCTGTCCGTGGTCAGCGTGCGCGTGGTTGACGTGATTCCGGGCAAGAACGTGATCGGCCTGGAAATCCCCAATACACGCAAGCAGATCGTCTATCTCTCCGAAATTCTCCGCTCGGACAAATACGACGCCATGAAGTCGCCGCTGGCGTTGGCGTTGGGCAAGGACATCGCCGGTCGCCCGGTAGTGGCCGATCTCGCCAAGATGCCGCATCTGCTGGTAGCCGGTACCACCGGCTCGGGTAAATCGGTTGCCGTGAACGCCATGGTGTTGAGCCTGTTGTACAAGGCCAGCGCCAAGGACGTGCGCATGATCATGATCGACCCGAAGATGCTGGAGCTTTCGGTCTACGAAGGCATTCCGCATCTGCTCGCGCCGGTGGTGACCGACATGAAGGAAGCCGCCAACGCGCTGCGCTGGTGCGTGGCCGAAATGGAGCGCCGCTACAAGCTCATGGCTGCCGTGGGCGTGCGCAACCTTGCCGGCTTCAACAAGAAGGTGAAGGACGCCGAGAACGCCGGTCAGCCGCTGCTCGATCCGCTGTTCCGCCCAAATCCTGAGATGCCGAACCTGGCGGCCGAGCCGCTGGAGCCGCTGCCGTACATCGTGATCATCATCGACGAGTTCGCCGACATGATGATGATCGTCGGCAAGAAGGTCGAGGAACTGATCGCGCGCCTCGCGCAGAAAGCGCGTGCCGCTGGCGTGCATCTGGTGCTGGCGACGCAGCGTCCGTCGGTGGATGTGATCACTGGCTTGATCAAGGCCAACATCCCGACCCGCATCGCCTTCCAGGTGTCCAGCAAGATCGACTCCCGCACCATCCTTGACCAGTCCGGCGCCGAGGCACTGCTGGGTCACGGTGACATGCTCTACCTGCCGCCGGGTACGGCGACGCCAGAGCGTGTGCATGGCGCTTTTGTGGACGACCACGAGGTGCATGGCGTGGTGAGCTGGCTCAGGGCACAGGGTTCCCCGCAATACATCGAGGGCGTGCTGGAAGAAGTTCAGGCGACCAGCGACGGCAAGTTCATCAACGACTCCGGCCTGCCGCAGGACGGCGAGGAAGGCGGTGACGCCGACGCGCAGCTTTACGACAGGGCGGTTCGCATCGTCACCGAGACGCGGCGTGCTTCGATTTCCGGCGTGCAGCGCCACCTGCGTATTGGCTACAACCGCGCCGCCCGTCTGATCGAGCAGATGGAGCAGGATGGCGTGGTCAGCGCGCCACAGCACAACGGCAACCGCGAAGTGTTGGCTCCGCCGCCGCCGAAGAACTGACGGGTCAGGGGCGATGATGCTCTTGCTCGTCACTCCGGCCTGCGCCGGAATGACGAGCAAAAGAGGCTGACGGCTTGTGATCTAGCGGCTTGTCATTAAGCCTCGACCCCTCAAAATTCACTTGTCCGCCTCCTATCCAAGGCACCCATGAAACGCTTACTTCTTCTCGCCACTGCCGCGCTTGCGCTTTCCGTCAGCAGTCTCGCCATGGCCGCTGGCCCGGCGCGCAGCAAACTCGATGCCTTCACCAACGGCATGCATTCGCTGACCGGCAACTTCTCGCAGACTCTGAAGGACGCCAACGGCAACGCCGGCAAGCCCAGCAACGGCACGCTGGCGCTCGAGGCGCCGCGTCAGTTCCGCTGGGAAACATTGGCGCCGTCCAAGCAGACCATCGTGGCCGACGGCAGCCGTGTGTGGCTGTACGACCCGGATTTGGAGCAGGTGACGGTACGCGTGCAGAGCTCGGAGGAGTCGCATAGTCCGCTGACCGTGCTTACCGACGTGAAGCAGATGGACAAGGACTTCAACGCGGTCGAGCAGGGTGATCACGATGGCCTGAGCTGGCTGCGCCTGACCTCCAAGGCGAAGGATCCGCAGTTCGACTACGCCGATCTCGGTTTCGATGCCAACGGCCTGGCGCGCATGGTCTTCCGCGACCAGTTGGGCGCTGTCACCGACATCCGCTTCTCCGACTGGCGTCGCAACGTGGCGATTCCGCCGGAAACCTTTAACTTCGTGCCGCCGCCGGGCACCGATGTGATCGGCGATGCGCCGGTGATCCAAACGCAGCCGATCAAGAACTGACCGGGACATGCTGCGCCAGCTGCCGCGCTGGGCCTGGGTGGGCGGTGGCCTGCTCGCGCTTATCGCAGGCAGCATCAACACGGTGGGGTACTTGTGTTTCCGGCATCAGCCGATCACCCATCTCACCGGCACGAGCACTGAATTAGGGATTGCGCTGGCGCGGCTCGATGCCGCCGAAGTCCTGCACTGGGGCTTTGTGATCGCCGCCTTCCTGTTTGGCGCCGTGCTTAGCGGTTTCATCGTGCAGCAGCGCACGCTGCAATTGGGTCGCCGGTACGGCGTGGTGCTGATGCTGGAGTCGCTGCTGCTGTTCGTGGCGACACCGCTGATTCACCGCGAAAGTGATCTGGGTCTTTACTTCGCTTCCATGGCGTGCGGGCTGCAGAACGCCATGGTCAGTACGTACAGCGGCGCGACGCTGCGCACCACGCATCTATCGGGCATCTTCACCGATCTGGGCATCTATCTCGGCCAGCGCTTGCGTGGCCTCGATGTGGACATGTTGCGCATCCACGTCTGCCTGTTGGTGGCTACCTGCTTTATCGTCGGCGCGACGGTGGGCGCGCTGGGTTTTTCAGTGATACAAGAGCGCGTCTTGCTGGTGCCGGCGACGTTGACTGGCGTCGTGGGTCTGGGCTACGCCATCTACCGACACCGACACTTCGGTTGAGCCATGCGCCTCAGCGCGCAGCGACGCAGCGATTGCGGCCGCCATGCTTGGCTTCGTACAGCGCACCGTCGGCGCGGGTCAGCCATTGCGATAGGGTTTCTCCCGCGCGATACGCAGCCACGCCAATGCTGACCGTGACCACGATGGTCTGCCCGTCATGGATCAGTGGTTGCTCCGCCAGCGCGCTGCGAATGCGTTCCGCGGCCACCATGCCTTGTTCCAGGGTGCTTGCGGGCAGGCAGGCCAGCAGCTCCTCGCCGCCGTAGCGGCCGATGATGTCGGTGTCGCGACTCTGCTCCTGCATGATGCGGCAGGCGTGGCGGATCACGGCGTCGCCGGCGAGGTGGCCGTAGGTATCGTTGATTCGCTTGAAGCGGTCCAGGTCGAGCAGGGCGATGCAGGCCTGGCCGTCCGGGCTTTGCGCGCGCACTTCCTCGGCTAGCTCCAAAAGTCGCCGCCGGTTGCATGCGCCGGTGAGCGCATCGGTATTGGCCAGTTCGTCCAGTCGCTTGTTGGCGACCAGTAGATCCTGCGTGCGCAGATCGATCTGGTGTTGCAGTTGCCTGGCTTGTCGGCGCAGATAGAGGGTGCGCAACTGGATGACGCCGACGATCGCCACGAGGGCCAGGATGCCGGCGGCGACCAGTGCCTGGATGGTCTCGTACCAGCGCGGTTCGACATTGACGTCGACGGTCGACTCGATCAGGTGCGGCTGCATGCCGTGCGTCTGCGCGCGCAGACGCAGCTTGTAATCGCCGTGGGGCAGGTTGGTGTAGATCGCCGTAGGCAGGCCGCCGTGGGGAATGTCGATCCAGTCCTCGTCAAAGCCCTCCATGCGGTAGCTGTAGCTGGTCTCCGGCGGGGCCTCGTAATCGAGCAGGGCAAAATCCACGCGCAGGCTGCGATTGCGCGAGCGTATGGCCAGCGACTCACCGTTCCGGGGCAGCCTGCCAAAGGCCAGTGGTGCGCCGTTGACCGCCGCATAGGTGATGGCCAGTGCGGCATCGGGTTCGTCACGGGGCTGCCATGACGGGCGCACGACAGTGAGCCCGCCCAGCCCGCCGAACATCAGCTCGCCACCCGGCGCGCGCGCCGCTGCCGCGTAGACGTAGCTGGAGATGCGTAGGCCGTCGCGCACGCCGAGGGTGTGCACGGTATGGGTATTGGCGTCGATCATCGCCAGGCCGTTGGGCAGGCTCACCCATGGATTGCCGTAATCGTCCGGCTGTACGGCGTTGACGTTTTCGCTGGGCAGTCCGTTGGCTACGCCGATGGTGGTGAACCGGTAAGGATCATCCGCGCTGCGTGGCTGCAGTATGGCCAGGCCTCCATAAGTGCCAACGAGCAGGTTGCCTTGCGGGTCCATGGCGATGGAGCTGGCGAGGTTGTTCGGCAGGCTGGTGTTGTCGCCAGGGCGATGGAGCAGGTTTTCGAAGTTGCGAGTCTGCAGCGGACTGGTCGCGATGCTGATGCCTCGTCCGGTCACGTACCAAATGTCGTCGTCGATCCGCGCAATACGGCGCACCGTGTCGCTTGCGAGGCTGCCGGTGTCGTTGGCATCGTGGTTGAAATGCGCCAACGCCCGCGTATGCGTGTCGTAGCGGTAGACGCCGTCGTAGGTGGCGATCAGCAGGTGGTCGTCATCGGGCAGCAGGTGCAACACCGGCTTGTCGTCCATCTCCGGAATGGCCGAGCCGTGGACGGCCAGCGTGTCGGGGTCGATTTTCGCCAAGCCCTGCGTGCCGACCCAGATGGTGCCATCCGGCATTTCGGTGAATGCCTGCACGTCGCGGCGTGTCTGCACGCCATTGAGCTCAAGATGACGAATGGCGCCGGCGGAAAGGTCGATGACGTCGATGCGCCCGGAGCTCATGCCCAGCCATATGCGCTGGCGGCTGTCCACGAAGATGCCGCGTACGTTGGTGTTCGCCAGCGACCGATCATCGCTGGTCGATGGCTGCAGCGCGAACGCCTTGCGGGCATCGGGGTCGTAGCGCGCCACGCCAAGGTCGGTGGCGACCCATACATTCCCCGAGTTGTCCTGCAGCAGGTCGCGCACCGAATCGCCGGGAAGCGAGGAGGGTCGGGCGGTGTCATGGGCGACAGCATGCAAAGTGCCTGCGTTCACCTCATAGGCGAGCACGCCGTCGCCATCCGTGGCGATCCAGATCGTGTCGCTCGCCATTTCGGTGAAGGCCCGCACGGTGGCGCGACGCGCGTGATCGCGCTGGTAGCCGCTGAAGCCGGCAATGGCGTGCCAATGGCCCGCGGCATCCCGATAGGTCGCGCCGGATTGCGTGCTGCCAACCCATAGCCGACCCTCGCGGTCTTCGAGCAGAGCCCAGATGCCGTCGCTCAGCACTGCATCGACATTGCTGTCATTCGCGGGGTGCTCAGCGCGCGCGAAGTGGGTGTCGCCGGCATGACGAACGAACAGGCCACTGTTGTTGCCAGCCCACAGGTTGCCCTCGCGATCCTGCAGAATGCTGAAGCTGCGCGGCGACATGCCGTCGCTCAACGGCACCGCCGTGATGCGATTGTTGGTGAGGTCCAGATAGTCGATGCCGCGTTCCGTGGCGATCCATACACCGCGGCTACCGTCCGGCGCCATGGCGTAGATCTTCCTGTCGCTGGTGCCGCCACGACCCACCGGGTAATTGTGGAAGGTGTTGTCGAGCGGATTGAGGCGGCTCAGGCCGCCCGCATTAGTGCCCACCAGCAGGCCGCCATCTGGCAACGTGAGCAGGCAGCGCACATAGGCGTCGGGAATGTCGGCTTTGCCGCCTGCGGCCGTGAAGACCTGCATGCGATAGCCGTCGTAGCGCACCAGGCCAGAAAGTGTGCCGATCCAGATCAGTCCACGCCGATCCTGCTCGAGCGTGGTGGTGATGGAGTGCGGCAGGCCGTCGTTGACCCCGATCCGATCGAACCAGGGTGCATCGAACGGCGCCCACGGGTCCTTGTCGCTGCCCAGGCACAGCGCCGGCAGGATCAGCAGGCATAGCAGCGCCACCATCCGCGCCGCATTCCATCGCGAACGATGGGCGCCGAAGAACGTCGCGCTTTCCTGGACAACCTGCTTGCTTGCTCGCCCCAGCCGTTGCGCCACTTGCGGACTCCACCCCCGACTACGCCGCGACATGATAGCCACGGCGATGGCCGTCATAGTGCAGAAATATGCGTATTTCCTGCACGAGGTGCGTTCGGGTGGCGTCACGAACGTGTCACGCCACGAATGAAATTGTCTAACACGTGGCTTGTTCCTTAGCATTCGGCCTATGTCACCCCGTTCCCTGCCACTGCTGAGTCGCCTGCGCCGCCATCGTGGCCTGTGGGTATTGGTAGTGGCTGTGCTGCTGATCAAGCTGGTCAGCGGCTCGGTGTGCCTCGCCGATGGCGGCGAGCGCGACACCTTTCGGGCGCAGGCGCAAGCCGCCGTGGCCATGTCGATCGAGGCCGCCTCCGCGACCCAGGGGGCCGATGCCGACTGCCTGCTAGGCGAAGGTGAGTCCTGTCATTGCGCCTGTGCGCATGCCGCCACGTTGCCCGTTTCCATCGCACTGGCCGTGGGCGTGCCTGAGGCATCGTTCGCCATCCCGTCCATTGACGCAGGTCGCGTGCCCGACGCGACGCGCTCGCTTCTGCGCCCACCCATCGCCTGACAACGACCGCCTGACGTGCGCCCTCACGGGCGCATTCGCTGTGATCGTTTTCAGGAGATTTTTCCATGTCTTTTCTACGTGCAGCCCTCGTGGGGGCTGCCTGCTTGTTGTGCGCCGCGACCGTTGTGGCTTCGCCCGGCGACGGCGCGACGACGCCCGTCGCCGCTTCGCCGCTCCAGGGCGCCGTGCGTGCCATATGGGGCGCGAGTCCCGACGTCCAGGCCGCCCGTGCCGACGTCGAGGCCGCGCAGGCGCGGGTTCGCGCGGCGTCGCAACCTGTTTACAACCCGTCGTTGTCGCTCGATGCCGAGAACGCCGACGTTGACCGCCGCACCGCCGGCCTTTCGCTACCACTGGATCTGTCAGGCAAGCGTCGTGCGCGCACCTCGCAGGCGGATGCCGAATGGCGCAGTCGCGAGGCGTCCTATGAGCTCCTGCGCAGGGATGTCGCATCACGCTGGTTGAAGGCCTGGTCTGGCGCTGCGCTGGCGGGCCGTCAGCGTGAGCTGGGTGCGCATCGTGTTGAACTGATGCGCCGTTTTGATGCGCTGGCCGCGGAACGCCTGGCAGTGGGTGACATCAGCAGTCCTGAGCGCGATCTGGCAGCGCTGGCCTTGGGTGAAGCCCAGATCCAGCAGGCGTCGCTGGCGGGCAATGAGGCGGCGACGCTCGCGTCGCTCGAAGCCATTGCCGGTGATGAGGTGAAGTCACCGCCACCTTTGCCGGCAGGGCTGCCGCCGCTGTCGAACAGCATTGTGCCGCTATCAATGGATGACCGGCCCGAGCTGCTCAAAGCGCGGGCCGATGAGGCGGCTGCACAGGCTGGTATCGATGTGGCCAGGCGCGCACGTATTCCCGATCCCACCGTCAGCCTTACGGGTGGCCGCGTCCGCACCGGCGCAACGACCGATCAAGTGATAGGTCTGAGCGTGACCATTCCACTGCCCGTACTCAACAGCGGCCGCGCCGAGGTCGACGCGGCACTCGCTGAGGCGGGTGCGGCTGCGGCGACCGTGCGCTCCCGGCAACTGGCGAGTCGCGCATCACTGCGCGAGGCCCAGGCGCGCTATGACGCACTGCGCGACTCAGGGTTGGCCTTTAGCCAAGGGCGTGCCGCCGCCTTCGACGATCGCGCCGCCTTGCTCGAAAAGCTCTGGCGAGCAGGGGAGATCAGCACCTCCGACTACCTCGTCCAGCTCAAGCAGAGCCTGGACACCGCGCTTTCCGCGCTCACCCTCGAAAGCCAGGCCTGGCAGGCCTGGTTCGACTACCTCACCGCTGCCGGCCGCCTGACGGACTGGCTCGACGGCCGCACACAGGAAGCTGCTCCATGATTCGCCTATCCATCTACGCTGCCTGCGCGCTGGCGTTGGCCGTCTCCGCCGCGAACGTCTCGGCGCAACAGGCGGGGAATCCGCTCGCGCTCGATGCTCGCGCCGTGCAGGAGGCAGGCATTGTCGTTTCAAGACTGACCGCCCGCGAGCTTGCCGACGAGATCAAGTCACCGGGCGAAGTGAAGGTTGATGCCTATTCGACCGTGCTGGTGTCACCACGCATTGAATCGATGGTGTTGTCGCGCAAGGTGAAGCTCGGCGACGTGGTGAAAGCGGGTCAGCCGCTGGTCGTGCTGTCCAGTGTGCAAGTCGCGGAAACACAGGGCGCGCTCATCGTGGCCGAGCAGGAATGGCGGCGCGTGTCCTCGTTGGGGTCGCAGGCGGTGTCCGGGCGCCGCTATACCGAAGTGCAGGTGCAGCGGGATCAGGCCCGCGCACGGCTGCGCGCCTATGGTCTGTCCGACGGGCAGATTCAGGGCGTCTTGCGTGCGGGTTCGGCGAAAGCGGATGGAAGTTACGAACTGCTTGCGCCCACCGATGGGCGCATTACCACCGACTCGTTCCTCGTGGGTGAGCGGGTCGATGCGGGGCGCATGTTGTTCACGCTGGTGAAAGAAGACTCAGTATGGGTGGAGGCGCGCATGCCGCCAGCCGAGGCCGAGCGCGTCGCGCAAGGCAATGCGGCGCGCGTTCTGATTCACGGGCAGAGCTTGCCTGGCAAGGTGGTGCAACGCTCACACCAGACCGATGAAAAGACCCGTACTGTGCCCGTGCGCATTGCGGTGGACAACAGCCGCGACCTGCTGCATCCCGGCGAGTTGGTCGATGCGCGCATCGCGGTGGGTGGTCGCTCTGTGCTCGCCGTTCCGGCGGAATCGGTGGTGCTGTTGCAAAACCAATCCACCGTTTTCGTCACCAGCGGAAATGGCGCGTTTGAGCCGACAGCGGTGGACGCCGGTGAAACGCGCGACGGCTGGGTGGAGATACGCCAGGGCCTGAAGCCCGGTGCTTCCTATGTGAGCAAGGGCGCCTTTGCACTCAAGGCGCGCTTGTTGCGCTCGCAGTTGGGAGAAGAGTGATGCTGGCCCGTCTTGTTGAACTCTCGCTGCGTTACAAGCTGCTTGTCATCATCGCGTTTCTCGTTGTGGGCGTGCTCGGTTATCAGGCCGTGCGCAAGCTACCCATCGATGCCTTTCCTGACGTGACGCCTGTGCAGGTGAATGTGTACACCGAAGCGGCGGGCCTTGCCGCCGAAGATGTGGAGCAACTGCTCACCACGCCGGTGGAGTCGGCGCTGGCCGGCTTGCCCAAGGTGGAAGAAGTGCGCTCGGTGAGCCTGTTTGGCCTGTCCTATGTCTCCGTGTATTTCAGCGACGACATGGACATCTACTTTGCTCGCCAACTGGTCAACGAACGTTTGCAACAGGTGGGCGACCGGTTGCCTGCCGGCTATGGAAAACCAGAAATGGGGCCGAACACCTCGGGCCTGGGGCAGGTGTTCTGGTACACGGTGGAGCGCGCTGACGATGCATTGAAAGGCGCGCCTGATGACCGTGCACTGCGCACCCTGCAGGATTGGTCCATCCGCCTGATGCTGCGCACCGCACCCGGTGTGGACGACGTCACCTCGTGGGGCGGTCAAGAGAAGCAGTACCAAGTGCGCATCGATCCCATGAAGCTTATTGCGCATGGATTGGGCTTCAAGAGCGTCATCGAGGCATTGCAGGCCAATAACGCTCAGGTAGGTGGCAATTTCGTCGACGTAGGGCGCGAGCAATACCTCGTGCGTGGACTGGGATTGGTGCAGAACGCCCGGGACATCGGCCAGATCGTACTGAAGACCGAGGACGGCACGCCGGTCTACGTACGCGATGTGGCCACAGTGGAAGAAGCTGGTGCGCCGCGTACTGGCGCCGTCACCCGCGATGGCAAAGAAGTGGTGATGGGGCAGGCGTTGGCACGCATCGGCGAAAACGCGAAAAGCGTGGTCGATGCGGTGAAGGCCAAGCTGGATACGGTGCGGCAAGCGTTGCCGGAAGGCGTGGTGGTCAAGCCGGTGTACGAGCGTACCGACCTGGTGAACAAGGCGGTGGGTACGGCCGTGCGTGCGCTGGTGGAAGGCTCCATCCTTGTCGCCATTGTGCTGTTCTTGTTCCTTGGCGAATTCCGCAGCGCGCTGGTAGTGGTCGTTGCCTTGCCGCTGGCCATGCTGATTGCTTTTATCTGCATGGAGCAGGCGGGGTTGTCGGCCAATCTGATGTCGCTGGCAGGCCTCGCCATCGGCATCGGCATGATGGTGGACGGCGCCGTGGTGATGGTGGAAAACGCCTTCCGCATCATGGCCGAGCGCAAGGCGCACGGCCTGCCGGTAGATCGCAGTGCTGCCGTGCTGGCAGCGGCGCGCGAAGTGGCCACGCCTATCACGTTCGCCATCGTCATTATCATCGTGGTGTTCCTGCCCCTGTTTAGCCTGCAAGGGCTGGAAGGCAAGATGTTCAAGCCGATGGCGTTCAACATCAGCTTTGCGATGGCGGGTTCGCTGTTGCTCGCCCTGACGCTGATCCCCGTGCTTGCCGCACTGGTGCTCAAGCCGAAGGAAGAGCGTGACACGCGGCTTGTGGCTTTCCTAAAGAAACACTACGGCACCGTGCTGGCCTGGTCTCTGCGCCGGCGCGGGCTGGTGTTGGGCGTTGCGGGCGGCGCTTTGCTCGGCAGCCTTGCGCTGTTCCCGTTCCTGGGCAAAGAGTTCATGCCCAATCTGAAGGAGGGCGCCATCATGTGGCGCATCACGTCCATTCCTTCCGCGTCGCTCGACGAGTCCATCGAGATCTCGCGGCAAGTCGCTGAGCGCATCAAGGCATCGTTCCCGGAGGTGGATACCACGCTGGCCATGATCGGCCGTGCCGAGAAGGGCGAGACGGCGGACGTGAACTATATGGAGGTGTATACGCCACTGAAGCCGCGCGAGCAGTGGCGCAAGGGGCAAACGCTGGAGAGCATCGAGACGGATATGCAGCGTGAACTGTCCGATGCTTTGCCAACGGCCGTAGTGAGCTACACCCAGCCGATCCAGATGCGTATCGAAGAGCTGATCTCGGGCGTGCGCGCCACGCTGGCGCTCAAGCTCTATGGCGACGACCTAGGCGAGCTCGATCGCCAGAGTGCACGCATCAAGGACGTGTTGGGTGGCGTGCCGGGCGTAGCGGATCTGGCGCTGGAAGCCAATCTGGGCAAGCCACAGATACGCATCCGCGTGGATCGCGAGGCATTGGCGCGTTATGGCCTGAATGCGGATGACGTGTTCACCGTGGTGCGCAACGGCATTGGCGGGGAGCCCGTCACCACGCTGATCGATGGCGTGAAGCGCTTCGACATCGCGGTGCGTCTGGACGATGCGGACAAGCGCTCCATGCAGGCCATCCAGCGTATCCCGATCCAGTCTCCGGGCGGCGCCATTGTGCAGCTCTCGCAGGTGGCCGAGGTAACAGAGGCCGAAGGGTATTCCTTTATCCGTCGCGAACAGTTGCAGCGCTATGCGGTGATCCAGATGGACGTGCGCGGCCGCGATATCGATGGCTTCGTGCAGGAGGCAAATGCAGCCATCGCGCAGAAAGTGAAACTGCCCGCCGGCTACTACACCGAGTGGGGTGGGGCGTTCGAGAACCAGCAGCGCGCATTGAAGCGTCTGTCATTGATCGTGCCGGCCACCATCTTCTTCATCTTTATCCTGCTCTATACGGCGTTTAACTCGATGAAGTACGCGGCGCTTATCCTCGCCAATGTGCCGTTCGCCACCATTGGCGGCATCGTGGCGTTGGCAGTCACGGGGCAGTACCTGTCCGTGCCCTCGGCGATCGGCTTTATCGCCGTGTTTGGCGTGGCGATGCTCAACGGCATCGTGCTGGTGAGCTTCCTCAACGAGCAGCGCGCCAAGGGAATGAGCGTGCGTGACGCGGTGGTGCGCGGCACGGCCTTGCGCCTGCGGCCGGTATTGATGACGGCCAGCGTGGCCATCCTGGGGCTGGTACCTATGCTGCTCTCCAGTGGTGTGGGCGCGGAAACCCAGCGGCCCCTGGCTACGGTGGTGGTGGGTGGCCTGATCACCTCCACCCTGCTCACCTTGTTGCTGCTTCCTGTGCTGTACGACTGGATGGAACAGCGTGCGGAACGGCGTCAAATGTAGGAAATATCTGATAGTCGTGACGTACATCGCCCGTAGCATGCGTCCCTCGCGTCTTGGCGCCTAGTCGGCCATGGCACACTTGGGGTGTAACGCCCCCTGGTGGGCGGAGATGGACAGGCATGATCTTTCTATGGATGGTGATTGGTGCGGTGCTGGGCGGGCTGGTGTCATCAGCCAGCCTGGCCGGCATCGCGGGTGGTGCGGCGGTAGGACTGCTCTGGGGCAGGCAGATGGAGCTGTCCCGTGAGCTGGGGCGCATCCGCCAGCAACTGACGGCGGCCAAGCCGGCACAGCCTGTCCCGGCCGCTCAGTCGGAGCAGGCACCCGCCGAGCGGCCATGGATGACCGCCCAGGAGGCCCGCGAGGCTCTGCACGAGCCGGTGCCGCCCGTGGCGCCGCCGGTCGCGGCGGTGTCGCGTCCGCCCGTCCAGGACGTGGAGGTTCCGCCACCGGTACCGTCCTTGGAACCCGCGCCGCGGCCGATCGCGCCGCCGACGCCCGCCTTCGTCCAGGCGGGCTTCCAGGCTCTTGTAGAGTTGGCGTCCGAGAACATGTTGGCGGGCATCAGCGTGTAGTTGAACGAGCGC
>NZ_NRDP01000013.1:0-61341 GCF_002878475.1 Dyella sp. AD56
ACTCGATCTATCTTTCTGAAGCGTTAGTCCTAACCATAAAACGTCAAGCTTTTGAATTGACTCTTAGGTTAGACGCTTGCATATATGGACATTCAATCATCCACGCAAGACGCCCACACAAGTCACCTGCGCACACTGTCAAAGATCTCAATCACTTGCGGTCCGTTTCCGTTTCCGCTTCGGAACATTTCGTTCCGAGTGAGCCGCTCATCTTACATCGTTTTTCCTGTCCGTCAACACCTTCAGCGAATCGTTTTTGCTGTCGTTGTTGCCGTCCGGATGGCGATGCCAGCGGCGGGAGGCGAATAATAGGCAGGCACCCCATCTTTGACAAGCAATTTTTCAAATTATTTTTGAAGTTTCGCGTAAGACGTTGTTCTCACGCGAAACTCTTTTCATTTGTCGTTCGCAACGACGTTGCGTCGTCGCGAAAAGCTCATGCCTGAGTCAACAACACGCGGGCGAAGTTGCGCTTGCCGATCTGCAAGACCCCTTCAAAACCCGGAACAAATACGCGTTGCGCGTCTTCGACGACTTCTGCGTCGATGCGTACTGCACGTTCTTTGAGCTTTCGGTTTGCTTCCGCATTGCTCGGCGTAAGGCCAGCAGCGGTAAGTAGTGCAGGCAGACGCAGACCTTCCGCGGGCACAGCGATCTCAGTGAGCGGCAACAGACTGGTGTCGCCTTCGCCGCGCACCACTGCGTGCCAACCAGCAATGGCCTGCTCTGCGGTCGCTGCATCATGGAAGCGCGTGGCGAGTTCGCGGGCCAACTTGATCTTGGCGTCGCGCGGGTTGAGTACGCCGCTGGCCACTTCCTGTTTCATGCGCTCGATGTCATCCATCGAGGTTTCGAAGCTGAGTAGCTCGAACCAGCGCCACATCAAGTCATCACCGATCTTCAGCGTCTTGGTGACGATGTCGATGGCCGGCTCATTGATGCCGATGTAGTTGCCCAGCGACTTGGACATCTTGTTGATGCCGTCCAGGCCTTCCAGCAGCGGCATGGTGAGCACGATCTGTGGCGGCTGGCCGTGGTGCTCCTGCAGGGCGCGACCCATCAGCAGATTGAACTTCTGGTCGGTGCCGCCCAGCTCGACGTCGCACTTCAGTGCGACGGAGTCGTAGCCCTGCACCAGCGGGTAGAGGAATTCATGGATGGCGATGGGCTGCTGGCCCGCGAAGCGCTTGGAGAAGTCATCGCGCTCGAGCATGCGCGCCACGGTGTGCTGGGCCGCGAGCTTGATCATGTCGGCGGCAGTCATCTGGCCAAACCACTCGGAGTTGAAACGCAGCTCGGTGCGCTCCTTGTCCAGCACCTTATAGACCTGCTCGGCGTACGTCTCGGCGTTGGCCAGGACGTCTTCGCGCGAAAGCGGCTTGCGGGTGATGTTCTTGCCGGTCGGGTCGCCGATCATGCCGGTGAAGTCGCCGATGAGGAAAATCACCTGGTGCCCGAGGTCCTGGAACTGGCGCATCTTATTGAGGAGCACCGTGTGGCCCAGGTGCAGGTCCGGCGCGGTGGGGTCGAAACCGGCCTTGATACGCAGCGGACGACCGAGCTTGAGGCGCGCGGCCAGCTCTTCCTGCTTGATGATTTCGTCGGCGCCGCGCGCGATGGTGACCAGCGCCTGCTCAAGCTCGTTCATGTATTCCTCAAATTTTCGTTGTGTGGGCATCGCCGGAAAGCAGGGCTTCCGGGCTGGTTCTGTTAAGTGTGCGTTAATCCGAAAATTCGCGCAACTCATTGATGGAAAAGGCGTTGACGCCCTTTGCACAGGGCCGCTATGGTACGCG
Source organism: Dyella sp. AD56 (assembly GCF_002878475.1). NCBI lineage: Bacteria > Pseudomonadati > Pseudomonadota > Gammaproteobacteria > Lysobacterales > Rhodanobacteraceae > Dyella > Dyella sp. AD56. The sequence continues at coordinate 1,797 of NZ_NRDP01000013.1, forward strand.
GCAATTCGATTTTTGTACCCTGGGGAACACCGGGCATGGGTGAGAGAAAAGATGACGCGCGTTCCACGCGCAAACAGGCCATGCGCCGAAAGGCGCAGCAACGGCACTCTCACTTTTACGAACGCTGCGCCCATTGGTCCTTCGGTTGCCACGGTGAGGCCGAGCCCATCCGCTGGCACCGCGAGCGCTGGATCCTCGCTGGCACCGCCCTTCTTATTACAGCCGTTTCTGGCTTCCTGATTCCCGCCTGGGCCAGCGCGATGCGCCCGGACACCATCTCCACAGCCCACGCCGTGCTGCCGCTGGAGTTGCCCAAGGCCGCGCCGGAAGCCACGCAGGCACCGACCGTGGAGGACTGGCACATCGTGCAGGTGCAGCCAGGTCAGACGCTGTCGGACCTGTTCCAGAGCCAGGGCCTGAGCCTCACCGACGTACAGCACGTGGTCGATCAGTCGAGCGACGCAAAGGCGCTGCACCACATCAGCCCAGGCCAGGAGTTCGACTTCCTGCTCGATAGCGACGGCAGCCTTAAGGGCATCCGCTTCGACAAGGACGAGTCGAACCGCAGCACCATGCGCTTCGACGGCGACAAGGCCACCGTCACGGCGGAAGCGCGTGAAGTGGAGCGACGTGAGCACGTCGCCCACGGCTCCATCGACAGCTCGCTGTTCGCCGCCGGCAACAAGGCAGGCATGAGCAACCAGATGGTGCTCAAGCTGGCCGAACTCTTCAAATACGACATCGACTTCGTACAGGACCTGCGCGAGGGCGACAGCTTCACCGTGATCTACGACGACGTATACCGCGACGGCTCCTATCTACACGAAGGGGACATCGTGGCTGCGGAGTTCGTGAATCAAGGCGAGCGCTACACCGCCTACCGCTTCAAGAAGGACGACGGCAGCTACGGCTGGTTCAGCGAAGACGGTCGTCCGATCCAGAAGTCGTTCCTACGCATCCCGGTGGACTTCACCCGCATCTCCTCGCAGTTCAGCGCGGCGCGCATGCATCCCATCCTCGGCCTGATGCGCGCGCACAAGGGCGTGGATTACGCCGCACCGACCGGCACGCCGATCCATGCGGCGGGCGACGGCGTCGTCAAGTTCAAGGGCTGGATGAACGGCTACGGCAACTTCGTGGTCATCCAGCACAGCGGCTCCATCAGCACCGCGTATGGCCACATGTCCAAGTTCGCCACGGAAAAGGTGGGCCAGCGCGTGAGCCAGGGCTCAGTGATCGGCTTCGTCGGCATGACCGGCCTCGCCACCGGCCCGCATCTCCACTACGAATTCCGCGTCAACGACGTGCAGCGCGACCCCCAGACGGTCACCCTGCCCAAGCCCGAGCCGCTGCCGGCCGTGCAGATGGCCAAGTTCAAGGCCCAGGTGGTGCAGCCGCAACTGGCCCGCCTGAAGACGCTGGATTCCAACATCAAGCTGGCCAAAGCCAGCGGCACCAAACGCAACGACGACTGATTCCCTGTGAATGACGCTTCGGCGCTTTATCTTGGCCTGATCTCCGGCACCAGCGCCGACGGCATCGATGCCGCGCTGGTGCGTTTTAAAGACAACACGCCTCAGCTGGTCGATGCATTGGCGCATCCGTGGCCGGAAGAACTGCGCGCGCGCATCCTCGCCGTGGCGCAGGACGAAACACGACTCGACCTTGATGCCTATGGGCGGCTCGACGTCGCCGTCGGGCAGTGTTTCGCCGAGGCGGCGCTGCAGTTGCTCCAGCGCAACGCGGCCCTCGCCTCGTCGGTGCGCGCCATCGGTTCGCACGGGCAGACCCTACGCCACCGACCCTCGGGCGAATATCCTTTCACGCTTCAGGTGGGTGACCCATCGGTGATCGCAGAACGTTGCGGCATCGATGTGGTGGCCGATTTCCGGCGTGCGGACGTCGCCGCGGGCGGCCAGGGCGCGCCACTGCTGCCAGCCGTGCACGCCATGCTGCTGGGTCGTGCTGACGGCGTGCGTGTGGTGCTCAACCTGGGTGGCATCGCAAACATTACGGTGCTGGATCCCAGCGGTAAGGTGTCTGGGTTTGATACCGGCCCGGCCAACGGTCTGATGGATGCGTGGCACCTGCGCCATCGCGGCGGCGCCTACGACGCCAATGGCGCCTTCGCGGCATCCGGCCGGGTGGACGCGGCACTGCTGGCCGCCCTGCTGGCTGATCCCTATTTCGCACTGCCGCCGCCCAAGAGTACGGGCCGCGAGCATTTCCATCTGGCGTGGCTGGAAACCCACGCTGGCGTGGCGGCCCTATCGCCGGCCGATGTGCAGGCCACCCTGCTGGAGCTCTCCGCGCGCAGCATTGCCGAAGCCATCGAGCATCACGCGCCAGCGGTGGTCGACGTACTGGCTTGCGGCGGCGGTGTGCACAACGACGTGCTGATGCGCCGGCTTGGTGAACTACTGGGCACACGCACCGTGGTCAGTACGGCGGCCTATGGCGTCGATCCGGATTATCTGGAAGCCACGGCATTTGCCTGGCTCGCGCGCCAGCGCCTGTTGGGGCTACCGGGCAATCTACCTGCAGTAACCGGTGCTCGAGGGCCGCGCGTGCTCGGTGCGATATACCCCGCACCGCGCTGATCAGAAGCGATCGTCGTCCAATAGGTTACTGCCCTGCGCGAGCGTAGCCGTCGGCGCACGTGACAACGCCTGAATGGCCTCTTGGAACGCGGCTTTCTCCTTCGCATCCCACTGACCGCCCAGCGTGGTCAGCTCGCCCGGATCGAGCATGGTTTCCGCGAAGACGTTCGACGAGGACATGCCTAGTCCATGACGCAGCGCATGCAGCACCACATCATTGATCGACCACTGCCGCTCCTTGGCCAACGTCTTGATGCGTTCGGCCATGAGGCTATCGATATGGCGTATGACGAGGTCCGGCACGGACACTCCCTCCCAATGTCACAAGCCCCCTGTGTTGCTCATCTTGTCACAGGGCTGGGGGGTGAGTGTATCGACCGCTTGGCTAATTCACGCATCGGGCTCACCCGGCCGGGTTGGCCTCGGACTCTGGCCGGTCGCGGGTGAATCGTGGCGACAGGACGACGAACAACAGCATCGCCGGAATCACCGAGATCACCGTAATGGCGAAGTACCCGCCATAACCGATGACGGCGACGAGGCCACCCGCGAAGAAGCCCAGCACTTTGCCCGGAAGATTCACCAGGGAACTCAGCAGCGCATATTGCGTGGCCGTGTGCTGTCGATTCACCAGCAACGAGAGAAAAGCCACGGTCGGCGGTCCCAACATGCCTTCAGCAAAGTTCTGCCCGGAGATCGCCAAGGTCAATACCGTGAGACTCCCCTGGTTTCCGAGCAGCATCAGGTAAAGCAGATTGCTGCAGGCCCCCAGCACGATACACACGCCCAAGGTACGCCAAGCCCCCCAGCGCGCTACGGCCGCGCCACCGACGAAGGCGCCAGCGATGCCGATCCAGACGCCATAGATCTTCGTCACAGCGCCAATTTCGGTCTTGCTGAAGCCCATGTCGCGCATGAACGGATTGAAGATCGTGCCGATGGACTGTTCGGGCAGCTTGAACAGCAGGATGAACAACAGCGTGAGCCCCGCGACAAGCCAGCCGTAACGGCGAAAGAAATCGGCAAACGGGTCGATCACGCTCTCGCGCATCGCCATGCGCCAGCCCGGAGGCGTCGATCGGGCGATCCCGGGTTCACGCATGAAGAGCGTGGTGACGATCGGCACCACCATCGCCATGGCCATGGCCACATAAATCCAGGACCAGGGAATGTGGTCGGCCAGAATCAGCGCCACTGCACCAGCGAGCAGCAGGCCCAACCGATAACCCAGCGCGTAAGTCGCCACCAGGGCGCCCTGGGCGGAAGGCGGCGCGATCTCGATGCGATAAGCGTCGATGGCGATGTCCTGGGTCGCCCCCATGAACGCCACCAGCAATGTCGCCAGCACAAATGGCTGCAACTGATGGGGAGTGAACAATGCCATCAGCAACAGACCGCAAAGCACGCCCAGCTGCGCAAACAGCAACCAACCACGGCGCAACCCTAAGCGCGTAAACAGCGGGAGCCGCCAGTGATCGAGCAATGGTGCCCATAGAAACTTGAGCGCATAGCTCATGCCTGCGCTGGCGATCATCGTGACACTCTTCAGCGCAATGCCGTTGTCCTTCAGCCACAACGACAACGTGACGGACACCAGCAAGAAGGGCAACCCGGAGGAAAACCCAAGTAGGCACATCGTCCAAGCCGCGGGCTCGGTGAACGAGCGCCAGACCGGCGGCTTGCGCGTTGCCGGCGCACCCACCTCAGTCGGCATAGTCGACCGTATACGGCGCGTGGTCGGAGAAGCGCTCGTCGCGATAAATGGAACACCGCTTGAGGCGATCGCCTAACGCAGGCGTGACGATCTGGTAGTCGATGCGCCAACCCACATCGTTGGCGCGTGCATTGCCGCGATTGGACCACCAAGTGTAGTCCTGGCCCTTGGGGTGCAGCGTGCGGTAGCTGTCCACCCAGCCCTGCTTGTCGACCAGGTCGTTGAGCCAGGTGCGCTCCTCGGGCAGGCAGCCGGAGTTCTTCTGGTTGGAGCGCCAGTTCTTGATATCCAGCTCGCTACGCACGATGTTCCAGTCGCCGCACAACACGTAGTCGCGACCGCTCTTCATCCACTTGTCGAAAATCGGCGCAATCCAGTCCATCACGTCGAACTTGAACTGCTGGCGTTCCTCGCCCGATGAGCCCGACGGCACGTACAGCGAGACCACGCTGAGCTTGCCGAAGCGGGCCTCGATGTAACGGCCTTCGTTGTCGAACGGGGCCCAATCCAGATCGGTCAGTACCTCGTCGGGCTCGCGCTTGGCGTAGATGGCCACGCCGCTGTAGCCCTTCTTGCTGCTGGCGTCGCGGTAGAAACAGTGGTGTCCGTCGGGGCGGAACATGGCATCGGTCAGCTGCTCTTCCTGCGCCTTGGTTTCCTGCAGGCAGACCACGTCGGCCTTCTGCTTGCGCAACCAGTCGAACACACCCTTGGTGGCGGCCGAGCGGATGCCGTTGGCGTTGAGGCTGATAATGCGCATATCGGGCGTGCCCTGGCTTTCAATGGATGCGTCATCATAGCAACCATGGCCGAGCCCCCCGATATCCGCGTCGCGCCCATCGAGGCGTCTTTCCGAACCGCCCTGCTTGCCTTGGGCGTGCACGACGATCAGTACGCTTTCGTCGGCCGCATTGCCGTGTCGCTGGCCGACGCGGAAAGCTGCGAAGGCAGCGAGCCCATGGCCATCCTCTGCAACGGTGAACCCATTGGCTTCTATCGCGTGGAGCGACACGCCAACACCATTGCCGAGGTCGAGTTCGCGCGCCCCACGCTGGGTTTGCGCTCCTTCTTCATCGGCGCACAGTGGCAAGGCCGTGGCCTGGGCACGTGCGCGCTGGAGGCCGTGATGCGCGACCTTGCACATCGCTATCCCTGGGCAAGCGATGTGGCGCTCACCGTGAACCTGCGCAATGCCCCGGGCATCGCGCTGTATCGTCGCGCGGGCTTCCGGGAGACCGGGGGGCTGTACCATGGCGGGCGTTCCGGGCCGCAGTACCTCATGTTGTGCGCCCTGCCCCACCCGAATCCAATCTAGAGAAAGCAGCCGTGCACGACTATCAGCGCGATTTCATCGAACTCACCCTGCAGCGCGACGTGCTGCGCTTTGGCGACTTCACGCTGAAGTCCGGCCGCCAGAGCCCGTATTTCTTCAATATGGGCCGCATCGACTCCGGTGCGGCGCTGGCCCAGCTGGGCCGTGCCTATGCCGCTGCCGTGGTGAATTCGGGCATTGAGGTCGACATGCTGTTCGGGCCTGCCTACAAGGGCATCGCCCTGGCCGCCGCCACCGCCATCTCACTGGCGGACCAACACAGTCGCGACCTGCCTTGGGCCTATAACCGTAAGGAAGCCAAGGATCATGGCGAGGGTGGCGTACTCGTCGGCGCGCCGCTGAAGGGCCGCGTGTTGATCGTGGACGACGTTATGACCGCCGGCACCGCCGTGCGCGAGTCGCTGGCGCTCATTCGTGCCCAGGGCGCCACGCCTGCTGGCGTGCTGATTGCGCTGGATCGCCAGGAGCGCGGCCAGAGTGATCTGTCCGCCGCCCAGGAAGTCACTGCCGAGTTTGGTATTCCGGTGATCGCCATCACCAGCCTGGGCGACGTGCTCGCCTATGCGGGGGAGCGCCCGGAACTGGCCGCCGAACACACCCGGCTGGTGTCCTATCGTGAGCGCTACGGCGTCAACGCCTGAGTCGAAGCGTAGTTGGCGAAACCGGTCACATCACCCATCGTGACACCCTGCCGACGCCCTTGGTGTCACGGTAGTGCCGGCTATACTTTCCGCCCACAAGGGGGAATGTCATGCGTAGAACTGCTTTCGTCATCGCGTCGCTCGCGTTGACCGTCGGCCTGCACGCACAGGGGCAGGATGGCACCGGCACGCACTATAGATACCGCTGGAAGGATGCGTCCGGCCTACCGCACTACAGCGACAGCCTCACGTCTGACGCACTCAAGTACGGCTACGACTTGGTAAATGACCACGGCCTCGTCGTCCAGCACGTTGACCGCCAACTAACGCCGGAAGAGCGCGCGGCGGCGCAGAAGGTCGCAGATGCCAAGGCCGCCAGCGACCGCGTGGCGCAGCAACACGCGCGTGACGATATGCAGATGCTGAATGCTTATCCGACCGAGGATGCCTACAAGAAGTCCCAACAGGACAGCCTGGACAACCTCGACCAGCAGATCGCCACGACGCGCAGCAACCTGCGCAGCCAGGAAAAGGCACTGACCGATCTGCTTACGCGCGCTGGCGACGCGGAGCGCGCCAAGCAACCCGTGCCCAAGTTCCTCAGCGACGGCATCACCAAGCAACGCGATGTGGTGGCCCACCAACGTGATGCCCTCGAGCATCAGCAGACGGCACACGATGCCCAGGTACAGAAGAACGCGCAGGATCTGGACCACTATCGCGAACTGAAGACCGCGCAGGACAAGGAACGTCAGGGCCAGTGAGCCACGGATAGCGGCGCAAAAAGAAAGCCCCGGACATGCCGGGGCTTTTTCGTTAGAACGGCAGTTGCAGCGATGGATCCACTGCCAGCAACTGCTGGCGGAACACGTTCTGGATACGCGTGAGCGCCGCCTCGTTATCGGCATCGAAACGCAGCACGAGGATGGGCGTGGTGTTGGACGGGCGCACCAAACCCCAGCCATCCGGCCAGTCCGCGCGCACGCCATCGATGGTGGTGAGCGTGGCGTCGCCAAAGCTCGCCTTCTGGCGGAACGCCTCGATAAAGCGGTAATGCGCGCCCTCGGTCATCTCCACCTTCAGCTCTGGCGTGGACACGCCCTTGGGGCAGGTTGCGAAAATGGCTTCCGGCGTGCGCTCTTCCAGGTCACCGGCAAGAATTTCCATCAGTCGGGCGGCGGCATAAATGCCGTCGTCAAAGCCGTACCAGCGTTCCTTGAAGAAGAAGTGGCCGCTCATCTCGCCGGCCAGCTCCGCGCCGGTTTCGCGCATCTTCGCCTTGATCAGCGAGTGGCCGGTGCGCCACATCAGCGGACTGCCGCCCGCGTCGAGGATCTGGCCCTTGAGATGACCCGTGCACTTCACGTCGAAGATGATCGTGGCGCCCGGCTGACGAGACAGCACGTCGCGCGCAAACAGCATCAACTGACGATCGGGGAAGATGATTTCGCCCTCCTTGGTCACCACGCCCAGACGGTCGCCATCGCCATCGAAGGCCAGGCCAAGGTCGGCGCCGGTCTGCTTCACCGCGAAGATCAGGTCTTCCAGGTTGTGCGGATCGGACGGATCAGGGTGGTGGTTCGGGAACGTGCCATCGACGTCGCAGTAGAGCGGAATGACCTCGCAGCCGATGCCTTCCAGCACCTGCGGTGCCACCGCGCCGGGAATACCATTGCCGCAGTCGACGACAATCTTCATGCGACGCTCGGCTTGTACGTCGGAAGTGATGCGCTCGATATAGTCAGGCACGACATCGACGTGGCGGATATTGCCCTTGCCATCACTTTCCAAGCGATGGCCAGCGATGCGCTGGTAGAGGTCCTGGATGGCGCTTTCCGCCAGCGTTTCGCCACCCACGACGATCTTGAAGCCGTTGTAATCCGGGGGATTGTGGCTACCGGTGACAGCGACACCGCAGCCAGTGTTGAACCGATAAGCCGCGTAGTAGACGACGGGCGTAGGCACGGCGCCGAGATCGATCACATCGATGCCGGCATCGCGTAGGCCGTCGGACAACGCACCTGCCAGTTCCGGCCCGGAGAGGCGGCCATCGCGGCCGATCACTATTTCCGGGAGACCCTTCTCGCGCATCACCGAGCCGATGGCTTGGCCGAGCAGGCGTGCCACATCCTTGGTCAGCGACTTGCCGACCACGCCACGCACGTCGTACGCGCGGAAGATGGTGGGATCGACCGCAACCGGTGCAGGCTGGGCCGGCTTGGGCGGGGCGATGCGGGCGGGCGCCGGCATTTCAGGTTCCGGCGTGGTTTCGAGCAGATCGGACAAAACGGGTTCCTCAACATCATGGTGGACACGCTCGCCAAACAGGCGATTGCGCATCCAGATCAAATACAGGCCACCGGCCAGGCCCAACAGCCCCAGCAATCCGGTCAATGCCCATACGCGCGGCAGCACGATGAAAGCCGATGGCAAAGCCGCGAGAATACTGAAGTTGCTGCCATCGACCGGCAGCCCACTGGCTTCGCGTTCGGCCGACGCGCTGCCCGACGCAAGCAAACGCAAGTCGCCGCGATCGTCGCCCTGGCGAAGCTCCAGTCTGCCGCCGTCCGCCGGAATGGATTCGAAACGCTCCTGCACCGGCCTGAAAGGCAGCGCTGCCCACACCCAAGCCTGCGGATGCGCAGCCGGCCCCACCGGGACAACAAGCGCGAGCACGCGTGCGCCTTTGTTATCGGGCACCGTCTGCGCAAGTGGCTTGCCGTCGGCCGTCTGGGCTGCCATCAACTGCGCCGCCTTGCCATAACCGAAGACGCGGTAATTCGCGTGGAGCACTTCGTCCAGGCTGCCGCTGTAGACATCGACCGCCAGCGCTTGGGGAATAAGCTGGCGCAGCTCGGTGGCCGCCTGGGCTGGATCGGCCACGATGCTGTCGGCGTTGAGCGAATGCACCGCCGCTTCCACATGGCCTCGCTCGCTGGCGATTTCCGCCGCAATGGCGTCGGCCGCCTGCTTCTGCGCAGCGTGCACACGGTCGTTGGCGCTGCTCTCGTCCGCGATCTGCCAGGTCTGCCAAAGGCAAAACAGGCCACCGAGCACCAGCAAGGTGCCCACCGCAAACGGCAGCAGGCGGCGCCCATCGATCGACCCGGCAAGGCCCCGACCGTCCTTGTTTAAGATTTTCGCCATGCCCTGTCCCCACACAGGCTGTCTGATCGCTTTATCCACGGGCATGCGCGCCCGCTCCATGTCGCACTCAGTTGACGCCAGTCGAACCGAACCCGCCCTCGCCCCTCTGCGATGGCGCGAACTCCTGTACCACCTTCAACCGCGCCTGCGCCACCGGCACCAGCAGTAATTGGGCGATGCGATCACCCACTGCGATGGTGTAAGGCTGCGTGCCGCGGTTCCAGCATGAAATCATCAACGGCCCCTGGTAATCGGCATCGATGACGCCAACCAGGTTGCCCATCACCAAGCCATGCTTATGGCCCAAACCCGAGCGCGGCACGATCAGCGCGCACCAGCCAGGGTCGCCAATATGAATGGCCATACCGCTGGGCACCAGCACGCTTTCGCCCGGCTGTAAGGTCAGGGGTGCGTCGATAGCCGCGCGCAGGTCCATGCCGGCACTGCCAACGGTAGCGGCTTGCGGCAGCGGAATCGAATCACCCAGGCGCGGATCGAGGATCTTCAGCTCAACGTCGATCCCACTCCCCACCGTCATGCGCGCACCGCCCGGTACCGCTCGGCCACCTTGGCCACCAGCTGGCGCGCCAGCTCTGTCTTCGATGCGCGCGGCAATTCGATGGCTCCCTCGGGACCATAGAGCGTGAGCGCATTGTCGGCGGCCTCGAAACCGAGACCCCCGCCCACCTGGTTGGCGGCAATCATGTCCAATCCTTTGCGCTTGAGTTTGTCTTGCGCGTAACGCTCCACATCATGCGTTTCCGCGGCGAATCCGACCAAGAAGGGGCGCACGGTTTGCGCAGCCAACGTGGCGAGGATGTCGGGGTTCTCGGCCAGGTGCAGCTCCAGCGGAGCGCCATCGCGTTTCTTGAGCTTGTGGTCGGCCACTTCCGCGGGGCGGTAGTCGCCCACGGCAGCGGCGGCAATATAGATGTCCGCACCTGCCGTTGCCGCCACCACCGCATCGCGCATCTGCTCGGCGCTGCGCACGTCGATGCGCCGCGTGATGCCCGGCGGCGTCGCCATGCTCACGGGGCCGGCCACCAGCGTCACGTCGGCGCCGACCTGCGCGGCGGCTTCCGCCACGGCGAAGCCCATGCGACCGGAGCTGCGGTTGCCGATGAAGCGCACCGGGTCGATGTCTTCATACGTCGGTCCCGCGCTCACCACGACCTTGAGCCCACGCAACACCTGCGCCCCGAACGAGGCAACGATGGCTTCGCGCAGCTCCAGTGGTTCCAGCATGCGGCCCGAACCAATGTCACCGCAGGCCTGATCGCCCGAAGCCGGACCAAGCAAATGCGCGCCGCGCTGGCGCAAGGTATCCACATTGGCTTGCACGGCAGGATGCGCCCACATCTGCTGGTTCATCGCAGGCGCCACGTAGAGCGGTGCGGCACTGGCAAGGCAGACGGTGGTGAGCAGGTCGTTCGCCATGCCATGTGCGAGGCGTGCGATCAGGTCGGCGCTGGCGGGGGCGATAAGGATTCGCTCGGCCCAACGCGCCAATTCGATATGACCCATGGCCGCTTCGGCCTCGGCATCCCACAGGCTGGTGCGTACGGGCTGGCCGGACAGCGCCTGGAACGTGGTCGCACTGACGAAATGCGCGGCGTTCTCGGTCATCACCACGCGCACCTCGGCACCAAGGTCACGCAGGCGACGAACCAGTTCACACGACTTGTAGGCAGCGATGCCGCCAGACACGCCCAGCAAAATGCGGCGTTGGGCAAGACTCATGGTGATTGGGCCTGACTACCGTTTGGCCCGGTAGCTTACCGGAATCATTCGTCCGGCTCGGTGAAACGGGGGCGGGCAGCTCATCACCGCCCGCCATCGTCTTAGCCCACCGCGCGGGGACGCAAAATGTCCTCCAGACCGATGCGGCGCAGCAGCTCCGCGCGGACGCGGTCTGCTACGCCGTTGACGATCTCCACACCGTCCTCGGACGGGTCGATATGCACGCGGAACGGACGCTTGCCGAACGGCTTGCCCACCACGTCCACGATGGCCCGGGCGACCGCCTCCGGGTCCGCATCCGCCGGTTCCAGCGATGCCAGCCCCTTGAACGCCACCTCGCCGAAGTCATGGGTCGGGCCCTCCGCATACACCTTGGCCACCGCGTCATCGGCCGGTGCACCGGCATGCGCAAAGTGATTGGTACCCTGGGTGAAGGCACCCGGCACCACGATGGAGGTCTCGATGCCCCAACGCGCCAGCTCGCCCGCATAGCTCACCGCCAGCGAATCCATGCCCGCCTTGGCCGCGAAGTACGGCGCCAGGTACGGCGGCGTGCCACCGCGCACGCTGCTGGAGGACACCCACACCACCAGCCCACGTCCCTGCTTGCGCAGTGGCGGCAGGGCCGCGCGATTCACTCGCTGCGTGCTCAACACATTAGTGTCGTAGAGCTGAGCAAACTGTTCCGGCGTAAAGGCCTCGGCCGGGCCGTAGGCCATGTGGCCCGCATTGTGGATCACCACATCCAGCCGCTGATGTGTGGCGACGATTTCCGCTATGGCGGCATCGACGGACGACTGCGAGGCCACGTCCATCTCAATGGCGCGCAGCTCCACGCCATGCTCCTGCGCGTAATGCGCCATCTCTTGGACGCGAGCCGCGTTGCGCCCAGTGGTTTCGCGCATGCCGGCATACACCGTGTGGCCTGCATGGGCGAGGGCGCGCGCGCTCATCAGACCGAAGCCGCTCGACGCGCCCGTAATAACGATGACGTTCTTCATGATGTGTTCTCCAGGGAGAGTGGAAGGAAAATCAGATGACGCCACCGTTGGCGCGCAGAACCTGACCATTCACCCAGCGACCATCCGGGCCAGCGAGGAAAGACACGACACCGGCGATGTCCTCGGGCGTACCCAGGCGCTCCAGCGGAGCCAGCTTGGCGAGTTGGTCGATCTGCTCCGGCGTCTTGCCCTTCAGGAACAGGTCCGTGCCGGTGGGGCCCGGTGCCACCGCGTTCACCGTGATGGCGCGGCCACGCAGTTCCTTCGACAGAACGCGCGTCATCGATTCCACCGCGGCCTTGGTGGCCACATAAACGCCATAGGTCGGGAAATTCAGACCCACCACGCTGGTGGAGAAATTGACGATGCGCCCGCCGTTGCGCAGACGTTTGCCGGCCTCGCGCAGCGTGTTGAAGGTGCCCTTGAGGTTGATGGCAACGGTGCGGTCGAACAGCGCATCGTCCGATTCGGCAATGGGCGCCAGCTGCATGACGCCGGCGTTGTTCACCAGCACGTCCACGCCGCCGAACGCGGTTTCCGCCGCATCGAACAGACGCCGCACCGCGACCGGGTCGGCGACATCGGCCTGGGCAGTCAGAGCGCGGCCGCCGGCATTTTCGATCTGCCGGGCCAGTGCCTCGGCGGAGGCCGCATCGCCGGCGTAGTTAATGACCACCGTAAAGCCGTCGCGGGCAAGCCGCTCGGCAATGGCGGCGCCGATGCCACGGGAGGCGCCAGTGACGATGGCGACGGGGTTGGAAGCCTGTGCAGACATGGGGAGCATCCTCGGAAAGGGCCGACCAGGTGTCGGCGTAGGCAGAGGATGTTCTTTTCCTATAGGCGGATAATCTGCTCAAATTCGCCATCATCATTCGGCCATAGCGAACAAATGGACAAGGTCGACGCCATGCGCCTGTTCACCCGCATCGTGGAGCGCCGCAGCTTCACGCTCGCCGCACAGGATCTGGAACTGCCCCGCTCCACCGTCACCGAGGTGATCAAGCAGCTGGAAGCACGCCTGGGCGTGCGCCTGCTCGAGCGCACCACCCGACAGGTGCGCCCCACGCTGGACGGCGAGGCCTATTACCAACGCTGCCTGAGCATCCTGGCCGAGATCGAAGAAGCCGAAGCGGCCTTCACCGGTGCGCGTCCCACCGGCTTGCTGCGGGTGGACGTGCACAGCGTGCTGGCGCGTCACTTCATGCTGCCGGGCCTGCCCGACTTCCTCGCGCGCTATCCGGGGATCCAACTGCGCATCGGCGAAGGCGACCGTTACGTGGATCTGGTGCGCGAAGGCGTGGACTGCGTGCTGCGCGTGGGCAAACCCACCGACAGCAGCATGATCGGGCGGCAGATCGCCGTGCTTCCCGAGGGCACCTACGCCAGCCCGGCGTATCTGAAACGCCACGGCACGCCATCGACGCCCGACGATCTCGAGGGGCACCAGATGGTGGCCTTCGTGTCGTCGGCTACGGGCAGTGTGCTGCCCCTGGAATTTCGCCACGGCGATAGTGCGCGCGATGTCCTGCTTCCGTACGCGGTAAGCGTGGCAGGTGCGGAGATGTACGTCGCCACCGCGCGCCTCGGCCTGGGGCTGATCCAGGTACCCACCTACCGCGTGCAGGACGACCTGGCGCACGGCACACTGGTGAACGTGCTGCCAGGCTTTCCACCCACACCATCGCCCGTCTATGTGCTCTATCCACAGAACCGGCAGCTATCGCCACGCGTACGCGTCTTCATCGACTGGCTCGGCGCGGAATTCGCCAGGCGGCTACCCGCCTGACCCGCCGACGGCACGAAGACCGACACATCCGGCGGCCCCACACCGATAGTCGCGCACCGTGGCTCACGGCACGCTTGTCGAATGAGCATCCGTGAATGGCCCCAGGGCGAACGTCCCCGTGAAAAACTGCTGGCGCGCGGTTGCGCTGCCCTATCCGATGCCGAGCTAATCGCCGTCCTGCTGGGAAGCGGCGTGCCCGGCAAGGACGCCATTGCCCTCGGGCGCGAGCTGCTCGGCCAGCGCGGAGGCTTAAGCGCTCTGCTCGCTGATCCCAGCGGCATGGTTCGGCTGCGCGGCATCGGCCCGGCCAAGCACGCCCGCCTGATCGCCGCGCTGGAACTGGCCCGGCGGGCGCTGGGCGAACAACTGCGGGAGGTACCCGCCTTGAGTAATCCCCGCGACAGCGGCGACTACCTGCGGGCGCAGCTGCGTCATCTACCTTACGAGGTGTTTGGCTGCCTGTTCCTCGACAATCGCCACCGGGTGCTCGCCTTTGAAGAACTCTTCCGAGGCACCATCGACAGCGCCAGCGTCCACCCCCGCGAAGTCGTCCGCGCCTGCCTGCGCCACAACGCGTCGGCCGTGATCCTCGCGCATAACCATCCCTCTGGCATCGCCGAACCCAGCGCCGCCGATCGCACCATTACCCGGGAACTGAAAGACGCCCTGCAACTGATCGACGTGCGGGTGCTCGATCATCTGGTGATTGGCAGCGGAGAACCGGTGTCGATGGCGGCGTTGGGCTGGGTGTAGCCCAAAAAAACAACGGCGCGGGGGGAGAGTCCGCGCCGTATGGCCGTCTTGTGGGGAGGAAGGAGAGGTACGGCGTTCTCCTGACCCCGTCGGCGGGGAGGTGCCTGGGGGACGGGGCGCAGTGTGGCGGTGCGGCATGACAGGGTCATGACGTGGATCGAGCCAAATGGGCAGGGCACCCGTGCCGGACACGGTTCATCGACTTATGCACATTTGGCCTGAGACGGCACTTTCCGTTCACCATCTCTTGCAGCCCTCATGTGTGCGATGCAATTCGTTGATTAAATGAGCTATTTTTCATGACACTGAGGTTTCGGCTGGGAAAATCGCACAGCGGGTCTGGAGACGGCCTGCATTCCCCACAGAGTTATCCACAGGCTTCTGCACCGCATCGCAGCATGCGCCGCACCGCAACGAAGCCCGGCCGGAACAGTTCGCGTCTGATAGCATTGCCGGTTCCATATCCGTCAGACCTTTACCGTGAAAGAACAGCTGCGCGAACTGCTGCTGCAGGCCATCCGTACCCTGCAGAATGACGCCACCCTGCCCGCCGAGCTCGAAGTGCCCAACTTCGTGATCGAGCGTACGCGCAGCCGCGATCATGGTGACTTCGCTGCCAACGCCGCGATGCTGCTGGCCAAGCCGGCGCGCGCCAAGCCGCGTGAGCTGGCCGAGAAGCTGGTTGCCGCCCTGCCGGCCAACGGGCTCGTGGGCAAGGTCGACATTGCCGGCCCCGGCTTTATCAACTTCTTCCTTGCGCCCGGTGCCTATCACGCCGAAGTGGATCGCGTGCTCGTCGGTGGCAACGCCTACGGCCGCAGCACCAGCGGCAACGGCGTCACGGCTGGCGTGGAGTTCGTCTCCGCCAACCCGACCGGCCCGCTGCACGTGGGGCACGGCCGCAACGCGGTGTTGGGCGACTGCATCGCTCGCGTGCTAGACGCGACCGGCTGGAACGTAAAGCGTGAGTTCTACTACAACGATGCGGGCGTGCAGATCCACAATCTGGCCGTGTCGACGCAGGCCCGTGCGCGCGGCCTCACGCCGAACGACGCCGGCTGGCCGGAAGACGGCTACCGCGGCGACTACATCGCGGACGTGGCGCAGGCTTACTTGAACGGCGACAGCGTCGAGGTGGAAGGCCACGTGGTCACCGGCGCGAAGAACGCCGAGGATCTGGACGCCATCCGTCATTTCGCCGTGGCTTACCTGCGCCGCGAGCAGAACCTGGACTTGGCCGCCTTCGGCGTCGGCTTCGACGTGTACTACCTCGAATCCTCGCTCTACACCGAACGCAAGGTCGAAGAGACCGTCAGCAAGCTGGTCGCCCACGGTCACACCTATGAGGAAGGCGGCGCGCTGTGGCTGCGCAGCACTGACTACGGTGACGACAAAGACCGCGTGATGCGCAAGTCCGACGGCACCTACACGTATTTCGTGCCGGACGTGGCGTACCACATGACCAAGTGGCAGCGCGGCTACGTCAACGCCGTCACCGTGCTCGGCTCCGATCACCACGGCTCGCTGGCCCGCGTGAAGGCCGGCCTGCAGGCGCTGGATGAGGGCATTCCCAAGGGCTACCCGAACTACGTGCTCTACCAGATGGTGACGGTGATGCGCGGCGGCGAAGAGGTGAAGCTCTCCAAGCGCGCTGGCAGCTACCTCACCCTGCGCGACCTGATCGAGGAAGCCGGCCGTGACGCGACCCGCTACTTCCTGATCGCCCGCAAGGCGGACTCGCAGCTCGTGTTCGACATCGACCTGGCCCGCTCGCAGAGCAACGACAACCCGGTCTATTACATCCAGTACGCCCACGCCCGCGTGTGCCGCGTGCTGGAGGAACTGGCCGAGCGTGGCTTGCCCGCCGTGGACACCAAGGCCGGCGTTGCCCAGCTCGGTCGCCTGGACAGCGAGCACGAACAGGCCCTGTTCACCGAACTGTCCCGCTACTCGGAAGTGGTGGAGGCCGCCGCAGCCAATCTGGAACCGCACCTGATCGCGCAATACCTGCGCGAACTCGCCGGCGCGCTTCACAGTTACTATCACGAGCACAAGTGGATCGTGGACGACGCCGAGCTGCGCAACGCGCGCATCACGCTGGTGCTCGCCACGCGCCAGGTCATCCGCAACGGTTTGGATTTGCTGGGACTCAGTGCCCCGGAGAAGATGTAAATGGCAGCACGCAAGGGCAAAGGCCGACAGGCCGTCCGCAACAACAACGGCAGCATGCCGGGTTGGGGCTGGGCTGTTATCGGCATCCTGATCGGTGCGGTGCTGATGTTTGCCATGCGCGGCCACCTGCCCATGGCGCCGAGCCCCAACGAAGGCCCGCAGCCGAACGCACAGGCCACCGCGCAACGCGGCAGCGATGCCGGTGCTGCAGGCAGCGAATCCACCTCCGCCACGGACAACGGCAACACGCCGGCAGCAGCGAAGAAGCCGCAGTACGACTTCTACTCCGTGCTGTCGGAGAAGGAAGTGCGCATCCCCGATGCCGTGATCAGTGCGCAAGCCAAGGCCGAGCAGCAGCAGAAGCAACAGGCCGCGCAGCAGGCGGCGCAGGCCGCTGCCCAGCAGCAAGCACAGGCGGCAGCGCAGAAGCCCGCACCGGGCCCTGCTGCCGTGAGCGAAGCCATCACGCCCGCACCGGAGTCGGCGGTGCATGCCCCGGCACCCACCGCTGCCGCTCCGGCGGCCACACCGGCCAGCAGTGGTTACCTGCTGCAAGTTGGCGCGTTCCCCAGCGCCGCCGACGCCGAAACGCTGAAGGCCAAGCTGGCCATGCAAGGTTTTGTCGCCAACGTGTCGCCGGTGAGCGTCAACGGCCAGACCTACAATCGAGTGCGCCTGGGCCCGTTCCATTCCGCCACGGAACTGGAATCGGCAAAGCAGCGTCTCTCTTCGGCGGGCATCAATGCCATCGCACTGAAGGAAGGTCGCTAAGCAAGCCCGGCATCACGTCGATGCATGTATGAAAAGGCCGCACACCGTGCGGCCTTTTTTATCGACTCAATGAGCAGTGGGTTTGCCGAGGCAAGGCAGCACGACCTGCTTGAACACGGCATCGTCATCGGGCCAGCGAAACGCCACCGTCATCGACCCGCCGCCTTTGGCAGCCGGTACCTCGATGCGCAGGTTGTGGCCGCGCGTAGTGTCCGCTGTCCAGTGACGGACCAATGCATCGTCGAGCGAGAAACCAAACAGAAACGGCGTGCCCGTATCGAAGGGACCACCGTCGCCAAACCAGCCGCCGACCTTGATTCGCACGGGCGCATCGTTGCCACTGGTCACCGTGATGGGCCCGCTGGCCGTCGCATCAGGCCCTTCATAAGGGTCCGTGTCGAAGCCGAGTACCTTGGGATCGAACGTCAGCTCCGCCGAGACATGCGCCGAATCGGTGCGGCAGTTGAAGGCCATCGTCGCATTGGCGTGATAGGTCTTGTAGCTCGCCACGCCCGCCATGCGCGCGCGATACAGCGGCGCCTCCGGCACGGGCTTTTCGTGCAGCCATGCGTTGAACTTGCCTGTGGGAATGGCGCTCTGCGCGAAGGCCGTAGTGCTTGCGCACAGCGCGAGCATGCCAAGATATGCCGTGCTCCAGGTTAAGCATCGGCGTGACGTACGCTGGATGTACTTTCGTTTCATGAGGCAGCGATCCTTTCCTCGGGAACTGGTCGATCGATCCGGCACTGTGCAGGAGACGGCGCGACGACTTTCCTATGGTGCGCCCGAGGCAGCTCATAGGCTGATCGTTACACGGGAAGATGTGTCCGCGTTGATAGTGCCGGCAAACATTAGCAGTCCGGCTACGAAGCGACGATAGCCAGTAGCCCTGCGCCAGCGCGTGATCTTCTACTTGGCCAAAGCATGGCTTTCGTCGCCTGACGGTCTTGATCGTCGAGCACCCAAAGAAAAAGCCGCGCAAATGCGCGGCTTTTCACATACCCCCGCGGACTGTCAGCTTTTGCGCTTCAGCCGAATCAGACCGGAGATGTCGTCGTCGCCATAACCCTGGCTCATCAGTTCCGCATAGTCCGCCAGCGAGCGTTCGATGACATTGCGACTGGTGCCGGCGTTCTCCGCAATGCGACGCACGATGCCGAGATCCTTGTGCAGCAAGCCGAGCTTGAAGCCGACGCTGAACTCGTTACGCAGCATGGTGGCACCGCGCTTTTCAAGGAACCAGTTGCCGGCCGCGCCCGCGCCGAGCGTGGGCAGCAGGCGTTCCGGATCAAGGCCGAGTGCTTCGGCGAGTGCGAGGCCTTCGCACACGCCCTGCGCGATGCCGGCAACGAGCACTTGGTTCACTGCTTTGGTGGCTTGCCCGGCGCCGACGTCACCCAGGTGCGTGACGCGCAACGCGTAGGCTTCCAGCACTGGGCGTGCGCGGTCGAGCACGCCGGCATCACCGCCGACCATCACGGAAAGCTTGCCGTTCTTTGCGCCTTCCACGCCGCCGGACACGGGTGCGTCGAGGAAATGCGCGCCCACCGCCGCCAGCTTGGCCGCGGCCTGCTTGGCGGTATCCGGCGCCACGGTGGAGTGATCCACCACGATGGCGCCTTTCTTCAAATGCGGCGCGAGTGCATCGACGGTGTTGAGCACGTCGGCATCGGCGGTAACGCACAGCGCGATCACGTCGCATTGCTGGGCGATATCCGCCAGTGACGGCGCGGCAACGCCGAGTTCCTTCGCCACCGCATCCGCGTTGGACTGTGTGCGACTGGCGACGGCATGAAGCAGGCCGTGCGCTTTGAGATGGCCGGCCATCGGCGTGCCCATAGCGCCGAGTCCGATAAATGCTGCCTTGAGTGTCATGGATGTTCCTACAGGGTCAATCAATCTTCACAGTGGACGTCATGCGTCACGAAAGGGTGTTCAGGCGCCGGCTTCTCGAACCACTGCGGTTCTTCCAGCGTGCACTGCATGTCTTCCATGCCGCTGCTCCAGTGCTGGCGCATACTGTCGACGCTGAACTCGTAATCCTTGTAGTGCCCTTCGTACGGCTTGTTTCGGTAGATCAGGTGGAACAGGTTCACCACGGCGCTGTTGGAGTAAACCTCCGCCTGACGGTAGGCGTGATGCTTGCGCTGGTCTTCCGGCACTAGCGCCATCAGATCGTGAAGTATGCGCTGCTGGCGCTGGCGTTGCGCCATGTATTCGGTGATCAGGCGCGTGCGGCTGGAGTACTGGATGTCCTTGGCGCGCGATGTGACTTCGGCCAGGTCGCGCGGCACCTCGCCGCGAGAACTCCACAGGTCAACCTGGAAGACCAGCGAGTCACGACACGAGGCATCCGACAGCACTTTGTATAGCGGCGTGTTGGAGACCATGCCGCCGTCCCAGTAGAACTCGCCGTCGATTTCGACGGCTGGGAACCCAGGCGGCAACGCGCCGGACGCCATGAAATGCTCGACGCGAAGCTCGCCCTCGGTGTTGTCGAAGTACGCGAAGTTACCGGTGCGGATATTGACCGCACCCACCGATACGCGCATGGCGGTCTTGTGGTTGATGCGATCGAAATCGACCAGACGTTCCAGCGTGGTCTTCAGCGGCGAGGTGTCGTACCAGCTCGCGGTGGTCGGCGACGCGCGCCACGGCCACAAGGGAAACGGCCGGGGCGTGAAGAAGCCGGGCTGTCCTTCCACCAGTGCGCGCCACGCGGCCCAACCACTCACGCCGTTCTGCCACGGCAACTCCCACGCGCTCGGGTCGAGTGGCGCCGTGGGCCAGACGGGGAACAAGGGTGCGCAGGTGATGGTCTGCCAGAATTCGCGCAGCCGTTCGACGCGATGCTCGGGCGCGTTACCGGCAATGACTGCCGCGTTGAGCGCGCCGATGGAGATGCCGGCGATCCAATTGGGATGGATGCCAGCGGCGTCCAGCGCTTCGTACACGCCGGCCTGATACGCACCCAGCGCGCCACCACCCTGCAGCACCAGGGCGGTGGTTTTGTATTGCTTATGGAGCTGTCGCAGCTGGTCTTGATTGG
This sequence comes from Dyella sp. AD56, assembly GCF_002878475.1. NCBI lineage: Bacteria > Pseudomonadati > Pseudomonadota > Gammaproteobacteria > Lysobacterales > Rhodanobacteraceae > Dyella > Dyella sp. AD56. The sequence continues at coordinate 22,504 of NZ_NRDP01000013.1, forward strand.
ACAGCTTTGATGCCGGCGAGTTTTTACGGACGTCCATACGCATAAGCCTCGGCTCAGTCAGCCAGATAGTCGTGCACGACGGTGCCCAAGTCGAGCGTCAGGTCAGTAATGAAATGCATCGCGGACTCCACCTTCAGTACCGGCAGCTCGGCCACCGGGGCCAGCGCGTGGGGATGCAGTTCCAGCGCGCCAGGGCCTGTCCAGGCGCCCTTGAGCGTGACATTGGTGGTGTAGTAACGGACCAGCTCGCAGATGCGCGGCGTGCCATCCACGTGCGGGATGATCTTGAGCAGGAAGTTGGGCGCGGCCAGCGAAGCCAGTACGGCCTGCTCATCGGCCGGGCGATGCTTGAAGCCCATGGTGCCCTTGGCCACGCGCACTTTGCCGTAATCAAGCGTGCCGACCAGGGTGTCGATCTCGGTCTCCAGCACGGGGCTGGCGAGTTTCTTGGGAAAGCCCCACAGCTCACGGCCACCGGCGATGGGCGGATGGTCGTTCAGATACATGGAGTGCACGTAACCGCCGTGCTGGCCCTCGAAGCTGACCGGAATGACCTGGCCCGATTCGGTGTAGTCGCCGAAACCGGTGGAGTCGGGCATGCGGATGAACTCGTACTTGACCAGCGGCTCGGTCACTTGCAATGGCTCGGGCACCACGGCGCGCAGCGCATCCATGTCCGTGCGATACGTGATGACAAGAAACTCGCGGTTAACGAAGCGGTAAGGCCCCACGGGAAACGCGGGGCTGGTCAACGGCATGGCGAAGGCGTTGGCCTTCACGTCGGCAATCTTCATGGCAGCAGTGCTCCTGGCAGCCCGCCCGCACAGCGCATGCTGGCCCGCGCGGACCGGTATCGATGAGATACAGCGGGTGACCCCGCCCGGCTTCGCCGGACGGGGCGTGGCGACTTACTGCATGTACCAGCCGTGGCTCACGACGATGGACTGCCCCGTGAGTGCCGCCGACGGGAACGTGGCGAGGTAAAGCGCCGTCTGCGCGATGTCGTCCACCGTGGTGAACACGCCATCGACGGTGTCCTTGAGCATGACGTTCTTGATCACGTCGGCCTCGCTGATGCCCAGCTCTTTGGCTTGCTCGGGAATCTGCTTTTCCACCAGCGGCGTACGCACGAAGCCGGGGCAGATCACGTGCGAGCGCACGTTGTGAGCGGCGCCTTCCTTCGCCAGCGTGCGGGCCAAGCCCAGCAGGCCGTGCTTGGCGGCGACATAGGCGGACTTGAGCTTGGACGCTTCGTGGGAATGCACCGAACCCATGTAGATCACGATGCCACCGCGATCGTCCTTGTACATGTGCTTGAGTGCGGCACGTGTGGTGAGGAAGCCACCGTCGAGGTGGATGGCGAGCATCTTCTTCCAGTCGGCGTAGGCGAACTGGTCGATCGGGTTGATGATCTGGATGCCGGCGTTGGAGATCAGGATATCCAGGTGACCGAACTCGGCAACGACTTTGTCGGTACCGGCGTTGACGGCAGCTTCGTCCGTCACGTCCATGGCAACGCCGATGGCCTTGCCGCCTGCCGCATTGATCTCGGCTGCGGCAGCATCAGCTGCCTGTTGGTTGATATCGGCGATGGCTACCGCCGCGCCATTCTTGGCGTAGAGCTCGGCAATTGCCTTGCCCAGGCCGCTGGCTGCGCCAGTGATGAGTGCCACCTTGCCGTCGAGACTTGCCATAACCACTCCTTTCGATGGGGATCGGGGGAAAGCAAAAACGGAATCAGGTTGTAGGCTGCGCGGCCTGTCCGTCTAGACGGACAGGCTGACACAGCTTGTAGGCGCGCATCCATGCGACGAATGGACAGCTTGAGCGCTGCCTCGCTCGTAACCGTTTAGTGCGCGCCTTCAGACAGGTAGGTATAGCCGGTCAATCCTTCGTTCAATGTGACGAATAGCTGCTCTGCCGACTCGCCTTCCACACCGGCCGCGGCGATGCGCTCGCGGTAGCTGTGACGCAGGGCGTCGAGGTCGTAGCCAACGTAATCAAGCATCAGGTCGGTGGTGTCGCCACGACGCTTGTGCGCGAAAACATACGAATCGCCATCGACGCGCACGTTCACCGCGTCGGTGTCGCCAAATAGATTGTGGATGTCGCCCAGCGTTTCCTGGTACGCGCCGACCATGAAGATGCCGAGGCGGTAGCTCTCGTCTTCCTTCAGCGCATGCAGCGGCAAGCTCACGTCTACACCTTCGGCATCAACGTAATCGTCGATGCGGCCATCGGAGTCGCAGGTGAGGTCGACGATGACGCCACGGCGCGTGGGCTCTTCGTTCAAGCGCGCGATGGGGGCGATCGGGAAGATCTGGTCAATGGCCCAGATGTCCGGCACGGATTCAAACACGGAGAAGTTGACGAAATACTTGTCGACGAGCTTCTCGTCGAGTTCGTCCATCGCCTGGCGATGCGAGCGCTCGGCGGGCAACAGGCGCGTGCGCACGGCATTGGTGATGGCGTAGTACATGTCATCGAGGCGCGCACGGTCTTCCAGATTCAGCTGGCCGAGTGCGTACAGCGTCTGGCCTTCGGCAAGGTGGTGCTGCGCTTCGTGAAACAGTTCCAGCGCGGGGCGCTGGTCCAACTCGTCCCAGGTTTCGCGCAGGCGGCGCAGCACGGCCGGCTCGTGTTCGTGCGCGTACGGGATGTTGCCGACGGGCACTTCTTCTACCTCGGTAACGTTCACCACCATCACGGCGTGGTGCGCGGTCATGGCTCGGCCCGCTTCGGTGATGATGTGCGGCGCGGGCAGGTTGGCTTCCGCGACGGCTTCAGCCAGCGACTGCACGATGGTGGAGGCGTACTGCTCGATCGAATAATTGATGGAGTTGTGGCTGCGTGAGCGCGAGCCTTCGTAATCCACACCGAGGCCACCGCCGACGTCGACGATGTCCAGCGGCACGCCGAAACGCTTGAGCTCCACGAAGTAGCGCGTGGCTTCACGCATGCCGTTGGCGATGTCGCGCACGTTGGAAATCTGCGAACCCATGTGGAAGTGCTGCAGCTTCAGCGTGTGCTTGAGGCCGGCCCGATCCAGGCGCTCCACCAGCGTGAGTACTTGGCTGGGTGACAGACCGAACTTGCCCTTGTCGCCGCCGGTGTTCTGCCACTTGCCCGCGCCGATGGAGGCCAGGCGCACGCGCACGCCGAGCAGGGGCTCGACGCCCAGTGCCTTGGATTCGGTGAAGACGTGATCAAGCTCGGACAGCTTCTCAATCACGATATGCACGCGCAGCCCGAGCTTGCGGCCGATCAGCGCGAGGCGGATGTATTCGCGGTCTTTGTAGCCGTTGCAGATCACGATGCTGCCGGGGCGTGCCATCGCCAGCACGGCCATCAGCTCCGGCTTGGAGCCGGCTTCTAGGCCGAAGCCGTGCTCGCCTGCGGCGACCAGCTCGCCGGCCACGCCGCGCTGCTGGTTCACCTTGATCGGATAGACGGCCGTATAGCCACCCTCGTAGCTCCATTCGCCGATGGCCTTGGCGAACGCATCCTGCAAACGCTTCAAACGGTCGGCGAGGATGTCCGGGAAGCGCACGAGCAGCGGCAGCCGCAGGCCTTCGGCACGGGCGCGGTCCACGATGGCCGGCAGCGACAGGGCCGGGCCCTTGGCGCCGTGCGGACGCATCACGATATGGCCAGCGTCGTTGACGTCAACGTAGCCATCGCTCCAATGCGGGATGGCGTAGGTATGGCGGGCAGCGTCGATGTTCCAGTGCTTCGACATGGAGGGTTCCTTGTTCTGCGGGTGTAACACCCTGGACATGTCGTCGCAGCGGCGAGCCTTGACGAAACAAAGCCGGCTGGCCGGAAGCCTCGCACGCCGCGGGGCCAGGCCGACTTAAGAACCGCGGGCAAGCTGGCGCGGCGGTTCGGACGGCTATTGTAACGGCCTCTTGTGACAATGTGCCTAAGATTAGTGTCCTCGGCCGCCCCGGGACCCCGTTCGGCTACAATTCCGGTTCTTTGAACCCATCGATCGTCAGGAACATCCCCATGTCGCAGCACCCTAGCTGGTTCACCGAAGCCCACCAGGCCTCCGGCTCCTCCATTGGTTACCGCGTGGAGAAGCTGCTGCACGCCGAGAAGACCCCGTTCCAGACCATCGAGATCTACCAGACCACCGATTGGGGCAACCTGATGGTGATCGACGGTTGCGTGATGCTGACCAGCCGCGACAACTTCCTCTATCACGAGATGATGACCCACCCGGCGTTGTTCACCCATGCGCGCGCCAAGCGCGTGGTGATCATCGGCGGCGGTGACTGCGGCACGCTGCGTGAAGTGCTCAAGCACGAAGAAGTGGAGCACGCCGTGCAGGTGGAGATCGACGAGCGCGTGACGCGCCTCGCCGAGCAGTACTTCCCGGAGCTGTGCGAATCCAACAACGACCCGCGCGCCGAGCTGCTGTTCATTGACGGCATCAAGTACATGGCCGAAGCGGAGCCGGAATCGCTGGATCTGATCATCGTCGACTCGACCGACCCGGTCGGCCCGGCCGAAGGCCTGTTCAACGCCGCCTTCTACGCCAGCTGCTACAAGGCCCTGCGCCACGGCGGCATCCTGGTGCAGCAGTCGGAATCGCCGATTGCTCACCTGGAGCTGATCAAGTCCATGCGCTCGGCCATGCGTACGGCCGGTTTCACCGCGGTGAAGACCCTGCCGTTCCCGCAGCCGTGCTACCCCACCGGCTGGTGGAGCTGCACCATGGTGCGCAAGGGCGGCGACCTAGCCGGCTTCCGCGAGCGCGGCGCGCTGAGCAAGAACTTCCCGACCCGTTACTACAACGCCGATATCCACAAGGCGGCGCTGGCGCAGCCGGAATTCATGCGCGAAGCGCTGGGCGAGTAAGTCCACCTGTTCCAACGAAAGCCCGGCGTGGTCTCCGTGCCGGGCTTTTTTGTGCCTGCTGCAATGCCTCAGTTGTTCAGAACAACGTCTGCCGTGCCTTGGGCATCAGCACCAGCACCAGCGTGGCCAGCGGGCCGAACACCAGTGACAGCAGGAACCACAACAGGCCGCTACGGTTCTTGCCCTGGGCCAGACCGGCGTTGATCAGCGCCAACGTGCCCCAGCCGACGAACCAAGGGGCGGCGCGGCCGTCGGCCAAAAAAGAAATGTCGTTCACGTAGTCTTCTCCTGTGCTGCGCAGGATGACGTGTCACCCCGGGGCGTCGCAAAGCGGCCATGCTAACAAGGCTGGGCGCGTTCTCCCGTCCCACCCGTCCAGCGGATCAGGCGAGCTTAATCCTTGGGCGTTATCCTGATTGTTGGCTTTGTGTAAGGACCACTCGATGCTTGGACGCCGCCTCCTCCCGTTCGCCCTGCTGCTGGCCGCGATTTCCGGCCCCGCTTTGGCGGCCAAAACGCCCGCCAATCCCGATCTGCAGGCGGATCGGCACAAGGCGCTGGTGCAGTATCAAAAGGACCTGGTCAGCGTGACCGCTCCGCAGGCGGACCCGCTGCCGCTGATGGGCGCCGCCCTGCTGGCTCGGCCGCTGCAGGATCAGCCGGACTTCAACAGCTATCACGCCCTGATCGACCGGGCCTCGGCGGCCGAAGGCGCAGGCCCGGAGATCAGCTGGGTCCGCCTGAGCGACTGCGATGCCAAGGGCGATGACTGCCCCAATACCAACGCGCTGGCCAAGCTGGTGCAGCAGGCGCCAGACAACGCGGCCGTATGGCTGCTCAAGCTGGGCCAGGACATCCGCGACGGCAAGAACGACGACGCCCGCCAGGATCTGGCCAAGGCCGCCTCGGCCAAGGCCTATGACGACTACACCGGCGCCACCCTGAAGGCGCTGGCCAACGCCGTGACCACCCTGCCCCCACCGGCCAATGTGGTGGGCCCGCTGTCGGCCATGAACGGCGCCGACGTACAGCTGACCCTCGTGTTCGGCCTGGCCGAAGGCCAACCCCAGCCCGCGCTGCAGGCCACCTCGCGGCTGTGCGAGGACAACGCCGACAAAGCCAGCGTGAAGGCCGACTGCCTCAAGCTGGGCAAGCTGCTGGAATGGGGCTCCAGCCCGTTGGCCCGCTCGTTGGGCCTGCACCTGCGTGAAGTGCTGGCTGACGATCCGGCTCAGCAGGAAGACGCCAAGCACCTGCGCCGCAACCTGGTGTGGCAGGTGCAGAGCTTCTCGCAGCTCTCCCTGCGCGCCAAGGGCGACACGGCCGTTGCCCAGCACCTGCTGAAGCTGGCCCGCTCGGGCGGCACACAAATGAGCCTGGTGCTGACCGCCCTGCATGACTTCAACATGCCGGTGGACGCACCATCCGACTGGGATCCGTCCAAGGCGGGCTGATCCTGTGGATGCAACGCAAGCGCGAACATCGTTTCGCGACGTTCGTGCTTGCGCTCGCTCCCCGACCATCGTGTAGGCTGAGTCCCGGCTTGGACACTGGGGCGGCATCATGCTGACGGTACTGGTAGCAAGCAGCAAAGGCGGTTGCGGCAAGAGCACGCTGGTCACGCAACTAGCCTCTCACTGGGCGCAGGATGGCAAGCACACGGCCATCGTCGACGCCGACCGGCAACAATCCGGCTTTCGCTGGGCGGCCAACCGCCCCGACAACGTTCCTGGCGTGCTGGCCATCGAAGGTGGCCGCAGAGCGCTGGAAAAACTCCCGCCCGATACGCAACGCGTGCTGATCGACACGCCGGCCGGCTCGCAAGAGCGCGACCTGGAGCCTTATCTGGAAAAGGCGGACGTGGTGCTGGTACCCGTACTGCCGTCAACCTTCGATCTCGATGCCACGTTCGGTTTCCTGGAGGAACTCCGCCAGGTCAACCGCATCAAACGGGGGAAGCTGCCCGTTGGACTGGTCGGCAACCGTCTCAAGCCGTGGACCAACGCCAGCCAGGACGCCATGAACCAACTCACCGAGCAGGCGCCGTTTCCGCTAGTGGCACAACTGCGGGACAGCCAGGCCTATGTGTTGCTGGCTGCCCTCGGCAAGGGCATCTTTGATTACGCTTCGGAAAACGTCCGAAGCCACCAGGAGGACTGGAAACACCTCCTGCGCTGGATCAAACGCCAGCATTGATTGTGTGCCACAAAGTGGCACTAACTGGGAGCCAAACATGCACGAACTCATCCTGTTGCGACACGCCGAAGCTCAGCCGGCCACCTCCGGAGCCAACGATCAGAACCGGCGCCTGAGCGGGCGCGGAGAGCAAGAGGCGAAGGCCGCCGGAAAGTGGCTGGCGTCGCACGGGGTAAAGGTCGACCGCGTGCTGTGTTCGCCGTCCGAACGCACCCGCGCCACTGCCGAACTCGCGCTCAACGCTTACGGCAAGGCGCCGGCCACCGAGTTTGCCGATGACATCTACGAGGCCACGCCCGGCGAGCTGCTGGCCCTGCTCGACCAGTACGGCGATGCCGGCACGGTGATGCTGGTAGGGCACAACCCCGGCATCGAACGGCTGGTGGCGCTGTTGGTCGAGGGCCGCTCCGACGAGTTCCGCGGCATGCCGCCCGCCGGCTTGGCCGTGCTTCACCTCAACGGCACGCTCGAACCCGGCAATGCGCGTTTGGATGCTTTCTGGTCCCCATGACGTTGCCTATCGCTAGCTGTTGCCTGCTGCTGTTGCTGCTGATCATGCAGCCGGCGCAGGCAGCGGACTACCGTATCGACCCCGCACGATCCCACGCCGATTTCGGCGTCAGGCTGTTCTGGCTTAGCCAGATCAGCGGCCGCTTCGAGGAAATCGACGGTGACGTGACCCTGAGCCAGCTGCATGACACCGCCACCGTCGATGCCCGCATCACCGTGGACAGCATCCACATGGGATCGGACCGCATTCGCCGTTGGGTGCTGACGCCAGAATTTTTCGACGCATCGCGCTTTCCTTCGATCCGGTTTGTTTCCGAACCCATTTCGCTGGCGATGCTGGAGAAGGGTGGCGACCTCGGCGGCACGCTGACCCTGCGTGGCGTGACCAAGCCGGCGCATTTCGAAGTGCTTCCCTCCCACTGCCCGCTGGAAGCACCGCAAGAGTGTGTGATCTCCGTACGCGGCACGATCCAGCGCAGCGATTTCGGTATGAGCGGTCATCGCACGGCCATTTCCGACCAGGTGCAGCTGGGCATGATGATCAGCCTGGACTACGCCCGGCGTTAAGCAGGAATAGGAACGTTCTCCCGTATCATCCGGCGATGCGCCAGCGCTGGATCGCCGTCTCCCTTTTGCTTGTAGCGATCCTGATTCTGTCGGGATGTAGTGTGTCGCCCACACGCATCCGCCGCGCCGACGCCGTCGTAGCGAGCGACACGCAACGCCAGCTCAACTGCGACCGGGAAGATCACTGCCCCGTCGACTCACCACTGCTCGACGCCGCTCAACAAGCGATGGCCGACTCCACGCCCAACGAACCGGTGCATGTGGTGACGCTACTCAACGACAGCGAAGCGGCGATGGTCGCGCGGCTCAATCTGATCCGCGCTGCCCAGCACAGCATCGACGTGCAGACCTACATCTGGGATCAAGACGACGCCGGCCAACTGATGCTCAACGAGCTGATCAAGGCGGCGCAGCGCGGCGTGAAGGTGCGCATCCTGGCCGACCAGTTGTTCTCGTTTGGTGACCCCGTGCTGCTGGAACGCCTCGCCACGGTGCACCAGAACCTGGAGATACGCCTCTACAACCCGACGTTCCACAAAGCGCAGACCTCGGTGGCGGAGTTCAGCGCGAGCATCGTGTGCTGCTTCATGACGTTCAACCAACGCATGCACAACAAGTTGCTGCTGGTGGACAACCTGATCGGCATCACCGGCGGACGCAACTACCAGGACCGTTACTTCGACTGGGATAACGACTTCGACTACGTCGATCGTGACGTGATGGTGGGCGGGCCCGCAGCACGCAAGATGGCGACAAGTTTCGAGACCTTCTGGAAGCACAAGCGCTCAACGCCGCTCACGCATCTGAGCGATGTAAACCGCCGACTGCTGGACGACAACCATCCCGGCCCACTGCCCGAGCCCCACTACGCCCATCCGCAGCGCGTTGCGCGTGTGCAGGAGGAAGCCGGCGACGGCGGCTGGATCGACGACGTGCTGGTGTCCGACACGCTGCGCACGGGTCGCGTCGACTTCTTCAGCGACCTGCCCGCCAAGACGGACCAACCGGACAAGCGCAGCGCCCACGAATTCACCGCGCATCTCATGCGCATGGTCGGCGCCGCGCAACACGAGGTGGTGTTGCAGACGCCGTACCTGGTGATGAGCGATCGCGCCAACGCCATCTTCGAGCGGCTGCACAAGAGCGATTCGCCACCGCGCATCGTGGTGTCGACCAACTCGCTCGCGTCCACCGATGCCTTCGCGGTGTATGCGCTCTCGTACAAGCACCGCAAGCGCTACCTCAAGGATTTCGGCTTCGAGATCTACGAGATGAAGCCGCGCGCGGAAGGACCGGCGGAAGACAACGCCGAATCGGCGGCCGACGACGGCCCGCCGCCGCCCTTGCAGGGCGGCGCAACCCCGCCACGCCACGTCGGCAACGAGCGTGGCCTGCTCGGCAGCCGCGGCAGCGGTCGCCGCAACCGCCCTGCGCCACTGACCACGCCGGGCCGCCGCTTCGGCCTGCATGCCAAATCCATTGTGGTGGACGACGACTTCGCCATGGTCGGCTCGCACAACTTCGATCCGCGCTCAGACCACTACAACACTGAAGCGGGTGTCATCGTTTACGACGCACGCTTTGCCAACGAACTGCGCGACAGCATCCTGCGCGACACGCAGCCGGAGAACGCATGGGTGATCGCGCCGCGCCAGCAGAGCCGCCTGAGCATGGCCATCGGCGATGTCTCCGCTAGCCTGCCGGTGTTCGACCTGTGGCCCTACCGCTACGCCACCGGCTACGACCTCAAAGCGGGTTGCACGCCAATGCGCCCCAGTGATCCGGGCTTCTTGAGCTGCTACACGCCGGTTGGCGATTTCCCCGATGTCGATGTGTCGCCCAAGCTGATCTACACGCGTTTGATCACAGCGTTTGGCGCAGGCGTGCAAGGCGTGCTCTGACCCTGCGCTTCTACCGAGACGGTGCAGGTGTGTCGTCGAATCGCATTACCAGCCGGCCGCTCAAGCCATCGGGATGATCACCCGGCACCGCGAATCGCCAGCGTGCCACCGTGCGCAGAGCACGCTCGTCCAGCTCTGCATTGCCGCTGGATTCGCCCACGGCGGCATGATCAACGCGGCCGTCACCATCGACAGTGAGCTGCAACACCACGCGCCCGCTGGCAAAGGCCGTCCGCTGCAACCACGATGCGGCCAGCGGCGGCATCTCGACGGGCGTCAGCATGGGCTGGGTTTCTTCAGGGCGTAGAGGCGCCGACGTCGCCACCGCCACGTGGCCGGAAGGCGCAGGCGGGCGCGAATGACGTCGCAGCATCATGCGTACCTTGTCGGTGCGCGAAGCGGGCGTGCCCGGTGGCCCCGCCCAGTCGCCGGTGAGTGTGCTCAGCCACGCCGTACCGGCCACACCGATCGCCAGCGCGAGCAGGCTCAGGCTGACGGTGGTGCGCAGACGAAACATCGGAAGGACGGTGACGAGCGAACCCGCTCAGCGTTCGAGGATGGCGGTGACGCCCATGCCGCCGGCAGTGCAGATGGAGATCAGGCCGCGACCCGAACCCTTCTGCTCGAGCAGCTTGGCCAACGTGGCGACCACACGTGCTCCGGTGGCCGCGAACGGATGACCCGTGGCGAGACTGGAACCGTTGACGTTGAGCTTGCTCGGATCGATCGCGCCCAGCGGCTGGTCAAGGCCGAGGCGCTGCTTGCAGTAGTCGGCGCTTTCCCACGCGCGCAGCGTGCACAGCACCTGCGCCGCAAAAGCTTCGTGGATCTCGTAGAAATCGAAGTCCTGCAGCGTGAGCCCATGGCGGGCCAGCATGCGCGGCACGGCGACGGTGGGCGCCATCAGCAGGCCTTCGCCGTGCACGAAATCGACCGCGGCGACTTCCGCATCACGGAACCACGCCTGCACCTTCAGGCCGCGCTTGGCTGCCCACTCCTCGGTGCCCAGCAACACGGCAGCCGCGCCGTCGGACAGACCGGTGGAGTTACCCGCCGTGAGCGTGCCGTGGCCGGAAGACTTGTCGAAGGCCGGCTTCAGTGAAGCCAGTTTGTCCATGGTGCTGTCCGGACGCAGGAAGCCATCGCGTTTCAAACCGCGGAAAGGCACCACCAGATCATCGAAGAAACCGGCTTCATAGGCGGCGGCGAGCTTGTAGTGGCTGTCCAGCGCCAGCTGGTCTTGCGGCTGGCGCGCGATGTGCCATTCCTTGGCCATCTTTTCGCAGTGGTCACCCATCGACATACCGGTGCGCGGCTCGGCCACGCCCGGGAACGCCGGCTTGAGTTCCTTCAGCGAGAAACCCTGGGTAGCGGCACGCAGCTTGTCCTGCCAGCTCTTGGCGCGGTTCATGGCAAGCAGGCGCTTGCGCAGACGCTCGCCCAGCACGATCGGCACGTCGCTGGTGGTGTCCGAACCGCCGGCAATGCCAGCCTCGATCTGCCCGGTGGCGATCTTGTTGGCGATGATGATCGCGTTGTCCAGCGAGGTACCGCAGGCACGGGCCGTGGTGATGGCCGGCGTGGTGGGCGCCAGGCCCGAGGACAGCACCGCCTCGCGAGCCAGATTCCACTCGGACGAGTGCTTGATCACCGCACCCATGGCCACTTCGCCCAGCTCCTGGCCATGCAGGCCATACCGCTCCACCAGCGACCCAAGCACCTTCACCGACATGCCGAAATTACCGACGTCGGCGTAGGCAGTGTTGTTACGGCAGAACGGGATACGTACGCCGCCGATCACACCGACGCGCTTGAGCGTGTTTTCCATGGCTGGAGCAGTCCAAGATCTGAAAAAGCCGAGTCGTCAAGGCTAACCCGCTCTGATACGGCGCGGAAGCCCAAAACCCCTCAAATGCTAGAATTCAGTTCTTTACTGTTCGGGTTCGTGATCCGTGGAAGCACAAACGCTCGTCGCCCTCCCCGCGGTCCTCGCGCTGGAGCTGTCCGCCGGGGACACGCCCCCACGCCGCACGCTGAGCCGCGACGAAGCCGCCGAGCTGGCGGCGCTGATCGCCGCCGACCTGCATACGCTGGTCCCTCAGGTGGATGAAGCCCGCCTTGCCGTGGCCGGTGCGTTGTTCGACACCGTGGAGCTGCTGCGACCCGGCTTCCCCGTGTGGGCCACGCTGGACGAACTGGCCCGTCGCGTACCGCGCGGCCATCTTGAGAACGTGGTGGCCTTTGGCACCCACGAAGGCCACATGCCCGCCCAGCCGCTGGAACCGGAGGCCGCGTTTGCCGATGGCCCCATGCGCCTGCTACCGCTGTCGCTGCTCGCGCCCGAAGCGCTGGCCGAAAGCCTGGCGGAGAAGCTGGAAGTGGAGCTGGTGGGTCGCGGCGAAGCCGGCGCCCGTACCGCCGACTGGCTGATGCGCACACTGGGCGTGCGCCTGGAACACGTACGCTACCTCAGCCGCAACGATCTGCTTGCGCTGACTTGCGTGCAATACGAGCACGTCAACCTCGCGCCGCTATGGACGCTGCTGGAAGCCGCCCTGCTCACGCCGTATCGCGACGAATCCACGCTGAGCGCGCGCGGCCTCGCGCTGCGCTATCACGATGGCAAGGTCGAAGCGCAGTCGCCTGCAGCGTGGCTTCGTGGCCAGTCCGGCGACATCAGCCAGCGCGCTCACGATTTCGCTGGCGCAGTATTTGAGCTGCGCCAGTACGCCGCGCTGCTCGATGCGCATCACCTGCCACTCACATTGACCGATGGCGAAGCCACCCCCGGTTACTTGCTTGAGACTTTCGGCGACACCGACGCGGGTTACGACGCACCCGCGCTCTATGCCCACGAAGCGCCCGGGTTGGGTGTCGTGGCAGTGACCTTAGCGCAGCGCGGCGATGGTGGTCGCGCGCGCGTCCTCGCGCACGGCTATCCCTTGCATCCCAAGGCATTGGGCCCGCTCGTGGCCCAACTGTCCGACCGCTACGGCATCTCACCGGATCTGCACGCACTGGGTTGCATCCTGTTAGACGCGGAAGGTCAGCTGGGGGCGCCTGCCGAGGCACTGCACTGAAGCGCTGCATAAAGGATTAACGCGACCCGGCGCAACACGGCCGGGACCACTGCACGGCCGGCCTCACTTAGCGCATGATGCGACGATGAGGCGCGGGGGTGCGCCAGCGGGCCGTAACCCAGATGCGTCAAACCGATCACGAGTTCGTCCCTGCGGGAGGCGAGGCCCACTGGCCCGCCCATGTACTGGAGGGCGCGCCTGCTCTGATCACCTACATCGATCAACACCGGCGCTTCCGCTTCGCCAACACCACTCACCGCGCCTGGCTCGACATCGACCCGGCGTGGATGATCGGACGAACCGTCGACGAGGTACTCGGCGACTCGAACCTGCAGCGCGCCGGCAACTGCCTGGAGCAGGCACTCGCCGGGGAGCCTGCCGTGTACGAGGGCGAGCTGCTCGCCGGTTCGGCACGCTGTTATGTGCATGGCAATTTCCAGCCCGATCTGGACGAAGACGGCCACGTACGCGGCGTCTTCACGGTGTTCATCGACATCACCGCAAGGCATGCGCTGGAACTGCAGCTGCGTGAAAGCGAGCAACGCTTCTTCGGCGCTTTTCAGCATGCCCCCATCGGCATGGCCCTGGTCACCACCGAAGGCCACATGCTGCGGGTCAACGCCGCGCTGTGCGACATGCTCGGCTATAGCGAGCAGGAGCTGCTTACGCGTGCCCTGCCCGACCTGACTCACGTCGACGACCTGCCCGCTTCGCGCGAACTCTCGCGTGCGCTGCGCGAAGGCCGGCGCGAAACCTATCAGCTAGAGAAGCGCTACATCCATCGCGACGGCCACGTCGTGTACGTGCTGCTCAGCGTATCGCTGGTGCGCTCGGCAAATAATGGCGAGCCCTATCACGCCGTTGCGCAGATCCTCGATATCAGCCAACGCAAGTCCTATGAGGAAGCGTTGTTCCGCGAGCGCGAACTGGCCGAGGTGACGCTGCGCTCCATCGGCGACGCCGTCATCACCACCGACCTGCGGCACCAAGTGACGTCGCTCAACCCCATCGCCGAGGCGATGACGGGCTGGAGCCAGGCTGAGGCGGTGGGTCGCCCGATGAGCGAAGTGTTCCGCCTGATCGACAGCCGCACCCGCGAACCCCTGCACAGTCCGTTGCTGGATGCGATTTCGCGCGATGCCATCGTCGAACTGAAAGGCAACGCGGTGCTGCTCCACCGCAACGGCTTCGAAACACCCATCGAAGATTCGGCGGCCTCCATCCACGATCACGCCGGCAGCGTCATCGGCGGCGTGCTGGTATTCCACGACGTGAGCGAGACGCGCGCCCTGGCGCTGAAAATGGCGCACCTGGCCCAGCACGACACGCTCACCGGCCTGCCCAATCGCAGCCTGTTGCAGTCGCGCCTGGAGCAGGTACTGGCAGCGGCCGTGCGCCGGCACGACGAAGCCGCACTGCTGCATATCGACATCGATCATTTCAAACAGATCAACGACGCGCTCGGTCACGCTGCGGGCGACGAACTGCTGCGCGGGTTCGCGGCGCATCTGCGCCACCACCTACGCAACGAAGACACCGTCAGCCGCATTGGCGGCGACGAGTTTGTGGTGCTGTTGTCTCACGTGGACGGGCGCTCAGGCGCCAGCCAGCTGTGTGAAAAGCTGATGCGCCTGTGGCAACAATCGCCCGCCAGCAAGATGGGCGAGTTCAATATCACCTTCAGCGTGGGTATCAGCGTCTATCCTGACGATGCGGTCGATGCCGAGGCCATGCTGCGCAACGCCGATGTCGCCATGTACGAAGTAAAGATGAAGGGGCGGGACGATTACCGCTTCTTCACCCCGCAGATGAGCGAACTGCCCGCCGCGCGCCTACGCATCGAGCAAGACCTTCGCCGCGCGCTCAAACGCGGCGAATTGAGGCTGCACTACCAACCCAAGGTGGATGCACGCACCGACGCTATCGTCGGCGCCGAAGCCTTGCTGCGCTGGCAGGTCGATGGCCAGGACGTGTACTTGCCCGACCAGTTCATTCCGGTGGCGGAAGAATGCGGGCTGATCGTACCCCTCGGCGAATGGGTGATACGCGAGGCCTGCCGCCAGGCGGGAGAGTGGTATCGCGCGGGCAAGCCCATCGTGGTGGCGGTGAACGTCGCCGCGCCGCAGTTCCAGCATCCGGGTTTCCACGCCACGCTCAAGCAGGCGCTGGATGACGCGCAACTGCCACCGTCACTGATCGAGCTGGAACTGACCGAGCGCATGGTGATGTCGGCCGGTGATCAGAGCCGCGCCCTTATGCAAGGCATCAAGGATCTGGGCGTGAGTCTGGCACTGGACGACTTCGGCACGGGTTATTGCAGCCTTTCGTACCTCAAGTATTTCCCCATCGATGCGCTGAAGATCGACCGCACCTTCGTGCGCGACATCGCTAGCGATGCGGACAACGCCGCCATTACCGACGCCATCATCACCATGGCGCGCGGGCTGGACATGAATGTGGTGGCCGAAGGCGTGGAAACCACAGCGCAGGCCGAGCACCTGCGCCGTGCCGGGTGTTCACTATTGCAGGGCTTCCTGTTCGGCACGGCCATTCCGCCGGAAGAGTTCAGCCAGCACCTGTTGGTGGCCTGAACAGCATCGGTCGCGTCGGGGCCGGTCAGAACTCCGCTTCGTACATGAAGTAGTGGCACCGCTCCATGCCGAGCCCGGCATAGGTACGCTGCGCACGCTCGTTCTCCGTCTCCACATACAGGCGCAGGCCCACTGCACCGGCTAGCGCGGCGCGTTGCTTGGCCTCTTCGTAGAGCTGGCGGAACACGCCTTCGCGGCGCGCGGATTCCGCCACGTACACGCTCTGGATCCACCAGAAGTCACCGGCGCGCCAGTCGCTCCACTCGTACGTCACCAGCAGGCAACCCACGGGTTCGTTGCCACGCTGCGCCACCAGGTAGAACCCGCGGCGCGGTTCGTCGAACACGGCCGTGACACCGCGCTCAAGTACCGCGGAGTCGAGCGACTTGTATTCGGTTTCCCACGCCATGGCGAGATTCCATCGCGCGATGTGCGCAATATCGTCACGCGTGGCGGTACGAATGGCGATGCTCATGGGGTATCTCTCATGACTTGGATGGCCGACGCACACGCGACGAGCCCAGTTTCCGGGTAAGCGTATTGCGGCCCACGCCCAACGCGGCAGCGGCGTGCTGCCGATGGCCTTCGTTGGCTTCCAGCGCCACCTGCAGCAGCGTCTGGTCCAGCGCTTCACGGGCGCGCGTATGGATATCCACCTCGCCATCCGCCAGCGCCTGGGACACCCACTCGCGCAATGCGTCGGTCCACCCGCCGGCCGTGCTGCCCGCATTGTTCGCACCGAGATCGGCAACGAGGATCTCGGTGCCAGGGGCAATTACGGCCAGGCGACGGCACAGGTTCTCCAGTTCGCGCACGTTGCCGGGAAAGTCCCGCTGCCCGATCGCTTTCAGCGCTGCCTTGGAGAAGCGCTTCGGCGGCAGGCGCAACTCCTGCGCGGCGCTGGCGAGGAAATGCTGCGCGAGCAATGGAATGTCGCTGCGTCGCACGCGCAGCGACGGGAGCTCAATGCGCACCACATCGAGGCGGTGTTTCAGGTCGGCGCGGAACTGACCCGCCGCCACGCGCGCATCCAGATCCTGGTGAGTGGCCGCGATGATCCGCACGTTTCCGCGAATCAGCTCGCGACCGCCCACACGATAGAACTCACCGCCCGCCAGCACGCGCAGCAAGCGCGTCTGCAGCGCCAGCGGCATGTCGCCGATTTCGTCGAGGAACAGCGTGCCGCCTTCAGCCTGCTCGAAGCGCCCGGCGTGACGACGCGTGGCGCCAGTGAACGCACCGGCTTCGTGGCCGAACAGTTCGCTTTCCAATAGTTCATTGGGAATGGCGGCGGTGTTGAGCGCGACGAAAGGCTTTTCGCGCCGCGCACTCTCCTCGTGCAGTGCGCGAGCCACCAGCTCTTTGCCGGTGCCAGTTTCGCCCGTCACGAGCACGTTGAGGTCGCTCGCGGCCACGCGCCCGATGAGGCGGAATACTTCGCGCATCGCCGGGCTTTCGCCGAGCAAGGCATGTGTTGGTGCGGGCGGTTCCACTGGCGCGGCTGCAGCAGAAGGAACGTCGGCCAGCGCGCGTTGCACGGCGGCCACGGCCTGATCGAGATCGAACGGCTTAGCGAGATAGTCCACCGCACCCGCGCGATACGCTGCCGCCGTGGTGGCGACGTCGGTGAAGGCGCTCATAACGATCACCGGCCCCACGCCCTGCGCCTTGAACGCGGCGACCAGCGCGAGCCCGCCTTCACCCGGCATGCGCACGTCGGTCAGCAGCAACGCGGGGGATGATGCGCGCAAGGCTGCGCGTACTTCTTCGGCGTCGCCAAATTCGCGCACCGACAGGCCGGCATCACGCAGTGCCTCGGCTAGCACGAAGCGGACGCCGCGATCGTCGTCGGCGATCCAGATCTCGGAACCAAACTCAGTCGTCATGGGTGCGCCCCATCGGCAAATAGAGGGAGAACGTGGTTTCGCCGGGACGACCGAGATGGCGCAATTCGCCACCATGCTCGCGCGCAATCTCGCGCGCCAAGGCCAGCCCCAGCCCGCTCCCGTCGGCATGACCGGAGACCAGAGGTTCGAACAAGGTGTCGCGTAGTTGCTCAGGCACGCCCGGGCCGTCGTCGATGACATCCACGCGCAGCGCCATGCGCATCACGCGCTCGCCCAAGCGCACAGCGGCTTCTGCCCGTGTGCGGAACGTCAGCGTGCGTGCGCCGGCTTCGATGGCATTGCGCGCCAGGTTGAGCAGCAATTGCAGCAGTCGGTCCGCATCGCCGTAGACGTCCGGCAGGCTCGGGTCGTAGTCGTGGCGCAACATTGGCGGCACCGGCTCGGCCTGCAGCAGCTCGCCCAGGCGTTCGAGTTGCTCGTGGATGTTCACTGGCCCGAGCCGAGCTGCGCCATCGTGGCGCAACAGGCGATTGGCGAGCGCTGCCAGACGATCCGCCTCGGCAATCACCAGCCCCGCAAGGTTGCGCAGTTGGTCGTCATCGACGCGCCGTTGCAGCAACTGCGCCGCGCCGCGCAGGCCGGCGAGCGGGTTCTTCACTTCGTGCGCAAAGCCGCGCAAGGTGGCCGAGAGCGGCGTATCCGATACCGCTGGTGGCGCCAACGCGTGGACTTCCAGCAGTAATTCACCGCTGGCCAGCCGCTGCATCGACACGTCCACCCGCGATGTCGAGCCACGTAGTGACGGCACATCGATACCGCGCAACTGGTGTGGCGACGGCTCCCGTAGCGCGCGTTCCGCCAGCGCCATCCATTCGGGGCGATGCAGCAACACCGCCAGCGACTGGCCCACCGCACTGCGCGGCCCGATATCCAGCAGTTCCGCCAGCGCGGGATTCACCCACAACAGGCGCAGCCGCGCATCCGCCAGCGCCACTCCGGTCGCCAGCGGCTCCGCCCATGTCCGCGCCGTATCGTTCATTGCACCATCATGGGCAATGCGCCGTGATGGTGCAACTTTGGAAGCGAGGGTCCTGGCAGGCAGGGGTTCTAATGTTCCCAAGCCCATAAGTTTGTGCAGGTTGTACAAACTTTGGCGCCTGACTATTGAACAAACTATGCCGTTCGGATTTTCGAAAAAATATCGCGCAAATCAGCAAATTGCTCACTCTGCCTGCCGCAGTTCTTTAGCCAGAAAAGGAGCCGCTAGGACCTTGCAGAGGCCTGGAAATCAGTCGCTTATTAGATGCCAACACGGCCGTGGATGGCAGACAGATCCCGACTCACCAAGATCCATGGGAATCAGGTCTGGAGGGCCGCCATCCAGATAGCGTCGCCGAGGTTACCCGCAGGTTCGTTTGACGCCCGCCCAGTTGGCGCGATTGCGTCGGCAGGCAGGCGTACCCGGTGCTTCGGGCACGTCATCTCCGCGGGCCGAGTAGAAAGGCGCGGCATGCTTCGACCTCATCGTGAGGACTGAGCAAGGATCCACTTCGCGCTCGGTTAGGCCAAATAAGGTGCTGAGATTGCAGACTCGCTACTGTGACCTATGGCTCACGCATGGCGCTGGCGCGAGCGGTAGGTTCTACCACACGGCCATGAAGGGCAGAGCGACCAGGGATCGATCATGAAGAATCAGCTACTGGCTATTTTGCTCGGTGTAGTGCCAACTTCGGGAGTGCTGGCCAACGATGCGCTACTGGATCAGGCCTTGGCAAGACCGGGTCAAGCCAGTAGCGCCATGAGTGGGATCATTGTCAGCACCCACACCATCACAGGCGGCCCTGAGCCCAAGGTTGAACGGGAGACTTACGATCTCCGGGAGTCACCGACTGAAGTGATTGCATCCTACGACGATCTTAGGAGCATGATCGGAGAATGCGCTCAACAAACCTCATCAGAAAATGGGCGTTCGATCTATCAATTTAAGACGATCCGAGCATCCAACGATATTAAGACACCGAAGGGCGTCAAGCTGGATGATAGCGACCAAATAGAGTTCGAAGGGATGGCAGAGGTCATCCGAGACGCGCTGGGGCAACCGTTTGTTAGCCATGTGCACCTACATATGCATCACGCCATGGGATCGATGGTTGGGCGCATCAAGACGTTGAATCTCACCTATGACTTCTCGCCATCACCAGATGGTAGAAGCATGATTGCCACCGACGCGACGGCAGACGCAAACATCCGTTTTCTCTTCTTTCTCCACCGAGCTTTCCGGCTCAAATTGCAATGGAGCCCAACGGACGCTCCAGTGGCCCAAGGCCCGGTCACGAAGTAGCAAACCACCATCGTTGCGCAGCAGAGTGCAGAGGCAGAGGCCACAATGATTTCGAGCAAGACCCAACGTCCGTAGTGAAAACATTCCTACTGACTCCGATCAAGCCAATGTCTCAATTTGTCAGAGGAACGTAACATGCTCGGTCAGCGCGTTCTCATGATTTACTCAGCCGTTCTGACCGTGATTCTGGCGGCATCGTTTCTCACGGGCTTCACAAATGGCTCGGCCAATACGTTCAATGAGATCAACGTGCAGCGCATCAACGTACGCGAAGCAGATGGCACACTTCGCATGGTTATCTCCAACAGCGCGAAGCTACCGGGTGTGATCGTCAAGAGTAAGGAGCAGCCCAAGATTGACCGGCCACAAGCAGGAATGCTCTTCTATAACGATGAGGGTTCAGAGACCGGCGGCCTCATCTTTGGGGGAAGGAAGAACGCTAACGGCGACGTCGTGGACTCTGGAGGTAGCCTGTCGTTCGATCGCTACAACGCAAACCAAGTTGTTCAACTCTTAGGTGTCGACGACAAAGACAACAGCATGGCGGGCATTGCCATTTCTGATAGTCAAGAGCACAGCCAAGGAGAACGTCGGCTGTGGGCCGGTCGAGGCCCTGATGGCTCTGCATTGCTCTCACTGATGGATGCAGCCGGTAAGAAACGTATTCAGATTAGCGTTTCTGCTGACGGCCTGGCCGAGATCGCGTTCCTAGATGACAAAGGACAGACCGTCAGGACGATCCACGGTGAGACTACCAAATCTGCACCCGGCTCTCGCCCGATCGCACCATCGGGTCATTAGGCCTGCACTGAAATGCTTCCGCAAACGCGGGTGAGTTCGATGAAGCGCCGATGGCACGAAGAGAGGTCGGGGCGTGGCGATCGCCATTGAGCAGAATTTCCGCGCTCTTCGCGCGCGTACTGTTTCGCCAGATTCGAGCATAGCCCAAGAAGAATCTTTGATTTTGCGTATAGCCGTCAATCTTCGCATGAGCCTCCTTGGGGTTGTTCTGGAGGGCAATCTGCAATGCGTCGTATGCCACGTTGAGGCCTCCTAAATCAGCAATATTTTCGCCAAGTGTGAGCTGCCCATTGACGTGGAGATTTGGCTTCTCCTTGATCGGCGAAAAGCCATCGAACAGTGCGACAAACTTAGCTGCTCGGGCATTGAACTGAGCTTCGTCCTGCGTTGCCCACCAGTTATTGCGCCTTCCGTTTCCATCAATCAAACGCCCCTTGTCATCAAAGCCATGGGTGGCCTCGTGGCCAATTAGCGTACCGGCGCCGCCATAGTTAATAGCGTCATCACCGTCAGTGTAAAAGAACGGTGGCTGAAGAATTGCCGCAGGAAGGTTGATAGTGTTTGTACTTCGCGAGTAGTACGCGTTAACCCGCTGGGGTGGCATATTCCATTCCCCACGATCGACCGGCTTTCCAATGTGGCTGATCTCGTAGGCGTGATTGAACTTCACGGCCGCCATGACGTCGTCGTAGTAGGCACCGGGCCTGATCTCAAGTCCGTCCCAATCTCGCCAGTGGTCCGGATAACCCACGTTAGCGACCAGCAATTTCCATTTCTCGAGCGCCTTGATTTTTGTCGCCTCGGTCATCCAGTTGGCTGTTTCGATGCGATGCCTCAACGCCTCGAGAATGTTATGCGCGAGCATCTCCGCGCGCTTCTTGGCTTCGGGTGAAAATTCCCTGGCAACATAAAGTTGCCCCAGAGCCTCCCCCATAGACTGGTTTACGACACCCAATACCCGCTGCCAACGCTCCCCTTGAGCCGGCTGACCAGACAGTACCTTGCCGTAGAACTGGAAGTAATTATCTTCATACGGAGCACTCAAGTAAGGTGAGGCATCGTCAATCAGGTGGAAGCGCAAGTACGCCTGCCAATGACTTACCGGGGCGTCGACTAGCAGTCGATCGAATTCAGCAAAAAAGCGCGGCTGAGAGAGAGAGAAGGTATCGACGCTCAGCCCCTGCTCGCTGAAGAACCTGTCCCAGCTGAAATGAGGGGTAACTTTCTTCGCATCGCTGACCGAAATGAGGTTGTAGCTATTGCCAGGCGTTCGCAACTCTGCCGGTAACAACGATGCCTTAGCCAACTGAGTTTCCAATGCCAAAACGTCGGAAGCCTGAGCACCCGCCTCTCCATCTGCAATTCCTGCCAATTTGAATGTGTCTTTGACATAAGCGGTGAAGGCTTTTCGAAGATCAGCGTGGTCTTCATCTGTATAGAACTGGACTGGTAAGCTCAGGCCCGCCTGGCTTGCAACGCCAACTTGCTCCATTCCGTCCCGTCCATCGGTACCCACGCCAAAGCGGAAGACCTGCTGCTGACCACGCGCGAACCCGACCGCAATGTAGTCGGCAATATCCGTACGATTCTTCAATGTATCGATAATCATCAGAGCGGACTTGATTGGCTCGCTACCAGCCTTGTTGATGGAATCCTGATCCATTCCAGCCCGATACAGCCGACCGATCTTCTGCTCGATCGATCCCGCCCTAGCTTCGTCCGCCCGTGCTGCGGCTTCAACCACAATATTCCGCTGATCTCTGAGATTCTTTTCGAGCAGCGTATCGAAAGCTCCCCAACTCGTGTGATCGTCGGGGATTGGATTCTCTGCGATCCACTTGGAGTTCACAAAAGCATCGAGGTTTTGGCATGCACTCGTATTTTCAGCCAGATCGTGCACATCGAAGTTGCGCTCCGTCCTCGTGGAAGCTGGGGACTGTGCATTGACATTGCTCACAATGCCGATGACCCCAGAAATTACGAAAGAGATGAAGATGCCGCGAGCGTAGCTAGCCATCATTTATTCCTTTAAAAATTTGGAGTAGCTCACGGCAGGTAGCCAGACGCCTGCATTGAAAAGAGCTTGGCGTATCGGCCACCACTGGCAATCAATTGCTCATGACTTCCCTGCTCCTGCACGCCACCGTCCGCCAGCACCAAGATGCGGTCAGCCATGCGCACACTGGATAGACGATGCGAAATAAGGAGTGTTGTTTTGCGCTGTGTAAGCTCCCCAAACCGTCTAAACACCTCGTGCTCGGCTTCCGCATCCAGGCTTGCACTTGGCTCGTCAAGAATCAGTATCTGCGCATCACGCATGTAGGCTCGTGCCAATGCAATCTTCTGCCATTGCCCCGTGGATAGGTCGAGCCCGCCGTCAAATCGCCGTCCAAGCATCTGATCGTAGCCGTGGGGCAGCTTCTCTATCACGTCAGCGGCCAAACTTTTTTCAGCCGAAAGGCGAATCCTCGTCGCATCATCCATTGCGTCCAACCAACCGATCCCAATATTTTCTCCCGCCAGAAAGTCGTAGCGAACGAAATCCTGAAAAACAACACCAATCGCGCGATGGAGACTCTCTTGGGTGTATTCCCGAATGTCTACGCCATCCAGCAGTATCTGACCAGATGTGGGCTCATATAGCCTCGACATCAGCTTCACCAACGTCGTCTTTCCCGCCCCGTTCTCCCCAACCAGCGCGAGGCATTCGCCCGCATTGAGACGAAAACTTACATCGCGAAGCACGGGTCTCGCCGAGCCAGCATAAGCAAAGCTGACGTTTCGGAACTCAAATCCGCTCCGAAGGACGCGAGGAAAATCCACCGGCACGGCAGGCGAAGTGATTGTCGGCTTTACCGCAAGAAAGTCGAAGAGATCTTTCACGTGTAACGCGTGTTCTGCAATAAGACTGAGGCTCGAAAATATGCTCTCGATGACCCCTCGCATCCGCATGAACGCTCCAGCGACGAACACCATCTCGCCCACTGTCAATGTGTGCTCAAGTGTTCGCTTCAGAATAAGGACGTAGGCGAGGTAATAGCCGACTATAGGTACCAATCCAAGGGCGGCCCCTACCGATGTCCGTCGCACGGAAAGATTACGATTATCGGCGTAAAACCGATCAAATAGATTGCGCGCACGCGCCAACAGGTAAGCACCAAGACCAAATAGTTTGACTTCCTTGGCACTCTTGTCATTGGTCGACAGGAATCGAAGATAGTCGAGTTCACGTCGCTCTGGCGTCTGACTATGCAGGAGTGAGTACGATAGCATTGCAAATCGCGTCTCTCCCCAGAACGATGGAAGGATCGCAGTTGGAAGCAGGACCAAGAAAATTGGAGAGTATGCAATTGTCGCGACAGCAAGGGAAACCAACGTAATGACCTGCTGCGTCATGCCACCCAGAACTACAAGCAAGCGCGTTCGCGTCGCAGTCTGCTGTTGCGCACGATCCATCTTGTCGTAAAAGACCGAATCCTCGAAACGAGATAGGTCCATTGCCTGCGCATGCTCCATAATGCGCAAGCTTGTTTGATTGTTGAACTTATCGGCCAACAAACTATCGCAAAGGGTTGTGAATCTCGAAAGGAGATCGGTACCCACAACGCTGGCCGCCTCGAGTCCCAGGTAAAACCAGATGCGGTGACCATCTACGGTAGGTGAGGCAACAGCATGCACGACTTGATCAATGATTAGCTTCCCGATCCAGAGTTGCAGAATCGGCATCGCAGACGAGGCTAGACGGAGTACCAAAGTCGCGACCGTGAGTGCATGACTTGTTTCCCACACCATCGTCAACAGTGGCATGACGTGGCGGAGACTGTGCAAGCGCTCCCGCCACGTCAAAGGCTTTTTGATTGCCCCACGGTTTGAACTCATGACTGTTCCGTGACCCGGTAACGTTTGTGGTACATAGCTGACGCGCTAACTATGTCCGAACTCGATTTAGCTGCGACGAAGGACGGGCATTGGATCCAGCCTTGCGGCGCGAATAGCCGGTAACAATGCGGCAACGAAGGCTGCAGCGAGAAGGCACGCCACCATGGTCATAAATGAAATCGGATCGACCGCACTCACGCCGAACAGGTAGTTTTGCAGCAACTGCGTGAGTGCAAAGGACGAAACGATACCAAGCGCTAAACCTGCTGCGATGAGCCGAAATGAGTGACCAAGTATGAGCCCCAATATGGAGCCGGTTGTTGCGCCAATCGTTTTCCGAATTGCGATCTCTTTCGTCCGTGCTGTGACACTCTCGTCCATGACCCCGTAGATGCCGATCATTCCGAGAACCGTCGCCAAAAGTGAAAAGGTGCCCAGTAGTACAAGCTGGAAACGTCGCGCAGCCAATGAAGCGGACAGAATCGCCGTCACCGTGCGCGGCGTCCCAACAGCAAAGCCTGGGGCGGCTGTACGGAGTGCACCGATGGCTGCCTCTGCTTGCGAGGGGCTCCAACTCGGGGTATGAAGCACGGCCTGTACCGGGAACCAGGTACTGAATAGAGTCAGCACATCGTACTGGGCTTGGGCGAGAGGAATCATCACCGCTGCTGGAGGATTTTTATCCAACTGGGAGCGAACATCACCCATCACGCCGACAACTTCGCGAGCGGGCTCGCCAGAGCCAACTTGAATGGTGTGGCCAAGTGCATTTCCGTCGGGGAACAGGCGGTGTGCAAGTGTCTCGTTGATGATGGCCACTGGCACCTTGCCCGCGTCATCTGCTGCGCTAAAGGCCCTGCCCTGCCGCAGAGGAATCCCAAGTACGTCGAGCACAGAGGGCGTTACCATGCTGAAGGCCGCGTTGACCTTACCTGTCGAGTTCGTGGATTTCACGTTCATGTTTCCGCCCCGCTCAAACGGAAGGCCGGCCGCTACGATTGCTGCATTATTGGCGGCGCCAATAGCACGTAGGCGCTCAAGGGCAGCGATGTAGGTTTGTTTCGCCTCCACTACATTGGGGGCGTTCCAGAAGACCGGGATGGCGACGGCGCTTTCCTTGCGAATACCTGGATCCTGTCGCGCAATATTGCGAAACGTCTGCGCCAAGAGCGCTGACCCAATCAAAAGGACCAGGGACAGAGCGATCTGCACGACAACGAGGGTGCGCCGAACGCGCATTGGACGTGCCCCCCCGGCCCCCTGAGTCTCTTGAAGGACACCCAGTACTTCCGTGCGCATCACCCGATAGGCCGGGGCCAAACCAAAAACTACAGCAGCTATAGCTCCCACAACCGAGGAGAAGGCCAGTGCCCAACCGTCAAGATGAATGTCGCGCATCCGCGGGAGTTCAGCAGGGCTAAGCACCAGGAGAAACTTGAGACAGGCGATCGAGACTAAGATGCCTGCGACGGTTCCTAATAAGGCAAGGAACAAGCTTTCGGCTAAGAACTGGCGAATGAGTTGCGTCGGGCTTGCGCCTAGAGCCATTCGAACCGCCACCTCGTGGTGGCGCCCTTCGGCTCGGCTCAGAAGCAGGCCGACAACATTTGCACAAGCGATCAGAAGAACGAAGCCGGCGGCGCCGAAGAGTACCAGCAGCATCGTACGCACGTTGTCGCCCAACCAAGACCGATAGGACACCAACTGCAAAGCGGTTTCCGGTGGCATGTCGTTGGGGAAGCGGCCTTGGAAGGCCGACGTAACACCAGGCATCCGATTTTGGGCCTGGGCGAGACTCAGTCCAGATTCCGTACGTCCTAGCAGCCCGATGTTTTGGCCCGCGCCAACGGTGCTTGAAACCAGAGAAAGCGGCAACCAAACCTCGTTGTCAGCGTGAGAGAACGGGCCCGATACTCGCTCGAAATCGGCGGGCAGCACCCCGATGACGGTGTACGGCACTCCGTCGAGTTGCAGGGTGCGACCAAGCACGTTCGGGTCGCCACCCGTCATTCTCTGCCACAAACGGTAGCCGATGAGAGCGACGTGAGCGCCGCTTCCCCGATCCTCCTCGGCCTGGAGCCCACGTCCGAGTACAGGATGGATATCGAGAACCTGGAGGTAGTCGTGCGAGATATACATACCACTCACGTGCTCCGGAAAACTCCCGAAGTTGGCATTGAAACTCGCTGGGCTATAGGCACCCAGTGCCCGAACCGGCAGCGCCTGACCGCGAAGGAAAGAAAGCTCATCGGCCGTGACCGTCAACTCATCCAAGCTGCCGTGCGACTTCACACAGAACTGTACGATTTGCTCCGGCTGTGTATAGGGCAATGGACGGAGTAGGAGCCCGTACGCAATGGTAAAGATTGCCGTATTCGCACCGATACCGAGCGCGAGCGTCAGGGCGGCCGCCACCGTAAAAATGGGATGCTTGCGAAGCATTCGCCAGCTAAAGCGAAGATCGAACAGCCAGGCGCTAATTCTGGTAACGCCTGATCCACGACCATCACGAAACGACGAATTCGCCATTACAGGCATTCCTTAAGAGGTTGAATGCTCATTGCGTGATCTCATGAATGCGCTCACGCACAATATCCGCGACTGCGCGACGGTCGAAGCGTCGAAGATCTTCGGAAGCGCAACGTACTTTGTTCTTTACACCGGCATCGCCGTGCGACGAGTACAGGTGAAGAAGAAGCTCGGCGAGGTGCTCTGAATCTGGTTGAGCCCAACGCATGCCTGGCTCAACTGCGATGCCAGGCGCCGGTATGTTGGCGACTTCGCCGTCTGTGTATCGGACCGGAAACGCATTTTCAGCGGTCATATATTCGCAGTTGCCCGAATAGTTCGTCGCAATTACCGGCTTCCCAAAGAGCATGGCATCGGAAATTGCCAAACCCCATCCCTCGGCGTGATGCGCGGATACGTAAACCGTGCTCAGTTCGTAGAGAGCTGATACATAGTCAAATGGCATCTGTAGTGGAAGGAAGATAACCTGATGGTGCTGATTCCACCGAGGAACGTCGTACCAGTTTGATTTGACAATCAACCTGGCGTTTGGCATCGATGCGCTCACCCGAGTAAAGGTTCGCACGAGCTCCGGAATGTTCTTTCGCGGTTCATCCAACGGACCCACCGCGAGGAAATATACGAGATCCGGAGAAAACCCAATCATGCGTGCAACGCCTGCGCGTGCCTCCTCAGAGATGGTCATGTCGCGCTCAACGACGTACGGCATCACCACAACGTTCGAGTGATACCGTTCCAACGCCTTGCGGCAGAACTCTGAGGGTGTCCAGACTTCCTGCACACGTTCCAGGTTACGCTGCCACTGGCTAGGAACATCCTCCGCGTGTGGCACGCAGCATGATATTACGTAGCGATCTTTGAGCGCCGGGTGCAATGCGTAAACCGTTTCATAGTTCCTTGGAGGGTGATGGACAATCACGATATCTGCGGTGTCCTGCGAGCCGGTGACGTCGTGATCGGCCCCAAGGATGTCTATGTATGCCGAAGCGATACGAGACTGGCTAGCGCGTCGTGTCAAGGAATAGCTGATCTTAAGTCGGCTCATGAATGACTCAATCTACAGAAGTTGTGATGTCCGACGGCGCAAGGGGCGCCGTAGCGTGGGAGTCCATTTCGAGCAAACCATGCTTGAGTAAGCGAGCGATATGCCGCTCCACCTGGGCCGGCTGCAAGAGGCCCTCAGTCGCGTGACAAACGGACTTAACAATCGCACCGACCGTTCCCCCCGTCGGTCGTTCACGACACTGCTGCAAGATGTAACGGAACACGTCCACCCGGAAATATCTTGTGTCCGCTAACGCCCTAACGAGTTCGTCGCCAAAGGCATCTGAACCCATTGTCACAACATCTGTGGGACGAATGAATCTCGTGGGGTACTCGGCGAAGAATTTCGGAAACGACGCGGTTGGAAATGGATCCTTGCGCGCGCTTGATCTGGAGGCGCGTGCGAACTGCTCATACCAAAGTTCATCGTACTTACCCATGATCACCGACCAGTCGAATGTCTGGCGCGCAAAGCGCAACGCTGCTTCCCCCATACGGGCGGCGTCGTCAGGAGCGCTAAGCATCGACTCCAGCGCCTCCTTAAGGACGCGAAGGTCAACGATTGTGCTCAGCTCCCAAAGCTTCTCCTGTGGCGCGCCTGCATAAAGTGTGATCACGCGGTGCGACGGATCATCTGAAAGATAGGTTGGAACTAGTCGCCCCGTGTAGCCCTCCCTAATCCACTCTCTGTGACCAGCCCAATCGCTTGCGATAATAGGAAGGCCGCTGGCCATTGCCTCAGCGATCGTGAGTGAGAATCCCGCGTGCATTGAGTCGTTCAGCGCCAGAAATATGTTTGCGGCGCGGAGAAGTAGGCGCTTCTCCGTCATAGTTACATCCGGTAATACGGTGAACCGATCGCCATACCCGAGCTCCGTCGCGAGATCTCGTAACGTATCGGCCATCCGGTGGCTAGTGTCGTCGCCCGCCATTACAAAGCGCGCCTGGTACCTCTCGACCACTGGGGCAATGGTGCGCAAAAAAGGCAGCATCTCGCCCTTATCGGCAGGAGACAGCCGCCCGAACCAGAGCAAGATCGGACCGTTTTCCGGCAGATCGAGCGCGCGACGTGCTTCCTCGCGAGACAGTTTCGCCATCCCGTCGATGTCTACGCCCATCGGAATAACCGGCAGTTGCATCGGCAATTTGTCGGTAGCGCGCAACGAAATGGGGACCGCCTCAAATGTTGCCTCAATAACACTGCGCGCGGCATTGCTTGGGCACACAAGTGCATCCTGCTGGCCTAGCGTACTCATCAGGCGATTAGTAAACAGGTACCGAATTCGAGGGATGGGCTGCGGCGAATGAAGAATCGCCGTGATCGGCCAATCAGGGCGACCCGCTTCGGCACGCATCCATGCGTACTGCAGCATTTCCGGGCCCATAGAAAGCATTAACAGCCTCTCCCAAGCGCATAGCGCTTGGATGTCTGACGCCGCTGTCGCTCTGATCTTTTCCTTTACATCCGGAAACCATTCAGGCATTGAGCCGCGGGATTCAAGCAGAGCTTCTCGCGGAATAACAATCGGGCCATGCTCACTAAAGGAGAAGAGCGCGCGAGAGAATCCTTCAAGAAAGACATCAAAACCCTGGATGGAGATGCCTTTGTGCTGCGACTTCTGCGCTTCCCGATCTCGGAGCTCGCCGTCAAGGAGGATCGCGCCAGAATAGCCCTTCATTGAAACTTCTCCTGCGACGTTGCTTGGGTCATGCGATCTTCAGATCCGGCACTGACGCGCCGACCTGCTGACCATCGCGAAGGCGAATAATGCGGTCGCCGAGCTCCGTGAAGCGCTCATCATGCGAGACCATGCAAATCGTAGAACCATTACCGTGCAATCGTTGCAACAACTCCATCACTGCGTGACCATGGGTGGAATCCAGATTTCCAGTCGGCTCGTCCGCCAAAAAAATAGCTGGGCGCGAAACTAGCGCGCGGGCAACGGCGACTCGCTGCTGCTGGCCACCCGAGAGCTGACTCGGATAGTGATTGGCGCGGTGTGCCATACCAACAGCCTCCAGCACCTCGTTCACCCTCGTATGACGTTCCGCTGCGGTAACCCTCGCATACTGGAGCGGAAGTTCCACGTTCTCCTTGACGGTCATCTCCGCGATCAGATTGAAGCTCTGAAAGACAAAGCCGATCTGGCTGCCGCGAACACGGGTACGCTCGGCCGGCGAGAGACCGGTCATAGTTCGACCATTGAGCGTGTAGCTACCTTTGGTCGGCGTGTCCAGCAAACCAAGAATGGAAAGCAGCGTCGACTTTCCGCAACCAGATGGCCCCGCGATGCAGACGAACTCGCCTTGGTGAATATTGAACGATATGTCGGAAAGCGCATGCGTCTCCACCTCATCCGTGAGGAAAACTTTAGACACATGTTCGACCTGGATCAGTGGCGATGTCATCGATGTTCCTGCAGAGAAAGTTGAATCAGCGCAGACGGACACGACTGGCGGTACTCCAGGCGCTGGTGTCACTCAAAATAACCTTCTGCCCAGGCGCCAACCCGTCGAGGACTTCGAGGCGGGTTTCGGAACCGCGCCCATAACGCACCGGCACACGCACCGCCTCGCGGCCGTCTCCGGTAATCTTGAATAGGTTTGCAACGGAGTTGGCTTGTGCCAAGTTGGGCCTGTCAACGAAGACCGCGTCCGGAATTCGCTGCACTAGCACAGTACCTTCGACCGATAGATCAGGACGTGCGCCGTGCGGAAGTTCGTCTGTAATGGCAACGTCGACAGTCATCGTGCCGTTTCGGATACTAGGGTCGGTACGAATGACGCGGCCAAGTACCTTTCCATTGTACGTGTCGATAACTGCCGTAAGACCGACCCTGACGTCCTTCGCCAGAATTTGGTCCACTTTCAATACGGCCTTTAGCGGCGTCGGCTTTGCGACGATGGCCAGTGTGCTACCCACCTCGCAGCGTCCACCCACCTGAATCGGAAGTTGCTGAAGAATTCCGTCCATGCCTGCACGCACCTTCAGTGCGGCGAGCTGCGCCTTCTTCAGCTCGTACATTGATCGCGCTTGTTCCAACTTGGCCTTTGGCGGCGCGGTGGTGTTGCCATCCCCCTCAAAAAATCGCAGCCGGGATCTAGCGGCTGCCAACTGCGCGTCGGCTTGATCTAAAGCCACCCGGAAACGCAGCAAATCAACGCTGTTATCTCCGTACAGACCTCTCTCTTTCAGAAGCAGATAGGCATCGAGTTTGGCTTTTGCCTCTTGTCTGGCACCCAAGGCTGTCTCGACAGCGGTCCTTTGATCGAGGCGCTGCAGTTGATAGTCCGCCTCGGCACTGCGCATTTGCCAAAGCGCATTCTGCGTCTCTTGCTCAAGCTCGGGACTATCGAGTTCAGCAATCAGGGTGTCGGGATGCACCACCGCTCCAGGATACGCATGAATTTGAGCCACGACACAGGAGCTCTGGGCGGTGATGATCCGACTATCAACCGGCTCGAGGGTGCCGTTTGCTTTGATCTCAATGCTAAGCACGCCACGCTCCACTGTACCCACAAGTAATGCATCGCGATCAATTGAAAGTAGCGCGGAAGGCAGCCGGGCAAGATAAACAATGACGGCTAGAACAACTATGGCCAACACGGCAATCAATAACTTCTTTTTTTTGGAGCGCTGCTTGGTGCGTGGGATGTCCATAAGCCTTCTTTGGAATTTCTGAGTTGCGTGCTCAGGTGCGGGGAAGCACGGGACGCTTGAACGAGGCCATGTAGGCAGCGTGCATATCCTTGAAGGCAATCTCCAGGCCGGACGATGTTTCACGAACTTCAGTTGGGATCTTGTTCTCCGAGCGACGATGGTCGTGCGGCGCGCCCCAGTAAGACCGCGACTGATACCATTCGGCGCCCCGTGATGACCAATAGTTCACTGCATAGGCGCGGGTTAAACCCGGCGTGTTGCACTGACAAGTTCCGTGAACAAGGTCAGAGCGAAACACCACCGTATCCCCTTTCCTCAGCAACAACGGTTCTAGTGGAATTGACTTGACAGCATCCCAGAATTTGTGTTGCTTAACATAGGCCCACAGTGGCCGAGTTGCTTCGTAGAAATCGGGTGCCGTAGTCTCGTGCATCTGTGATCGCAGCAAGGCGATCAGCTCAGGTCTTTCTCGCCAAACATCTTCTTCAAGCAACATGGAGACGCTGTTATGGCTACCAGGCAGAACGTACATCGGACCCGCATCAGGATGTACATCCTCAAGCGCATGCCAGACGCGCAGCTCAGTGCCGGGAACAGAGACACGTAGGTCCAGGCTATCGTTGTGTGGAGGCGTATTGCGATGAAAGAGGCCGGTTTCAGGTTGTCGCAGAACGGCGTCTTCTCCGAAGTACTGTTCCAGGAAACGACGCAGCATTGGTGAGAAGAAGAACTCGCGAGCAACTGGATGTTTCTCGTGGAAGGCGTAGCGCGCTTGTTTGATCTCGCTTTGCCGGTCCTCGGGTAGAGCCTTGAGGTCCTCACCTACGGAGATGCCTTCCCGCTCGTTGATAGCACGGTAGGAAGCGACGTGCTCGTCTATAAGGTTATGCGACTGAAGCCCTTTCCAGACAAAGAAGCCGTTAACATTGAGCTGAGACGAGAACGCTTCCAGATCAAGCATTGATAGCCCCTCAAGCTGCCGTGGTCAGCGTATTGAATGGCACCTCTCCTTCCCGGACCTCGAAAAGTTCGTCGATAAAGAACTCCGGTGCTGCTCGACTGTGAAGTCGCTTGAGGAATAGGCCAATTCCGGCACTGCCCGTGAGGTAGTCGCAACTGATCTTCCACAACTCATCACCAGGAAAGGCAACTCCCTCTTCGCCGCGCTGCAACTGGAACAACAGAACGCCCCGCGCAACGCGATGCGCGCCTTGCAGACACTCGGCTTCATCGATTCCATGGTTAGCCATGTCGACAAGGAAATCTCCGAGTCCAGCAAGACCAAAAGCTTTCTGTGGGAAGATTGCGTAACGGCGGATGGTCGCGTTCTTGATGCCTCGAAGTGCGGTCAGGTATCGCTCGTCACCGGTAAGTCGGTGGTACCGCAACAGCACGGCGCCGATGCCAGCGCTACCAAATTCGTGGTAAGGCACGACTGTTCGCTCAGCGCCAATGCGATTTGGGAACAGCAAACCACCATCCATTGGGATGGCCGTGGCGAGATCGAACTCAAGAGCTTCACGCCCCGCTTCGATGTACTTTTCCTCGCCTGTTGCGAGATAAAGGTAGAGGAGGAAGAGGGCAACGCCACTGGCACCACGCGCCAACCCGAAGAGTATTCCATCGGGCCCGATCCATGCGCGTCCAACATCCACCCCCGGTCGTAAGCGCGCCTCAAGCAAGCGATCACCACACGCTACAGCATGCTCAAGGTCTTCCGCCCGACCCGTTTCAAGGTAGAAGCGGAGTGAAGTCAGACCTTGGCCCGCCATGCCATAGGAGAGATCGAAGGTCGGCGCGATGGGGTGGCTGCGGCTCGCCGCCAGAATCGTCTGCGCGGATTCATTATGTCCGAGCTCCAGTAGCGTCCAGGCGATCCCCGACATACCCACCAACAGACCTGGTGGGTAGTGGTCGGGTGCCACGGGATGACGCAGCAACCAATCGCGAACGAAGGTGGGCACCTCTCCCGTAAGAGTCTTCAAAGCCAGCGCAACTCCGCAGGCGCCGTAACCGACGCTAAGTGGGTTGGTCACGAAAACCATCGGATCCGAAGGAAAGAGCCGATCACCGCGATCTGGCGTGGCATGATGCAAAGCGTATTGCACGATACCGTCCACACATTCTTTGACTTCTTCCTCGCTCACGTAGTCCACTGAGTCGAATACGGGCTCCCGGACTGGCGATGGGTTTTCGAGCAACTCCGCTACGTCGTGTGCAAGCGGCCTACGCGCGGGATCTTTGTCCATAAGCCTCAGCATGAGGGACACGAGACTCTCCGGAAGGCCGTACTCCTTTCCAATCAGCGGAATAAATCGCTCATGGATCGTATCGTCCAAGCCAAGCGCGGCGTGAATGGGCATCAAGTAGGCGAACATGAGAGCGCCTACTGAGAAGAGATCATTGGAGTAGTCCGGCGTATCGCTTTCAAAGATATCGGCGGACGCAAATCCCGGCGTGAACAAATTGCTCTGCCGATCAACACCAACCTCGGTAGCTGCTTCAAAATCAACCAATCGCGTTCGCCCATCCTTGAGGATTAGGACGTTGGTTGGTGACAGGTCGCGGAAAACGACGCCATTCTCGGCGAGGCGGCGGACCACCTCATTCAGACCGAGGAACACTGGTTTGAACGCAGCATAGAACTCGCTGAAATGCTCTTTTGTCGGCCGCACAGTACGCGTTACGTTGTGAAGGACCGCATGATGACGCAACGTCATTCCGTCCAAGAACTCCTCAACGAGGAACGAGTGCTCCCATTCCTCGAAGAAATCGATGGGCCGTGGGCCAATCTCCGCGTGCGCGAGCTTCTGGAGCAATCGATATTCTTTACGTAGCAAATTGATCGATTCGGTACCCGCGACATCCACGTTAGTCTTCGGGCGCGCCTCCTTGATCACAACCCGATCGCCAGTATCCCTGTCGCGGGCAAGGTAAATACCTCCCGTGTTCGTATGACGCAAGGCGGACTCGATCGTGTAACGACCGTCTTTCAGCGTGATCTCACTATCGCTTCGCATCTCGGAATTTGCGAAGGCTGGCTCTTCGACCCAAGCAGGTACGTGATAAGACGCTTGGCGCTGGTCCGGAACCTTTTCGCCTGATGGCGACAACAAATAAGAATAGCGATCACCTTTGATTCGCAATTCAGACAGTCCAGAAATACCGCCATACCGATAGAACACACATCTGCTGTTCTTATATCGCTGGTCAGACAGGATATAGGGACCTTCAAGATGTTGAGTTGCCTGGTGCAATTCTTCTATGAGCTCGTAAAAGTGCTCCGTACTGCGGGGATAGATGGTCATGAACTTGCCTGAGCCGCCACGCGCCCACTGCTTGCTCGTCAAAAGAAAGAGGATATTCGGGTCAGCCGCAAACTTGAACGAGCAACCGTGCCTCATTAGTACGGTCAACGTGGCATTTAGCGTATCAGACACGTTATGCGTCACTGCGGACACATGGATCTTCCATCCTTGGTCAAGTGAAGTGTGGCTCGGTGAAATGCAGTGGTACCAAATGCTATTGCGGACAATCCGCCACTCTTCCGGCAGGACCGATCTCACTCCACGGAAGTAAGCGCTGTCGTCGACGCTCAGATAGTCCAGAGACTCATAGAATTCCGGGTGACTCAGGGTATAGCCGAATTTTGGAATAGTGGGCATGAACGTCTCGGTTCTCGGTGTCCCTCAAAAGAGGAACAGAAGACGTCATCATGGCCCTGAGCAAGAGCGGCCATGATGACGATATTGCAGTCACCGGCGCTTAGTCAGGATCAAGAAGAAGCATCCCTCCTCCGGTGAAACGACTTTCTCAATGATGAGAACGCCGTTACTGAGCGCAGGGGGACTGCTGATTCGACGGCACGAACACCGATGAACTATTACAGCCCGAGGAACTGCAGGTCGACCAGCACAGCTCGTCATCAAGCGGATCAGTCTGGGACTCAACGTTCTGCAGAGCGAGGATCTTATTCATATAACCTCCAAACGATTGGGAAATGGTTTGTAGCGTTAATGGAAAGGGGACAATCACGCATCCCGAGGTGAACTTCCAGAGTGAGTTGTGAGGCAACGTGTCTACATCCCTGTAGTTATAGTTTTCTAAAGTCTCAACTTGTCGCCGGTTAGAAAATTCGAAAGACCCTGTCGGCGCCTGACTTTGAAGCGCATTTTGCAGGTGACCACACCAAGATCTGTCTCAAGGCATCGGCACGAAGATCGAAATCATCGGCGCGCGCGCACTGCCCTAGCGATCCACAAACTGACGTTCTCAATTCAGTGGGATGCCCCGAAGTGAGATCTACAATCTTCTACATCGAGGGCGATCAGTGTTTGGCAGTCGAGCTCAATCCACATGGCGAGAATTGGTTCGTCATCTATCATGCTCGGGGGGCCTGCGCGGTGGACATGGAGACCCATTCCACGAAGTATTCTTTCGATGCCAAGAGCTGTGAAGGTAATGAGGCGCTGTGCGCCGTTTTCTATAGCAACCCTGGCGACACGCGCCAGAAGCCCATGAAACCTACGCCTGGCTTCACCTCGGGTTACTTGCTCGTCGGATTTAATCGACTTCGTTGCGAATCGAGATAGTTCCCAGACATCAGAGGAACGCGGAGCTAAAGCACCACAGAGCAATTCTGGAAATACGTCAGCGAGCAGGTATGGCTTTGTCGTAGGTAGGAGACGCGCGCATCCGCAAATTGCTCCGTTTTCGTCACTCGCAACAACGTAAAGCGTGTCCGGGCGGTCGAACTGGTCGCGCTCTATGCCATTTTTGGCGTCAGGTAATTTCCAACCTAAGCCCTTGACGAAGATTTCGTAGCGATACGCTGCAAGCGCCGCATCTGTCTCTGTCTCCGATAGAGAGTCCATACCGACTAATGTCTTGAACATTGCCTTCACCCTCCCTGGTGAAAGCAGTTCAATGAATTTGCGATAAAAGATGCAGCTGGAAACTCTTACAGGTATACGGCAGCAGGGTTGCGTGATAGCCCATGAGCTGACCTACGTAGAAATTCGTTGCCCATGATATTTGTTAACTTGAAAGGTTCTTGCAAGAGAACATCGTTCGGGGTCTGATGTTCGAGCGCCAAGTCGACGCATATCTGCTTCGGACACACCAACTCCACCTCAACGCCGTTCAGGGGCCGCTACTTCGGCACCTCCATACCGGTGTATTCGCTCTTCCAAGCGGGACGCATCGGATCACCAAAGCTGCTCTACTCAAGAGCGGTACGCCGCTGAACATAGAGTTCCCCCCCTTAGATGGGAGAGCTCTACTTCTACTTGGATCGAAGCAGCGAGTACGCTTCTAACTGGCCTTAGATGCTATGTTTTTGAGTTGAGGTGCTCGTCGCTACCAAGCTTGGCTGGATATCCAATCGGAAAGAACATCGCTTGTTGGCTTGACCCCAAGGTCATAACCCGACGCATCAACAAGCATGATGTTGCTGCTTACTCCGCCAGGTGCGAGCCATTTGTTGCAGTCCTTAATGCAAAACCACGCCCATCCAATGCTCACCTGTGCATCACCATGCAAGGCCAGTTTTTCACAGAAACCCGCGATCGAGGCCGCAATGCCTTCAGCGTTAAGTTGAGAACACAGAGTTGGATCTTCAAAAGCCATTAGATCCTTGAATTTCAAGAGTTGCAGGTCTTGAAAGGTCAGACGCTGGTAGCCATCCTGATGGGGGAATGCTTCAATGGGTCCCGAGTTCGAAACGAGATACATCGCTAGATCCCTGTATTTAGCGGTATCCACCGTAGCAAGCTCTCGTTAACAGTGAAAGCTGTCAAAGTTTGCATAAGAAAGTTCTTTTATGCATTGGGGGGGTACGTGACAAGCTGGCGCGAGAATTATTTAGATCGCCTCAACCGATCTGCTGCCTCTGTAGAAGATATTGTTGGGGAATTGAGCTCCATCGTGAGCGAACTTGGTTTTGAATACTGCTCATATGTATTGCAGACGCCATTCGAGTCCGGCAAGCCAAACACTACTTGGTCGAGTACATACCCTAGACCATGGCTAGAGCACTACTTCGCCAATAACTACCTTTCAATCGATACTCTTATTCGTCGCGTCGTAGCAGCCCCTTCTCCCATTGTTTGGTCCGACGATGTCTTTCAGACAGAACGGTCATTCTGGGAAGCTGCCCGCTCCCATCAAATACGGCACGGCTGGGGATTAGCAACTCACGGCAAGTACGGCACCCGAGCCGTTCTCTCGCTCGCCAGATCATCAGAGAAAGTGACCGAACGGGAATTAGAAAGCACGGAAGGCAAGTTGGTTTGGTTGGCTCACAGCGCACTTGGACTGCTCAATGCAACCAACACTGCACGATTCGGCTCGCATGCTCATGTCGAGCTCACGCCGCGTGAGCGCGAAGTCTTGCGCTGGACTTCTGCCGGCAAAACAACTCAGGAAATCGGCATCATCCTTGGCATTTCTGAGCGAGCAGTCACATTTCATGTTTCAAATTGTCTAGTCAAACTCAATGTGGCCAATAAAACCCAGGCTGTAAGTACTGCCACACTGCTTGACCTTCTCTTTTGAGCGGGATTCCATTTAGTCAACGATGTACGGACAACGAAACGCGGGATCAAATGCCTGGCGGTCGTCGATGACTTCAGCCTTGGACACCTCGCTATCGTTCGCCAGAACGCGCTTGATCGCATCCTCTTGCTTTAGCTGAGAACGGAGCGTTTCAGTGGCCGGCGGAGCCCCCTCTCCCTGGAGCTCGCATGCTTTCGACGTCCCCCCGCTTTCAGTAGCGGGACGAATTAGAGCCCAGTGTCACTTTAGCTGCTTCGCATAGTCGGCGGGCGTGAGCCCGCCCAAAGCCTTCTTGGGTCGTTCTTCGTTGTATTCCCGGCGCCAGGTTTCGATCTCGGTGCGTGCGTGAAGCAGGCTGGGAAACCAGTGCTCGTTGAGGCATTCATCGCGCAAGCGCCCGTTGAACGATTCGATGTAAGCGTTCTGGTTGGGCTTGCCAGGCTCGATCAACCGCAGTTGCACGCCGCGCTCAT
>NZ_NRDP01000014.1:0-44213 GCF_002878475.1 Dyella sp. AD56
TCTCCAGATCCTTCAGTCGCTTTGCTTCGGGCACGCTCATGCCTCCGAATTTACTGCGCCACAGGTAATAAGAAGCCTCACTGAAGCCGTGCTTGCGGCACTGCTCCTTGACTGGCATGCCGGCTTCAACCTCTCGCAGGAAGCCGATGATCTGCTCTTCGGTAAAACGCTTCTTCACGTCCAATCTCCTTCGGTTGGGGGATTGGACTCCAAATCGAATCGCTACTCAAAAGCGGGGGGACGTCGAGGTATTCGGAGTGCGTTCCCGAAAGAAAAGCATCAACTTCATCCGCTGGTTGAGCTGTTCGAACGGCACATGGAGAGGTACGGATTTTGGCGCGGATATCGGCCCAGTGGCGAGTCCGACGTGCGTCGGCTCAACGCCTGTGTGACAGCCATACGCAATGAGGCGAAGTCCGCGGCTTTCCGCAATCGCCTGGACAAGCACCTCAAGCTGGTTCGCAACAATACGCGTAGCGCACTCGATCTAGTCCACGCGTTATTTGGGTTGTATAGCCAGCTACTCGTGATTCGTATTGATCTTAGCTACGAGCGCCACCCGCGAAAGGGATGGCTAGCTCTGCCAGTTATGGATGGTGATGCATTCAGTGATCGAGCCCGGCTGATTCGCTACCTGATGCGCAAATGTCCATGTCGACCGGTGGCCTACGTGTGGAAAACCGAGTGGGCGGAGCACACTGGTTGGCACACACACTTGCTGCTGTTCTTCGATGGAAATCGGCATCAGCATGACATCTCGATTGCTCGCATGCTTGGCAAGCACTGGAACGAAGAAATAACCCGAGGTAAAGGGCGACATCACATCAGTAACTTCGATCAGCATCAAGCGCGTGGCGTCGGAAGGATCCGTTACGATGATGCCGCCAAACTGTGGGCGTTGTGCACCATTGTGGTGCCTTATGTCACGAAGACTGATTATTACCTCAAATTGGTCGTGCCTCCCAAGACGCGCACCTTCGGGCGTAGTGGGCTACCCAAGATTCCCGCGAAGAAAATGGGCCGTCCGAGAATCAATACCTCAACACGAATGTTCGACTATACCGGCGTGCTGAATCACCCAGGCTATAGCAGGCGTGGGGTGGGGAAGCAGCAACCAAAATTCAACATGCCCCAGGGGCTGGCATATCGCAAACAGTTTGGTACGGAGCAGGACGCGGACAGCTCGTCCCGCACGAGCAAATACCAGGCTCTGGGGAGTGAACGCGACGCTTGCATCAAGATGGGATGGCAGATCTAGTCGGGCGCACCGCGTTTCAGTCACCGGAGACGTGGGTGGACCGGCCATGATAGGCCTCATGAACGTAAGGCTGCTTTTGTTGTAGCCATTGCAAGACCAGCGTACCGGGATCGACTTTCCACAGGAGTCCGAAAGTCAGCCTGTACTCATCCAGAAGTGTCTGCAACTCAGCCTGACCGGCGGCGGCAGCTTGATCGATGTTTCTCCAACCATCCTTGGGACGAATCTCAAGAAGACGTTTGGCGAAGCGTTGTATGCATTCTTCCTGAGTGGACAGCTTGTCTCGCTGATGTATGCGACGTTTTTCGAGTTTGGGGAGTATCGCGGACGCTTGGGCAATATATGTCTGAGCGGCGTCGATGTAGCCTTGTTCAAGTGAGGCGGTTGCTTGAATCAGAAAAATGGCGGCATCGGCGACTTTTGCACGCATTCCCGTGTCCATGACGGTGCTACGTGGATACAGCTCCAATAGCTGAGCTTTGGCATCTTGACGGTGCTCCGGACTCAATGCGCGGCGACAGATCACCTTGAATTCGATGCATTGATCCGGGGTAAGGTAAGGTTCGGTGAGCGCTAGGAAGATCAAATTCAACCCCACCTCAAGATTGCTAGGTTGCAGCGGAATATCGCTCTCACATACCTGGAAATCGCTGTGATTATTATCTCCACGAGCAGATTTCTTTGACCTTGGCGCCATGGATGGAGTCGGTAAATATTTGAATTTTAAAGATGTCAGTGCGCGAGCCCGTATGTGCTAGGCACATCAGCGTGTGCTCAAGGCGAAGGCGCTTAGCGGATCCAACTGATCACTACGGCTGCGCCTGAGCCCGAGCTACTTCGAAGCCACCGTCGCAGAAATCGTTGTTGCTGGCTAGCGCTCGATAGAGCTTGGCGAGCCAGTAGTTAGGGCCCGACACTTCCTCGAAGTCCTCCGCTCCCTCAATGAGCTTTTCCGCGACGCGCTCTGCGTCTTCACCCTGGCCATAAGCTCGACGAAGCGCGGGATATAGCGCTCCCAAATGTTCGAAGCCCATACGTCTGTAACGGTCGGCGAGGTCGAGTTTGTTGAAGTGTGATCGCAGATGCTGGAACGTCCGAAGCGCCATCCCGGGAGGCCGGATCAGCCGGTAGGACAGGATCAGCGCATCCTCTTCTATGCGCGTGCGCACCGTCAGAAACGCCATGTCCGGGATTACGTCGTAACAGGGGTGTAAGAACATCCGCACGTTCGTCCCTTCACCCAGTATCCCGTCACGCTTGCGCGTGTTACAGACCGCGCAACACGGCACGAGATTATTCGGGAATACTGCGAACTCGGGGTACTGCTCTTTCGGCAGATAATGATCGAGCGTCGATGATTCGTTGATCCCGCAGAATGGGCACCGTGCGACACTATTTCTCTTCAAGAGATCGCCGCGGAGTACCGTCATCGGTTCGGTCTCCACGGTGAACGCGTGCCTTATCGCCTCTTTCTGTAGATCGGTTAGCAGCGCTTCATCGAGCTCGCCGACCTCTGGTGCGGCATCCTCGTAGCCCTGATAGGCGGTGAGCACCTTAGCGCGCGACGCCCGCATTCGTCCCCGCCGCGGTTGGCGCTTGGCCGTGGCGATCTCATCGAATACGTTCGTTGCATCAACGGCGAGCAGCGGAATCGAGCGCATCCGCTACTCCTCAATCTCATCGCGAATGCTCAGAATGTAGGAGCGCGCCGCGAAGCCAAGCTTGCGACCAAACGCTTCCTCGATCTCTTCAAGCGTATTTCGACGCGCCAGCGCACTCAGCGTCTCATGCCAGTCGGTCGAGCCGTCGCCGAGATTGAAAACCTCCTGCGTGATGACGCCGATACTTTCCGCGAACGTCTCCACGCTCGGCGCCACGACCCGGCTCTGATCAGCCGCCCGGCGCAGCACCTGAACGTATTTTGCCGGGGTTTCTTGAAGCACTACCGGCGAGTGGGTGGCGATGATTGCATAGCCGTCGAAGGCTTCGAGGCATGCCCGCACGCTCTTGAGAAACGCAGCAAGCAGCGGTGGATGAAGGTGGGTTTCGGGCTCGTCGATGAGAACCAGCGTCGGCTCCGACCCCGAGATGTGAGCTGTGAGTTCGGTGACGATCTTGAGCACCACCTTGTGACCACTACTCAGGCTCCGGAAAAGCTCGCCGAGCTCGTCATCGTCGCGATCGGCGTAGAGCTTGGTTAATCCAATGCGTTGGAAGGATGGATCGCGTAAGAGAGGCTTCAATACCTCCAGCAAGTTCTCTACACGGTCGGCTGCACGGACACGCGCCAGTGCCGATAAAAACTGTGCTTCGATTTCTGCTGGGGTGCGCAGTCGATAGGCTTGCTCACCGTTCGGTGCGTCATCATCCGATCGCTCGCGAAGGCCACAATAGACGTATCCAAAAATTTCTCTGCTCTCTTGGAGCTTCTCCTTCTCCTCTTCGGTGCGCCCCGGAATGACAAAGGTGTCAAACGCGCTGTAGGACACTACGACCACGGTCTTGAAGGGCGGCGCGATGCCGACGAACCGGCCGGCCGCGTTGTCCAGTAAGTCCTCTTTACTGCCATAGCCGTACCCACTCGCCACAATGGCTAGGTTCGAGAGCAGTCGGGTTTTGCCGGTGCCGTTGTAGCCTATCAAGGCGTTGATACGATTCGGTAAGCGGCCCCGTCGTCGAAAATCAAAGTCGATCGTGAAGGCGTTCGCGCGTCGCGCCACTCGTGTCTTAAACTTGACCATGAACCCCGCGCTTCGCCGCTTCGTTGGCAGGGCGGGTGCACGCAGTAACCGTGCGGCGTCTCCGATCGTCCGCTCGGCCCCACCAAAGCGCAGCAGTGATACGCGGTACGCCTCGCTGTCTTCCACGCTGGCCTTGATGTCGTCGTCAAACGCGACATCTCGAAGGCCGCTGAAGTACGGTTCGAAGATATCGCGTCCAAGTTTGTAGATCGTCTCGTAATAGTCTAGATCTGCGCCTAGCGAGGCATAGCCGGCGGGCAATTTCGTAAAGGGCCGTTTGGGCATTTTGGTGTACCCACTGGTTCGACCCGCCTCAATGATCTTGATGTTGCCCAGATCGTAGCTTTCGTCGGCCGATAAATGCAGCGTGACGTGGAAGGTCGTCTTGTAGCCATAGTCATCCCAGTTATCCTCGACGAGCACAGCATGTGGATAACGCTTGGTCTTGGGCGAGTCGCCTGACCTAAACTTGACGACGAACCTCATTCCAATCTCTCCGTTGTAGTCGTGGCGGCAGGTGGACGCCGCGTGTGTTCTCTATCTCGTCGGTAATCAGGCCAATGCAATTTTCCGGTCGATCCCGCAGAAATCAGCTAGAACGCCAATCACGGATTGAACCTGCGCTGGTAACGCGGATGGGGTAGGTACCTGCGGGGAAAAGGCTGCGGCTTCAAGTGCGAGAGCCACGTCAAAGGAGCTTGAACCTGATAGGTTTTTGGCGAAGAACTCAGCCAGCAGGTCGGCCTTGACGTTGCTGGCTTGCT
This sequence comes from Dyella sp. AD56, assembly GCF_002878475.1. Lineage (NCBI taxonomy): Bacteria > Pseudomonadati > Pseudomonadota > Gammaproteobacteria > Lysobacterales > Rhodanobacteraceae > Dyella > Dyella sp. AD56. Next base: position 4,764 of record NZ_NRDP01000014.1, read on the forward strand.
GCCGGATCTCGTGTTGCAAGGTACTGGCTAGGCCCGGCTGGGCGGCAACGCTCTCGACAAGTGCAGCCGCCATGCGACCGACCTTCTCCGTGAACTCCTGCCCAGACACGCCATAACGGATACCGCGCTCGATGATCTGGCGTCGTTGCTCTTGATCCTCGGCGATGAACTCTCTCAGTATGAAGTCCATAGCTATCATGAAATGCGAACACGAGGCATATAGCAGCCTCCATGCCTGGTTGTTGGACGCGATCTGAGCGAGCAGGTATTCAATGTCATCGAGCCAAGCGTTACAGCCGTCGAAGTTGAGCGAATGGAGCAGCCGGGACTTGCTTTCCTCGTAGCGACCGCGCCAGTCGCCGCCCAGCCGACCCAGCGAGCTGGAGTCTAGGTCGGCAAGGAAGTCCTCTTCGGTAATGCGCTCCTTATGGCTGCGGGCGCTTTTGGTGAGGCGAGTTAGGAATTTGCCATCCAACACCTTGACGTTGTGTTGCAGACCGAAATCGCGCACGTCAGGGCGCGAGTCGGTAGTGGCGACGATGCAAGAATCCAGCCCGAGCACGGCTTGCAGACCCTTAGCCCAGAAGATGCGTTCCAAGGCCTGGGGTGTCTTCTTGTTCTTGATGTCGACGCAGATGCGTTCCCTACTCATGGGGGAGTTGCGCGCATAGAGCCACAGGTCGACGTCGGTCACGTCGAATCGGCGGAATGTGAACTTGACGCCTCTAGCGACGTAATAGCCGATGCTCAGAAAGTAGTTCCTCAGTGCTTCTTCGGCGATGGCGCCCTTGATGGGTTGATTGGTCATCTCTTGAGCCCGCCAGTCCTGATTTCCTGAAGCAAGTTGCGTGCGTTGATCTTGACCGCCTCGGTGGCGTTCTTGCGCTGAACCTCTCGATTGGATTCAGGGACCACGTATTCGGTGATGCGCGCTCCGGGAATGTGCGAAACGCTTTCCGCCGTGATGTCGCCATCTTCGATAACCGCGAGCGCCAGTCGTCCTACCTCGGGCTTGAGCAGCTTCATAGTGAACATTCCGCCGTCGGCGGGGGAAACGGCGACGACGCCTTTGAGTTCGAGCGCTTGATAGTCACTGCCGATGGCCGTCGCAGGACCGACGCTGTGGCCATTAATCAGCTTATTCATCAGCGCCGAAACCATCTGGATGCGGCCGCGATAATAACTGCTGACGGTCATGCCATAGGTGAGCGAGGCGACCAGCGCCTTGGCTAGGTCGAAGGCATCGTCGGCGATCGAATTGCTGAACTTGGAGAAGGCCGCCGGACGGGTTACGAAGTGGTTCTTTCCTTGGTCGTTGCCGACAACGCTGACATCGAACAAGCCGATGGAATGCAAGCGGGAGAACAGTTCCTGCCCTAATATCCTGGTTACAGCGTCGAGTGGCAGGCAGCCTGTCTCCTGCAGTTTCTGGTTGACCTCCCTAAGCTGGCTGGCTTCGCCCGGCTTCAGCGATGACAGAATCGCATTGACCTTGCGCGCCTCATCCCGCCGAAACAGATTGCCGTTGAACAGGAGCCTTTCCTGCGCGGAGATCGGCTCTGAGTCGAAGAATCCGATTTTGGTTGCTAACTCCAACGTGTCGCCCATCTGCTTGCTGGAAAGCTTGAGCTGGTCGGAGACGAGTTCGGTAACGGCTCTGTCGGTCGTCGGGTTTTCGGATGCGATCTCGGAAACGACGATGACCGCATCTTCGTGAGCTTCATGCTCACTTTCGTCGAATATGCGTGCGGTATGTTCGAGCACGCTGTGGCCTGTCAGGCCTAGAACTTCCACGCCGCCATTGCCGGGCATCACCAATCGTTGTCGGGCGAGCTCGGTGATAATCGCCGGCATCTCCGTCCTAGGGCTGATATGGTTTGCACGTGCTAGCGCCTCTAGGCGGGGCTGGGTGACGACGCCCTGCCTTTCGGCCGAAATGGCGGACAACAACGTTCCGCTCTTGCCAGCGAATGCGATGGCGTCAAAATCTTGGTTGGTTGTTGCTTGAAGTTTTCTGCCGTGATGAAGCAGCCAGGCGCCCTGCGTCTTCTTGTCCATAAGTTCCCCCTTTTCTCTCCCCTTGAGCTCGCTCCGCTTCCACAGGACGCAGCCTGCGGGAGCCTGCCCGGGTCTTGGTGGTGCGATCCCGGTGCAGCCCGTTCATCGTAGCCGAACAGCATTGGGTCGGCCGATTCCGGGGCTACGGCTGCCAGAGGGCTACCCTAAGTTTTGCAGTGAGGGCCCCGCATAGAAGAGTGGTGATTGCTGCGGCCACCTGAATTTCGGTCCCCATTGGCCTATTCGAGAGCCGACTTCTAGCCAAGTAATGCCGCAGCCGGCTGCGCTGGAAGAAGTGAGTAAGATAGTGAGTAACGTTGGTTGGTTCGTAATTGGAAAGTAAGTTATATCAATGAGTTGATTTGAAAATTCGAGGGACTCCGGGGCCATTTTTCCCGCCTTTCTGGCGTTGACGACGCATCGTCATTCCGTTCGATAACCTTCTTCGTGCGACATCGCGTCAGCGACGTCGGCTTGTTCGTGTTCCGCATGTTCTATATATTAGAAATATCTAATATATGAATATTTAGGAGTAACCATGCATCCCTGGTTGCTTTCCCTCGCGGGCGGGGTCTTGATCGGCCTTGCCGCCGTGCTGCTGATGGCGACGCTGGGCCGCGTCGCGGGCATTAGCGGCATTGCCAGCAGTTTGCTGAGCGGCGCGCGTGACTGGCCGTGGCGTGCCGCGTTTGTCGCGGGGCTGGTGATCTCACCGCTGTTGCTGTGGCTTGTCCGCGGAGAAAGCGGCATCGGCATGCCGCAGGTGTCATGGCCGTGGATGGCGTTCGCCGGCCTTCTGGTGGGGTTTGGTACACGACTGGGCAGTGGTTGCACTAGCGGGCATGGCGTGTGCGGTATCGCGAGATTGTCGCCGCGTTCGTTCGCCGCCACCGTGGTGTTCGTCGCATTCGGCATGGCAACGGTAGCCGTGGTTCGTCATTGGCTGGGAGGGTTGCCCACATGAAATCGCTCGTGGCCTTGTTCGCAGGACTGCTGTTCGGCGTGGGACTCGGCATCGCCGGCATGACGCAACCTGCCGTCGTGCTTGGTTTCCTCGACGTGGCTGGTGCATGGAATCCACGCTTGCTGTTCGTGATGGCGGGTGCGGTGCTTACCACCGCCATCGGCTATCGCTTGGTCTGGCGTGCGCGCAAACCGCGACTGGAGGCATCGTTCGAGATGCCGTCCGCACGACGCATCGATGGTCGCCTGTTGGTTGGCTCGGCGTTGTTCGGCATCGGCTGGGGTATCGCCGGCTATTGCCCGGGACCCGCGCTGGCATCACTCGGTAGCGGCATCGGCTCGGTGTGGTTGCTGGTGGCGTCGATGATGTTGGGCTGGTGGCTGGCGTCGCGCTGGCCGTTGCGCTCCAATCCCCATTCATCGACATGAGGTGCGCCGTGCAACGACCCGACGTGAAAGCCTTCTTCGACGAGGCCACCAACACCTTCAGCTACGTGGCGTGGGATCCCGCGACGAGCAAAGCGGCCGTGATCGACAGCGTGCTCGATTACGACCCGGTCTCCGGCCGTACGCGCCACCATTCGGCTGATGCGCTGGTCGATTTCGTGCGGGAGCAGGGGTTGGACGTGGAATGGGTCATCGATACGCATGTGCACGCGGATCATCTTTCCGCAGCGCCCTATGTGCAGTCGCTGCTCGGGGGCAAGCTCGGTATTGGCGAGCACATCCGTGACGTGCAGGAAACCTTTGGCCGGATCTTCAACGCTGGCAGTGAATTCCAGCGTGACGGCAGCCAGTTCGATCATCTGTTCAAGGACGGCGAGCGTTACCAGCTTGGCAGCATCGACGCCGTGGCGCTGCACACGCCGGGACATACGCCGGCCTGCATGACGCACGTCATCGGTGATGCCGCATTCGTGGGCGATACCTTATTCATGCCGGACTTCGGCACCGCGCGCTGCGATTTTCCGGGTGGCGATGCGCGCACGCTGTACCGCTCCATCCAGCGCATCTTTGCCTTGCCGGACGAAACCCGCATTTTTCTTTGCCACGATTACAAGACGCCGGGTCGCGACGGCTTCGTGCACGAAACCAGCGTGGGCGCCGAACGGCGCGACAACATTCACGTACGCGAAGGCACTGCTGAAGACGAGTTCGTGCACATGCGCAGCACACGCGACGCCACGCTCGCTATGCCGCGTCTGTTGCTGCCCGCTGTGCAGGTGAACATGCGTGCCGGACAGTTGCCGCCTGCCGAAGACAACGGCACGCGTTACCTCAAGATCCCGCTCGACGCGCTGTGATGGCTGGAGATACCACGTGCCAACGGAACTGGGTCACTCATGAGTCGTAGCAGGATGGGTGTCACCGCGCGTCGTTCGACGGCTGTCACGCCAGAGGCCATGCAGCGCCATGCCGAGGAAGCCGTGAGCGTGCTCAAGGCGCTCGGCAGCACTAATCGGTTGATGCTGGTTTGCCAGTTGTTGGATGGTGAGCGCTCAGTGGGCGATCTTGCTGATGCACTAGGTTTGGCGCAAAGCGTCGTTTCCCAGCACCTGTCGCTGTTGCGACGCGATGGATTGGTGGCCGGACGACGCGAAGGGCAATCGATCTATTACGCGATTCGCGATGAACGCGTCCATGCCCTCATGGCGCGCCTGTTTGAGCTCTACTGCGTCGATCAGTGATGCCACACGGTTCCACCGAAGCGCGCCCACTCCAGCGGAGCGAGCGCGCTTCGGTGGGTTGAATCAGTGGTGCTTGATACCTTTCTCGAAGGCCTTGACCTGCTTCATGGCCTCGTCTCGCGCCAGGCCATAGCGCTCCTGCAGTTTGCCTGACAGGTATTCGGCGTTGCCTTCGGCGACCTTGAGGTCGTCATCGGTAAGTTTTCCCCAGTGCTCCTTGATCTGGCCGCTGAGCTGTTTCCAATGCCCCTGGATGGTGTCTTGATTCATGACTAATCCTCATCGGTTATCGGACAAATGCAATGCGCATTGCGGGGATGGATTCGAACAGTCGCCAGGTTAAGTGCGCGTGCCGTTTGTGTCATGGCGGGTCGTGGGTATTCAGGGGCGTCTTGTTGCGTATGAGCGTCCGAGTGAATTGATGCGCAGTTTTCCTACAGCTTTATCCGGGCCACGACGATAGGAATAGCGTTCAACGGTATTTACGATCGTGGAAGTATCGACGAGCTGTCGTACAGAACCATTGAACCCACACGCGGAGAGATTTCATGCAAACGAGTGCACAACAATCAATGAAAGGAAGTGGATGGATTCTCATGTTCTACGGAATCATCTCAGTCCTCTTCGGCATCAGTTTGATGATGTACCCCATTAGCAGTGCGGTAGGGTTGGCATGGGCTATTGGTATCGTTTCGATTGCGGAGGGTCTGGTCAGCGTGATCGCCCTGTTCCGCAGGCACGTGACTATCTCCAAGGGCTGGCTATTGTTGTACGCGGTGGTCTCGCTGTTGTTCGGTGTGGCTGCCGTTTCACAACCCGCGGAGATGGCTGGCATCCTGTTCATCATGCTGACGGCATGGCTGATCATTGCGGGCATCGTGCGCGTTATTTTTGCTCTCTGTGCCCGCGGCGAAATCAAGGGAGATTGGGTGATTGGCCTCAGCGGCGTGCTCGCAATCGTGCTGGGTGTGTTGCTCTTCATGTACCCGGGCGCCGGCATATTCACGGTCACCATCTGGATCGGCGCGCTCGCGCTGGTCTACGGAGTTACCCAGATCATCGGTGGTTTCCGCTTGAACAAGCTTGCCAAGGTCTGAAGAAAGCACAGAAAGTCCAAGACAAAGAAGCGCCCTCGGGCGCTTCTTTTCTTTCCCATTGGCTGAACCAGTGGCTTAGCTGGAAGCCCTGACTTCGAAGTCTTCACTCGCCACTTGCTTACCGTTGAGCGAGATCACCACTTTGTATTTGCCCTTCGGCCATGCGTTGGGGTTCTGTACCTTGAAGGTGGTGACGGCAGGGCCATCGGTGGCAATCGATTCGGTGGTGCTGCTGAACAGCTCGTCCTTTCCATCGACATAGCTCCACTTGGCGTTCAGCGTCGCGTTGTCGGCGGCGCCGATGGTGGCGACGCTGGCATAGATAGCCTTGTCTTCCGGTGCGAACTGGCGCTGCTCTTTGCTGATCGCCAGAGCCGCATCGACCTGGCTGCCGATGGTCACCGCAGCAACCCGGATGGCACCGGCGCTGTTCACGCTGGCCGACTTTGCCGTGGTCTGGGCTGGAGCCGGCGCAGTGCTGGTGGGGGCTGGTGCGCTGCTCGGCGGTGCCGGTGTGGGGGCGGTCGCCGGAGGCGCGGGTGCTGCCGGTGCTGGCGCACTGGAGGTCGGCGCGGTAGGTGTGGTGTTGGAGGCTTCGTGGTTCTTGCCGCATGCGCTCAGCACAAGCAGGCCGGCAAGGGTCGCGCAGTACAAAGCCGTTTTGCGTGGCTGGATATTCATGTCTGACCCCATGGCTGGTGGCGGACTCACACCCGGCCGGCATTGAAGCACTGCCGGGCGCCTGATTCCGCTCAGGCTAGTCCCGGCGATCTGAAGCTGCGATTACTACGCTCTTTCATCGACGCGCTCTTCACGAGTATGTCGCGTTTTACTGGCGTGCGCCGCGCGGGTTGCCTGGGCGCTCGGTGCCCGTGCTGCGGTAGGGGTTGATGTCCAGCCCGCCGCGCCGCGTATAGCGTGCATAGACGATGAGTTGCTCCGGCCTGCAGCGCTCCATGACGTCGACGAAAATGCGCTCCACGCATTGCTCGTGAAACTCGTTGTGGTTGCGGAACGAGACCAGGTAACGCAGCAGCCCGGCACGGTCGATGGGTGCGCCGCGGTAGTGGACCTGCACGCTGCCCCAGTCCGGCTGCCCGGTCACCGGACAGTTGGAGCGCAGCAGGTTGGATACCAGTGCTTCCTCCATGATCGGTTTCGTGCCGTCGGCGGTGAGGTAATCGGCACGCGGCGGACCATAGTCATCGATGTCGATGGGCAGCGCGTCGATCAGCGTACCCATCAGGTCGATGACCGTATGGCCGCGCGCGCGCGCGTCGCTCAGCAGTACGCCCACCGGCGCACCGGCGGCAGCGGAAAGATCTTTGCCCAGCGTGCTGGCTAGCTGTTCGCGATCCGCGATGCGTTCTTGCGAAAAGCCGTTGAGGTACAGCTTGAACGACTTCGACTCGATGATGTTCGGCGAGGTCGCCGGCACACGAAACTCGGCCAGCGCCACCACCGGCTTGCCGCGCGCGTCGAGCCAGGACAGCTCATAGGCGTTCCAGACGTCCTCGCCATGGAACGGCAGCGGCGCGGTCACGCCGATCTCGTCGCGCTTGGCCTGGCGAGGGATCGGGAACAGCAGGGACGGGTCGTAGCGGTCGGCGTAGACGGTGGTCTTGCCGAGCGGGGAATGTTCGGGAGTGCTCATCCGCCCATTGTAGCCTCTTGGGCGCGCGGCCTCTTTCGGACACGTTCGCACAAAGCTGCGGGGCGGCCCATGACCACTGGCCCGGTTCACCTGGCGACCCGCTACCTATAGTGTCGGGTTCTATACGGGGAGCCTTGAGGAATACGCCTGATGAAGAAACTCGTCCTGGCCTGCGCAGTTGGCGCGGGTCTGCTTGCGGCTGGCGCTATGAGTGCGCCGGCCTTCGCCGACGGCACGGACGCCGCTTTCGATCCCCAGGTGCTGTTTGCGCCGCTATCGCTGCCCGATGCGGCCAACGCCTTTCGCGACGGCGCAGGCAAGCCCGGGCCGCAGTTCTGGCAAAACCGGGTGGACTACGCCATCCAGGCGAACATCGACCCCGCCACGCATACGCTACGCGGCGACGAAACCATCACCTATACCAATCACAGCCCGGATGCGCTGGACGTGTTGTGGGTGCAACTGGACCAGAACATCTACCGTCGCGACTCGCGAGCCTCACTCGGCTCGCCGCGTCCGCGCAGCGACTTTACCGACGGCTACCAGATCGACGCCGTGGAAGTGGACGGCAAACCCGTGCATTTCCTGGTCGACGACACGCGCATGCGCGTCGACCTGTCGCAGGCGCTGGCCGCCAGTGGCAAGCAGGCGAAGCTGCGCATCCGCTACCACTACACCGTGCCGGGTACTTGGGGTGGACGTACCGCGGTGACGCCGACCAAGAACGGCGACATCTATGAGATCGCCCAGTGGTTCCCGCGCATGGCGGTCTACGACGACTTGCGTGGCTGGGACACGCAGCCTTATCTCGGTTCGGAGTTCTACCTCGAGTACGGCGACATCGATTACGCCGTGACCGTGCCGTGGAATTACATCGTTGCCGGCTCCGGCGCGCTCACCAATGGCAACGAAGTACTTACCGCCACGCAGCAGAAGCGCCTCGCGGAAGCTGCGCAGAGCGATGCCACGGTGATGATCCGTTCGCCGCAGGAAGTGAACGACCCCACCAGCCATCCGAAGCAGAGCGGCACGCAGACTTGGCGCTTCCACATGGAGCACACGCGCGATGTGGCGTTTGCCGCTTCACCCGCTTTCATATGGGATGCGGCGCGCATCAACCTGCCCGAAGGCAAGCATGCGCTCGCCATGTCGGTGTATCCGGTGGAAGGCGTGGGCAAGGATGCGTGGAATCGCTCCACCGAATACGTGAAGGGCTCCATCGAGCACTTCTCCTCCAAGTGGTATGCGTATCCCTGGCCTGCTGCGGTGAACCTCGGTGGCCATGGCGCAGGCATGGAATACCCCGGCATCGTGTTCGACGGTTACGACGACAAGGGGCCGATGCTGTTCTGGATCACCGCGCATGAACTCGGCCACGGCTGGTTCCCGATGATCGTCGGCTCCAACGAGCGTCGCAACGCGTTCATGGATGAAGGCTTCAATACCTTCATCGACGTGTATGCCTCCGATGCGTTCAACAAGGGCGAGTTCGCACCGAAGCGCGACAGCGAGTACGCGCCCAAGGGCGGCAACCCGGTGGACGAGATCCTCCCCGTACTGGCCGACGCGAATGCACCCACGCTGTTGGCGCACTCCGATTCGATCTCGGAGAAGTACCGGCACTCGGTAAGCTACTTCAAGGGCGCGTTGGGTCTGGTGTTGCTGCGTGAGCAGATTCTGGGCCCCGAGCGCTTCGACCCAGCTTTCCGCAAGTACATCGCCACGTGGGCCTATCACCACCCGACGCCGTCGGATTTCTTCCGCTTCATGAGCAGCGAAGCCGGCGAGGATCTCTCGTGGTGGTGGCGCGGCTGGTATCTCAATAACTGGCAGCTCGACATGGGCATCACGGGCGCCAGCTACGTGGACAACGATCCAGTCAAGGGCGTGCAGGTCACGCTCGCGAGCAAGCAAAAGCTGGTGATGCCCGCCACGCTGCGCGTCGACTATGCCGATGGCAGTCATGAAGATGTGCGCGTGCCGGTCGAGGCATGGCGACAGAGCGCGACGCCGAAGCTGGCGCTGCATACGGGCAAGAAGATCAGCAAGTTTGAACTGGATCCGGACCACAAGTTGCCGGATGCGGATCGGGCAAATAACAGCTATTCGATGCCCTGATTTACATCGGAACCCTCCCACTTCGTCATTCCGGCGCATCCCGAAAAGGGGACAAGGGCCGGAATGACGCGGTAGGGAAGTGGTGGCGTCGTGCATCCGTGATGAGAGACGAGCAACTGTGATGATTACTACCTCGAAGCGCCTACTGTCCGTGTCCCTGCTGCTTGCGCTATCGGGTGCATCCCTTGCCCACGCGGCCAGCGACGACGAGAGCCGCTGTAAAGCCGAAGCCGCCGCCGTCACCATCACCCGCGACGACTGGGGTATTGCCCACGTACACGGCAAGACGGACGCCGATGCCGTGTTCGGCATGGCGTACACGCAGGCCGAGGATGACTTCAACCGCGTCGAGACGAACTACCTCAACTCGCTCGGTTGGTTGGCGAAGGCCGAGGGTGATAAGGCGATCTGGTCAGACTTGCGGCAGCAGTTGTGGATCGATCCGGCGGAACTGAAACGGCTTTACGCCAAGAGCCCTTCTTGGCTGCGCGAGCTGATGGACGCGTGGGCCGATGGCCTCAACTATTACCTCGCCACGCATCCGGACGTGCATCCGCGTGTGATCACGCATTTCGAACCGTGGATGGCCTTGAGCTTCAGCGAGGGCAGCATCGGTGGCGATATCGAGCGCGTGTCGTTGAAGGAACTGCAGGCGTTCTATGGCAAGTCCACCGACACCGTGGCCTTCGTCGATACACCATCCAGTTGGGTGGAGCCCACCGGTTCCAATGGCATTGCCATCGCACCGAAGCTGACGGCGGATGGCCACGCGCTGTTGCTGATCAATCCGCACACGTCGTTCTTCTTCCGTTCCGAGCTGCAGATGTCCAGCGATGCAGGACTGGACGTGTACGGCGCGGTGACCTGGGGGCAGTTCTTCATCTACCAGGGGTTCAACAAGCACATCGGTTTCATGCATACATCGACCACTGCCGATGTGGTGGACGAATTTGCCGAAACCATCGTGCACGACGGTGGCAAGCTCGGTTATCGCTACGGCAAGGAAACGAGGGACGTCACCACCCGGCCGATCACCATCACCTACCGCAAAGCGGACGGCTCGATGGGGCAGCGCACGTTCACCACGTATGCGACGCACCACGGTCCCATCGTGCGCGAGGAGGGCGGCAAGTGGGTCGCCACCGCGCTGATGAACAAGCCGATGGAGGCGTTGGAGCAGAGTTGGTTGCGCACCAAGGCCATCGACTTCGCCAGCTTTATGAAGATCGCAGAGCTAAAGGCGAACTCGTCGAACAACACCATCTTCGCGGACGACAAGGGCGAGATCGCGTACCTGCATCCGCAATTCATCCCCAAGCGCGACAACCGCTTCGATTACACCAAACCGGTGGACGGCAGCGATCCAACCACCGATTGGCAGGGCTTGCTGCCACTGGATGCGGCGCCGCATCTGCTCAATCCCGCCAACGGCTGGATCATGAACACCAACGACTGGCCGTATTCGGCGGCCGGCCCAGACAGCCCCAAGCGCGAGAACTACCCGCGCTACATGGATAGCGTGGGTGAGAACCCGCGCGGCATCCACGCCACCATGGTGCTTAGCGGCAAGCATGACTTCACCTTGCCGTCGTTGATCACGGCGGCGTTCGATTCGTATCTGCCGGCGTTCGCGCGGCAGATTCCCATCCTGGTGAAGGATTACGACGCGTTGCCTGCCAACGATCCGCTGAAGAAGAGGCTGGCCGGCCCCATCGCCCTGCTGCGGGGCTGGGATTACCGCTGGGGCATCGCATCCATGCCGACGTCGCTGGCGGTGTTCTGGGGTGACACGCTGTGGGACAAGGTCGACAAGTCCGATGTATCCGAAGGGCTTTCGATCTACGACATCATGGCCGAACGCGCCGGCCCCAAGGCGCGTCTTGATGCCTTGGTGGAAGCCTCCGATCGGCTGCAGAAGGACTTCGGCAGCTGGGGTGTGCCGTGGGGTGAGGTGAACCGCTACCAGCGCATCAACGGCGATATCCAGCAACCGTTCGACGACAGCAAGCCGAGCATCCCCGTGCCGTTCACCTCATCGCGCTGGGGCTCGCTCGCCTCGTTCGGCGCGCATCGCTGGCCGGGCACGCGACGCTACTACGGCACCGGCGGCAACAGCTTCGTGGCGGTGGTGGAGTTTGGCGACAAGGTGCGGGCTCGCGCCATCACGGCGGGCGGCGAAAGCGGCCATCCGGAGTCGCCGCATTTCAACGATGAAGCCGAGCGCTACACCACCGGCAACCTGCGCGCCGTGTACTTCTGGCCCGAGGATTTGCAGGGCCACGTCGAGCGTACCTACCACCCGGGAACGTAACAACGTTCGATTTGTCTGGGCCAAGAGCGCCATTTGTGTGATTGAAATCACATAAGTGGCGCATGTTTGTGCCGTGTTCGGTAATTTTTTGCGGTTCCTTCACCTCCGCCGTGAATCAATGGCCCTCGTCGCGAATTCATGCGACGTGCCGCGCCAGGGGTGAGGAATCGCGCGACACACCATGAATGACACATCGATCGGCAGGCCCTTGGGTCCGTCGAGTGGGTAAGTGTTCGCGTCTGCTTTTGGGGTTTCCGTCCACGTCGATTCGGGTCGCTGCGCCTTGCGCGGCGTGGGCTGGTGCGTGTTCGCGGCGGGTCAGGGACGACTCCCGCGATCCAGAGAAATCAACTGTCGAAGACCCGATGCATCGGGGCGGCCGGCCTATGAGCCAAGGCCCGGTCCGGCTGGACGCCGGAGGACCGCTTCGACCCAACCTTGGTATGGGGAGCTCGAATGGAACGTCATACGTATAAGCGTTTGCTGGCCGTTTCGATGTTGTTGACCTTGTCTGCATCTGCGTCCGCTGCGGAGTTCGGCACGTCACCGCCGCCTTCCGCCAACTTCGACGTGAGTCCACTGCAGAACGATCAGACCTATAGCGGTTTCATCATTACCTACAAGAGCGGTAGCTCCGAACGGAGCAATGCCAATGTGGCGGTGCAGAACATTGGTGTCGCCGCATCGCGCGCCAAGCTGACCGCAGGAACGGCCGCTGCACCGCGCGTGCTCAATGTGCGCTATGCACGCAAGCTGGCGACCGGCGCCGATCTGGTGCATACCGATCGCGCGCTGTCGTCCACCGAGGCGGCGACACTGATCAAGCAGATTGCAGCCGATCCGTCGGTGGCCTATGTGGAACCCGAATACATGCTCAAGCGCGTGGACGATATCCGTCCTGCCGCCGCCGCGACGTTCACCACGCCGAATGACCCGTACTACGCCACGTATCAGTGGGACTACCTCACGCCCAGCGGCGCGAACTTCTTCGACAGCTCGCTCAACGCGAACGTCGCCAACTGGGGTGCCGCTAATATCCAGCAGGCATGGAGCCTCGCTGACGGTACCGGCGTCACCATTGCGAGCCTGGATACCGGCGTCACCAACCACCCGGATCTCGACCTCTCGCTGGCCAACGCCGGCTACGATTTCATCAGCACCGCATCGGTGTCGGGGCGTTCGACCAATGGCCGCGCGGCCGGCGGTTGGGATACCGGTGACTGGACCACCGCCAATCAATGCGGCTCGAATCAGGCTGCCGAGGACAGCAGCTGGCACGGCACGCACGTGTTCGGCACGGCAGGCGGCGAGATCACCAACAACAGCACCGGCATGGCGGGTACCTCATACAACTCGCGAGTGGTGCCGGTGCGCGTGCTTGGCCATTGCGGCGGATCCAATGCCGATATCGCCGATGCCATCACCTGGTCGTCGGGCGGCAGCGTGTCGGGCGTGCCGGCCAATGCCAATCCGGCCAAGGTGCTGAGCCTCAGCCTCGGCGGCTCGGGTACATGCCCGTCCAGCAGCGTGCTGGGGCAGGCGATCACTGGCGCGGTCGGCCGCGGCGCTACCGTGGTGGTGGCTGCCGGTAACAGCAACGCCAACGCCGCGAATTACTCGCCGGCCAGCTGCGCAGGTGCAGTGGTGGTGGCGGCGACGGGCGTGACGAGCACACGCGCCTATTACTCCAACTACGGCACCATCGTCACCATCGCCGCCCCCGGTGGCGGCGTCTACAAGGGTGATGCGTCCAGCGGCACGCAGGCGACCACCGGCTTCATCTGGTCGACCATCAATGCCGGCACCACCACCCCGACCACGGCGACTTACGGTGGCATGGCAGGCACCTCGCAGGCCACGCCGCACGTGGCGGGTATCGTGGCGTTGATGCAGAGCTATCGTCTGTCGCTCGGCAAGGCGTTGCTGACGCCGTCCCAGGTGACCTCGTTGCTCAAGTCCACGGCCACCGTGCCGCACGTGACGCCGAGTGGCAGCAAGCCGATTGGCGCGGGTATTGTCAACGCGTATGCCGCGGTGCAGGCGGCAGGAAACCAGCCGTAACACCCGCGGGACCGGCGCATAAGCGCCGGTCCCGTTCTGGTGGGTTCGATCAGATAACGGGAGTGGCAGTCCGTGTAGGCCACCGGTCATGGACAGGCGTGGTCATCCCTGCGGTAAGGTGCCGAAAGGGGGAGCGGCATGGACGCGGCGCGATGCGCTGTGTCGGGCTATTCGCCCGTCACTTCTCGTCATCGCCTGCGGAGTCATTCCATGCGCTTGTTGCCCCTCTTTGCTGCCATCACCCTTGGCCTTGGTGCGTCCGCTGTAGCCGCGGCTGACGATGCGCCCGTGCCAACGCGCGTCGCTGTACGCGCCGCCCACCTTGTCGACACCAAAGCCGGCACCGTGCGCGACAACCCGCTGGTGATCATCGAAGGCGATCACATCGTCGAAGTGCGTTACGACGGGCAAGTGCCCGCAGGCGTCAAGGTCATCGATCTCGGCAGCGCCACGCTGCTGCCCGGCCTGATCGACTGCCACGTGCACCTTACCGGCGATCCGAGCGAAGTGAAGGGCGACTATTACGAGACCATACTCAAGCGCACCGCCATCGATTCGGCGATCCTCTCGCCCACCTACGCCAAGCGCACACTGGATGCGGGCTTTACCACTGTGCGTAATGTCGGCGCTGACGACTACGTTGATATCTCGTTGCGCGATGCGATCAATCGCGGTGACATCCCAGGCCCACGCATGCTGGTGTCCGGCCCGCCGCTCGGCGCGACGGGCGGCCATGCCGACGGCACCACGGGTTTCTCACCGTGGATCGAGTTTCACGACGTCAACGGTGTGGCCGACGGCGTCGATGCCATCCGCCATCGCGTGCGGGAGAACGTCAAGCACGGCGCCGACGTCATCAAGTTCATGGCGAGTGCGGGCGTGCTCAGCGCGGAAACCTCGGTGCGCGCGCCGCAATACTCACAGGAAGAAATGAACGCCGTGGTCGACGAAGCGCATCGCTGGGGCAAGAAGGTCGCCGCGCACGCGCATGGTGCCGAAGCCATCAAGATGGCCATTCGCGCGGGCGTCGATTCGGTGGAGCACAGCAGCCTGATCGATGACGAAGGCCTGAAGCTAGCGAAGCAGCACGGCACGTATCTGGATTTCGACGTGTACAACGACGACTACATCCTCAGCGAATACGCCAAGAAGGGCTTCCCAGCGAGCACCATCGAAAAAGAGAGGATGGTGGGTCGTCTGCAGCGCGAGAATTTCCAGCGCGCGGTGAAGGCCGGCGAGAAGATGACCTTCGGCACCGACGCCGGCGTGTATCCGCATGGCTGGAATGCCAAGCAGTTTGCCGTGATGACCAAGTGGGGCATGACGCCCATGCAGGCGATCCAGGCGGCCACGGTGACTGCAGCGGATCTGCTCGGCATGACGGGCAAGGTGGGTGCCGTGGCGCCGGGTTACTACGCCGACCTCGTCGCGGTAAACGGCGACCCGCTCCAGGACGTATCGCAGCTTGAGCACGTAGCGTTCGTCATGAAGGGCGGCGACGTCGACAAGAACGACCTCAAACGCTGACGCCGTAACACCGTGACACCGTAGCCCGGATTGCGCTTCGCTTCATCCGGGCTACGTGCTTGCAAGTTTGGCGGCTGCGGCGATAAGCATGCCGCCGGACACGCCTTCCACGCAGCGCCGTCGGCGATCGCTCAGCCCGCCAGCCTTGCCGGTACGGGCGAGCACCACACTCAGTGCGCTGTACACCAGTGCGCACAGCGCGATGAAGATGGCCGACAACAACATCGCCTGCCATGCGACCGCGTGCCCCGGATGCACGAACTGCGGCAACAGCGCGAAATAGATCATCATCCCCTTGGGATTGAGCGCTGCCGTAAAAAAGCCGCGGCGTAGTTGCGACGTCACCTGCGCGGTTGGCAGTGCAATAAGGCCGGGTCGCATCGCTGAACGTAGCAAGCGCACGGCAAGGTAAATCAGATACGCCACACCTGCCCAGCGCAGCGCATGGAACAACACGGGCGAGGTGGTAATCACCGCCGCAAGGCCGAACGCCACCAGCAGTGAGTGCAGTGCATAGCCAGTGCACACGCCTGCCGTCGCACGCAACCCGGCGCGAACATCGCCGGATATGGCCTGCGACGCGATGTAGAGCATGTCCGGCCCCGGCACGCAGATCAGCGGGAGCACGGTGGCGACGAACAGCAGCAGCGTATGGATGTCCATGCCATCAGGCTACGCGGCAGCGCCCTGCATAGGGTGCTAACTATCGCGCCAATACCACAATGTTTGGCATATCATGCCAATCTCTTCGCCAAGGGTGACGCACCATGCCAATCCGGCTGGACGAGACCGACAAGCGGATTCTGCGCGCCCTGCAGGAGAATGCGCGGCTGCCGAATACCGACCTTGCGAACGAAGTGGGTCTGTCGCCATCGCCCTGCCTGCGGCGGGTGAAGCTGCTGGAAGAAGCGGGCGTTATCGAACGCTATGTCACCGTGCTCGATCCGTCCAAGGTGGGCGCTGGACTCACGCTGTTTACCCGCGTGTGGCTGGTCGCACAGGACGCCGACACCATCGACCAGTTCATCCGTGCCATGCATCGACTGCCACAGGTGATGGAGTGCTACATCATGCTGGGCGAAAGCGATGCGCTGTTACGCGTAGCAGTGGCGGACCTCGACGATTACCGGCACTTCCAGTCAACCCATCTCACGCGCGCCAACGGCATCCAGAACGTCAAGACCGATATGCCCAGCCAAGTGGTCAAACGCACGTACGCATTGCCTTTGTAGAGTCCGCAGTCTTTCTCAATGCGTGGATGAAATCCGCGCTACGCTTGCTCTTTGCTTGGTCAGTCATCGAGGTGTTCCATGGAAGTCCGTGCGCCGGTTCCACCCTTCACCGCCGAAACCGCAGTACAGAAAGTAAGGCTGGCCGAGGACGGCTGGAACAGCCGCGATCCCGCCCGAGTGGTGCTGGCGTACTCGCCGGATACCTACTGGCGCAATCGAGCCGAGTTCGTCCACGGGCGTGACGAAGCGCAGGCCTTCCTTACGCGTAAGTGGAACCGTGAGTTGGACTACCGCCTGATCAAGGAACTGTGGACGTTCGCTGGCAACCGCATCGCGGTCCGTTTCGCCTATGAATGGCACGACGACTCCGGCCAGTGGTACCGCAGCTATGGCAACGAGAACTGGCAGTTCGACGAACACGGGCTGATGACGCATCGCCACGCATCCATCAACGATCTGCGCATCACCGACGCAGAACGCAAATACCACTGGCCACTCGGGCGCCGTCCGGACGACCATCCGGGACTGAGCGAGCTGGGTTTCTGACCGCAGCGCCGCTGACGAGATCGGCCATCATCACCATGAGGAGCGGGGACATGAGCAAGCAGGAATCAGGTATCAACCTTGATGCCGTACCCAGCGGCGATGGCTGCGTGGAATGCCTGAAGAGTGGCGGCTGGTGGTTCCATCTACGCCGCTGTGCCGAATGCGGCCACGTCGGCTGTTGCGACAGCTCACCCCATCAGCACGCCAGCAAGCACTTTCATGCCACCGGTCACCCCGTGATCGCCAACTTCGAGCCGGACGACCGTTGGCTCTACGACTACCGCACGGGCGATGCGTTCTACGGCCCGGAGCTGCAGCCGCCCTTGTTCCATCCGCTGGATCAACCCACACCGGGGCCGAAGGGCAAAGTGCCGAAGAACTGGGAAGACCTGCTGAGTTGACGATTCAGCAGGATTCGCACGCCGTCATTTCGTCATCGCGCCGATCCATCGCCATCGACACGAACCACAGCAACAAGCCACCCAAGGCGAGACCGCTGCCTACCCAGCCGGGTGAGGTCCAGCCGTAGCCGTGCGCAATCGCCAGACCGCCAAGGAACGGGCCGAGTGCGTTTGCCGCGTTGAACGCGGAATGATTGAGCGAGGCGGCCAGGCCTTGCGCATCGCCGGCTACATCCATCAAGCGCGTCTGCAGCACCGTGCCCAGCGCGCCGCCCATACCGATCAGGAACACGATGGCACCCAGGGCCCACACGTTGCCGGCAGTGAACGGGAACACGGCCAGCGTCAGCATGCTCCACACCAGCAGACCACCCGCCGTGCGCATTAGCGCGCGATCGGCAAGCATCGGCACGATCAGGTTGCCCAGCGTCATGCCGATGCCGAACACACCCATCACCCAAGGCACCGCATCCAGCGACATATGCGTCACCTTGAGCAGGATGTCGGCGAGATAGGTGTACACCGCAAACAGACCGCCGAAACCGATGGCGCCAATACCTAGCGTCATCCATACCTGCGGGCGCTTCAGTGCGCCGAGTTCACGCAGCGGGCTCGCCTTGGCGTCGGCGGGCGTATTCGGCGCAAAGGTGTAGACCGCGATCATGGTGGCAACGCCAAGCAGGGCGACCAGCGCAAAGCTCCAACGCCAACCCACCGACTGGCCCAGCCAGCTCGCCAGTGGCACGCCGACGATGGTGGCGCAAGTAAGGCCCAGGAACATCTGGCCAACCGCGCGTGTGCGGCGGTTGGCGGGCACTAGCGAACTGGCTACCAACGCGGCCACACCGAAGTACGCGCCGTGCGGCAAGCCGCTGAGAAAACGAAACACCAGCATCCAGTGATAGCTGGGCGACAGGCCGGTGAGCCCATTGAACACCGTGAACATCGCCATCAGCATCAACAGCAGCCCGCGACGCGGCAAGCGCGCGCCGAGCACGGTGATCACGGGAGCACCCACCACCACACCGAGTGCATACGCACTGATCGCATGGCCGGCGGTCGGCGCATCGATGCCAAGTCCCTGCGCGAACAGCGGCAGCATGCTCATCGTGGCGAACTCGGTCGTGCCGATGGCGAAGCCACCTACGGCGAGCGCAAGGATGACGAGCCCAACGTGGGGAACGCGAATGGGCGGGGTGCCCGGATCAAGAGCGGGTGCGGAAGCGGACATAGGGAATGCTCGGGCCTTGGGGAGAGGCGCAGTGGTGCGTTGCAGCATGAGAAGCATAGCGCCATAAGGACGATGAGGCCAGCTAAGCGTTCATCACCGCGCCGATCAGCGAATCGCTAGAACTGCGCAAGCGATGCGCCCCACCGTCCGCGCACGCTGTGTCCTCCGGCGCGGCGCGGTGCGCCTCCCGTCCCATCCACGACCCATGGACCGAAAGGTGGAGGCGATATGCGTAAGCACGCATGGATAGGCTTGATGGCCGCGTTGTGGCTGTGCGCCGGCATGGCGTTGGCGACCACCGGTACCGCAAATCTGCTGAACCGGCAGATGCATCCCTGGCAACCGGCGTCGCCGGCCGAACAGATACCGCTGTGGCCGGAAGGCCTGAAGATAGCGCCGCCTTCCATGCCGGGCGAAGAAGACTTCGGCACCAGCACGCAACCGCTCGCCGGTTTGCCCGTTACCGTGATTGAGCACGTGTCGCGCCCGACCATGACCATCTATCCACCCAAAGGGAAAAACACCGGTGCGGCCGTGGTGGTGTTTCCCGGCGGTGGCTATCGCGTTCTCGCCATTGATCTGGAAGGCACCGAGATCTGCGACTGGCTCACTTCGCGCGGCATCACCTGCGTGCTGCTGAAATACCGCGTGCCTGGTTCCGGTCCGTATTACAACGAAGAGTGCAACTGCGCGAGGCAACCCACCGTGCCCATGGCACTGCAGGACGCGCAGCGAACCATCGCGTTGCTACGCGAGCGCGCGGCAAGCCTCGGTGTTGATCCGCGCAAGATCGGCGTGGTCGGTTTCTCCGCCGGTGGGCGCATGGTGGCTGACGTCAGCAACCACACCAAGCTTAGCTACAAGCCTATCGATGACGCGGACACGCAAAGCGTGCGGCCCGATTTCGCCATGGCGCTTTATCCCGGACACTTGTGGAAAGGCCCCGGCATCACGCTCAGGCAGGACGTGAAGATCGACCCGCATGGACCGCCCACGCTCATCATCCAAGCTGGCGACGACCCGGTGGATGACGTGCGCGAATCAGTGACGTACTACGTCGCGCTACAGCAGGCGGGCGTGCCCGTGGAAATGCACTTGTACGCGCACGGCGGTCACGCCTTCGGGGTCCGCAGCACGTCCAACCCGATCACGCAGTGGCCAGCGCTGGCCGAGGCCTGGATGAGCAAGCTAGGCGTCCTTGCCGCGCCAGTGCACTAAAACCATCACGGCTTTGCCCTGCGCCGGGTACAGCGCAGGGCATCACCAGACGAAGGGAAGAAACCGTTTCACCTTCGACGCGTACTGCCGATAGTCGGGGAACGCCTCGGCAAGCGCCTGCTCCTCGACCCGGATGCGAAAGAAAAACGCGGGCAAGGTAACGACGGACAACAAGACAAGCGCAATCACATTGCCAAGCGCCAGCCCCAGGCCGACAAATGCCAACCAGCCGCCGAAATAACCGGGATGGCGCACGAAGCGATAAGGGCCTGCGATCACCAACCGATGATCGCTCTGCACCGCTACGTTCGCCGAGAAAAACTTCCGCAGCGTCCACATGCCCGCCCACCGGATGCAGAACCCACTGACCATAACCACCACGCCTACGATCTTGGTCAGTGGCGCAAAGGGCGCGTTGCCCACGTTGAGAAAGTAGAGCGCAATGGACAGCCACGGAAGAACCATGTTGCTGGTGGCCAGAATGATCAGTGACCGGTGATCCACATTCGCGCCGCTTCGATCACGAGCAGGGCGGAGGATCAGCCCTTCCGAAAAGAACCAGAGGGCGAAAAGCGCTATGGCAACAGACTCGACCTTCATGGCATTCCCCATGTTTCGGGTACTACATCGTGGCCCGGCCGAAGCCCGGAAGGCCCAGCCCCTTGATCGCTGGCGCATGATAGCGCCAGTGGGGGCGTTGGCATCGGTGGACTCGTTGCGAAGCACATTGCATCGCATCTTTTAACAAATATATTCTGCCGTCGTGGCCAACGGGAGTGGACATGCTGCGTCTATGCTGCATTGGAGTAGGTCTTTTGCTGGCGAGTCAGGCGTGGGCTGACGGTTGCCAATTGAAGGATTACGGCACGTTGCCCGTGCAAATGGTGGGGAACCGGGCCACGACCACCGTGAAGATCAACGGGAAAGACACTCGTTTCATCATCGATACCGGCGCCTTCTTCAACATCATGTCGAAAGCCAACGCGGAATCGCTTGGGCTTCCTTTGCAACCCGCACCTTTTGGTTATCGCGTCAGCGGCATCGGTGGGTCCGCGGATATCCAGCAAGCGCACGTCAAGGAGTTCGGCATACTTGATACGACGCTCAAGAACGTCGATTTCATCGTCGGTGGTACCGATGCCGGTGACGGGTTGCTTGGCGCCAATCTGCTCGATATTGCGGATATGGAGATCGATCTTGCGCACGGCAAGATTACGTTGTTCAAGGTGGAGGGTTGCGGGAACGCCTTGCTCGCGTATTGGGTGAAGGATGGCAAGTACAACGTCGCCGATCTCGTTCCGTCAGATAACCAGTACGACAGGCGCACCTTTGTCAGTGTGACCATCAACGGCAAGAAAGTGAGGGCCGTACTCGATTCGGGCGCCATGGCCACCGTGCTGAGTCGTGACGCCGCCGAGCGGGCCGGCATTGATTTGAATGGGCCGGATGCGAAGGCGGGGAGCAGGAGTATCGGCGTTGGTTCCAAGCCGGTGAAGACGTGGACCGTGAAGGTGGACTCGTTCACCGTCGGCTCGGAAACCATCCAGCACAGCCAGATGCAGGTGATCGACGGAAGGATGGGTGGCGACACCGACATGCTGCTTGGTGTGGACTTTCTGCTTGCCCACCATATGTTCATTGCCAACAGCAAGAAGAAGGTCTATTTCACCTACAACGGTGGGCGTGTATTTACATTCGCCGCGGCCGCCGAAGATGGCGACACTTCCAACGCAGGCACGACCGCAGGCTCAACAGGTGCGGCCACCAAGAACGCGAGCGATTACGCGTTATCGGGCCAGGCGCATCTGTCGCGCGGTGAGTTCAATGCCGCGATAACCGACCTGGACGAGGCGATCCGCCTGGCGCCGGATCAAGCGGCCTACTATGTCGCCCGTGCGAGGGCACATCAGGCGAGCAAGCAGCCAGACGCCGCGCTTTCCGATCTGGACAAGGCGTTGAGTCTGGATCCAAAGAACGCCGATACATTAGTGCAGCGTGCGCGGCTTCGGATCACGCGGAAGGATCGCGCAGGCGCCACAGCCGATGCGATGGCGGCCAGCGAGTTGGCGCCTGCAGGCTCTACGCTGGCGCGCGGGGTTGCCGGTCTCTACATCGAGCTCGACCAGCCTGCCGCCGCATTGCCATTGCTTGACGATTGGATTCGCCTGCACAAGGACGATGCCATGCTCGGCACCGCCCTCAATGAGCGCTGCTGGGCGCGAAGCCTGAGCAATCAGGTGCTCGATGATGCGCTGAAGGATTGCCGCAAGGCCATAAAGCGTGACGGCGAAAATCCGGCCTATCTCGACAGTCTCGGCTTGGTCGAGTTGCGACTTGGTCAGTATCCCGAGTCGATCAAGGCATACGAGAAGGCGGTCGCCCAACACCCTGATTCCGCTTGGTCGCGCTATGGCCTTGGCCTGGCAAAGATCCGCAGTGGCCAGATGGAAGCAGGCCGCGCCGATCTCGCTGCAGCGCATACGCTCGATGCAGAGATTGAGGCACGCGCAGCCAAGTATGGTTTGACTGCCGCAAGTCCGTAGGGCCGACACGACGTATGTTGGCGGCATAGTCAGACCGTTGGATTCAGAAGGTATCCAGGCCGATCCGTATGCGATCGTCAAATCGGGTGACGCAAGACGCCATCCAGGGCCACTAGTCAGCGGCGTTTTCCTCGGCGACAAGTCGATCGAGATTGGTGTTGAGGCGCTTCAGCAAATCGACAAGCTGTTCGATCTCGTGCTTGCTGAATCCGCTGAAGGCATCCTTGTTGCCGCTATCCAGCGCCTCTCGGACCTTCGGGACCTTGGATAAGGCGCGCCGGGTCAAAGAGACCAAGCTGCTCCGGCCATCCTGCGGATCGGGCTGGCGCTGGATCAATCCATCACGCTCCATGCGCGAAAGCATCTGTGCCATGGAGGGCTGCTCAATCTTCGCCAACGTTGCGAGCTGCTTCTGGGACATCGCCCCACCATCGCGCAGCATATAGAGCACCGGCATCTGGCCGATGGCGAAGCCGAGTGGCTTGATCTGACGATCGCCAAGCCGGGCAAAGCTGCGCGACGCCATGTTGATGAGTGGAGCGGGATTGCCGAACAGGCTCCAATCCATAGCGCTTGACATATGAATAGCTACCTATATTGTTATATAGGTTCCAATGTATATCCTCAGGCAGGTATTGTCGATGACTGATCAGCTGCGTATTGCCATTGTCGGCGGGGGCCCGGGTGGTCTTGCCCTTGCTCGCATACTCGCCTTGGGCGGTATGGCGTCCACCGTGTTCGAACGTGAAACTCATGCCAAGGTTCGACCGCAGGGTGGCACGCTCGACCTGCATGCCGATTCCGGTCAGTTGGCCCTGCGTCGCGCCGGTCTTGAGCGCGAGTTTCTAGCCATTGCTCGCTACGAGGATCAGGGAAGCCGCCTATGCGACAAGGCTGGCCACATCCTGTTGGCCGATGACGATGCGAGCGCGGGTGATCGTCCAGAGGTGGATCGCACGGCGCTGAGAGACATGCTGCTCGCCTCTCTCCCGTCGAACACCGTGCGGTGGGATCACGCGGTCACGCAGGTACAGCCGAACACCGACGGAACCTATGACATCATTTTTGCGCACGGCAGCAGCGAGACGTTCGATCTGGTGGTGGGTGCGGACGGCACTTGGTCGATGGTGCGTCCACTGGTGTCGCGTTATGAGCCTCAGTACTCGGGCCTGACCTTTATCGAGTTCGGCCTTGATGACGTGGATTCCCGGCATCCCGAGCTTTCGTTGCTAGTGGGTCGCGGAAAGCTCGGCGCCGAGGGTAATGATGGGCGTGCGCTCATCATTCAACGCAACGGTCATGCCCATCTCCGGGGATACGCTATCTTTCGCGTGCCTTCGGACTGGGCTGCGAAGCACTTCGACTTCTCTTCACCAGCAACGGCGCGGGCGCGCCTTGTTGCCGAGTTCGATGGCTGGGCCAATCCACTACTCGACCTGATTCGTGCGAGTAACGACGTGATGGTCCCGCGGCAGATCTACGCGTTGCCCGTGGGCCACCACTGGGCGCATCGCGCAGGAGTGACGCTCTTGGGCGATGCCGCGCACGTGATGTCGCCTTTCGGCGGCGAAGGCGTAAATGCCGCATTGCTCGATGCCGCCGAACTGGGGCGGCACTTGATCGACCATCGTGATTGGAGGTCCGCCGTCAGGGACTATGAGAGCGAGATGTTCTCTCGCGTCGTAGAAGCAGCCAGGGCCTCTGCCGAAGCCGCCGCCACCGAGCTTTCGCACATCTCGCTTAGCCTGAGTCTTGAGGTGATGAAAGAGCACATGCACGGGCGCTGATCCGCGCGCCGGTTCTAGGGCTCGTGGCGCTGTATCTTTTCCAGTATGCGGCGGAGATGCGCGAGGTCAGTGTCGGATAGCTGCTGGACGGCGGCGGGCGCATCGTCGCGCACCGTGCGGTGCATCAGTTCGATGAGTTTCCGGCCCGCGGGAGTGAGCGACACCAGCTTCGCTCGTCGATTGTCCGGATGCGGTTGCCGCTGGACCAGACCACGATCCTCCAGATCATTCACCGCGACCGTGGTGGCTGGTGCGTCGCTGCTGGTCATGTCGGCCAACTGTTTCAAGGTCACCGGCGCGTCGATCAGCCGCCGCAGTACGCGCACCCGGCTGAAGGGCAGCCCGGTGACTTCGCTCACCTGACGGCGCCACTCGCCACGCGTTTCCCACACTAGGCTTACGAGCATCTGCCAGAGGTGGTCGGCTTCACTCCCGCTGGTGGGGTGTCGGCTCATGCCGGCGCTCCCGCGGGTGCTTCTTCCATCAGATGCGCCGCATGACGGGTCGTGTCGCGCGCCCACCCCGTGTTGGACAACCATGCCAACAGCACGATGGTGGCGCCACCGCCGGTCATCAGCCACCAGAACGGGTGCGATGCCTCCGCGAATCCGTCATGCATATGCGAGCCAAGGATGGTGCCCGCGAGAGCGACACCCAGCGAGGCGCCGACCTGCCTGCTGGTCGAGGCCACCGCTGCGGCGAGGCCAGCCTGCGCCTTGGGCATGCCGGACACGGCTGTGTTGGTGATCGGCGCGTTCACCATGCCGAAGCCAATCCCGAAGATCACATAGGTCAACAACAACCAGGGTAGCGACGTCGTAGCGGTGAGCTGCGTCATCATCACCGCGCTGATGATGGTCGCCACACCGGCGGCCAGCAGCGATGGCCGCGTGCCATAGGTACCGACCAGCCGCCCGGAGAGTGGCGAGCAAAGAATCGTCGCCGCTGCGAGCGGCAACGTGCACAACCCGGTTTGGAAGGCCGACAGGCCGCGTACGCCCTGCAGGTACAAGGTGTTGAGGAACAGAAAGCCGGAGAAGGCCGAGAAGCTACAAACGGCGATCACCGTGGCGCTGCTGAAAGGCGCACTGCGAAAGAACCGAACATCGATCAACGGATCGTGACGCCGGGGCTCATAGACAAGCAGCGTGATCAGCGCAAACACGGCGATGGCGAACAGGCCGATGATGGTGGTCGAGCCCCATCCCGCGTGGGGGCCTTCGATAACCGCATAGGTCACCGTAGCCAGGATGGCGAACACCAGCAGCTGTCCGATGGGATCCACGCGCCGCGGCTTCGGCGCTCTGGATTCAGGAATGTAGCGTGCGGCCAGCAGCATCGCTGCGGCACCCACGGGCAGATTGACCCAGAAGATCGAACGCCAGCCAACGCTTTCGGTCAGCGCACCGCCGATCACCGGGCCCAACGCCATCGACACGCCGGCGACCGCGCCCCAGATGCCGATAGCGCGGGCACGCGCCTTTGGCTCATAGAACGTATTGGCGATGATCGACATGGCGACCGGATTGAGCATGGTCGCGCCCAACGCCTGCACCACGCGGAATGCGGCCAGCCCATAAATATTCGGTGCAAGGCTGCATAGCAGCGAGCCCAGCATGAATAGCGCCATGCCTGACTGAAACACGCGGCGTCGCCCGAAGCGGTCGGCCATCGAACCCGCCAGCATCAGCAGGCTTGCCACCACCATGGTGTAGGCATCGATCACCCATTGCAGCCCGGATATCGACGCCCCCAGATCCCGCCGGATCGCGGGCAGGGCGACATTCACGATGGTGGCGTCCATCGCCACCATCAGCAGGCTCAGGCAGCAGATGCCCAGGATGAGGTTCGGATGGGTTGTTGCCCGCCCATCGGAGCTGATAGTTGTGTTCATACAACTATTGTGGATTCACAATAATGCCGCGTCAATAGGCCGCCCGGAACGGGATCAACCGTCTGACGGGGCCCGCTCCGGCGCCGCCTTGCCGAACCATCGCGACGCGGCGCTGGCCGCTTCATCCGGATCAGGCGTGGCCTCGGTGGCCCAGGCCACCAGGCCATCAGGCCGTACGAGCAGGGCGCTCAGGCCCATGGTGTCCACGGCGTCACTGGCGACATAGATAACGCGATCATCCCAGCGGTTCGCTAGCCTCTGAAGCGGCGCATCGGCGTTGAAGTCCAGAAGCACGGCTTTTCCCGATCGGAGCCGCTCGCTGAGTTTTGTTCCGTCAACCAGTTCGAGATCGGGGGCACTGCATCCCACCAGCGGATGGCCATCGCCGAGATCGTGGCGGAGACCAACACCCCATACGCGTCTGGCGAAGTACGTCGCGCCGTCGGGCGTGTCGATGAGGTCACGGATGATGGCCTCCAACGCACGCGTACTTCGGCTCGGCCGCATAAGCGCGACTTGTGCGCGTGACCAATCCAGAACTTGCGCGCCGATCGGCATGCGTTCACTTGCATAGGTGTCGAGCAAGCCATCTGGCGCATCGCCACGGAGCGTGGCAGCGAGTTTCCATCCCAGGTTCATGGCGTCGCCAAGCCCGAGGTTGAGTCCCTGGCCGCCCAGGGGCGAGTGGACGTGCGCGGCGTCGCCAGCGAGCAGCACCCGGCCGCGGCGATACGATGTCGCCTGGTAGGCGCGATCGGTCCAGGTAGCCGCAAGTCGAAGAGTAGCCACGGTGACGTCGGTGCCAGAGACTCGACGCAGTACGGTTTGCACATGATCGAGTGTGATCGGCTGGGTGCGATGAAAAGCGCCCCCGTCGAAGTCGACCATGCCAATCGTTCCGGGTCGCGCGTAGGTGTACATGCCCGTTGGTGTGTAATGGCGGCCCGGCTGGAGTTTGTCCGGCTCAGCCAGCTCGACGTCGATGGAGTACCCGGTGAACTCGGGCTCGGTACCGGCGAACTCGAAGCCACCCGCCTTGCGTACGGTGCTGCGCCCGCCATCGCACCCGACGAGCCAGCGCGCGTGAAAGGTCTCTCCAGCCGTGCGAATGATCACGACATCGTCCGATGAATCGACACCTTCGACACCCGTGCCGCGCCTGATATCGACACCCGTCGACGCTGCGCGAGCGGCCAGGACAGATTCGAGGGACTCCAGATCGACGGCCATGTTGGAACCGGCCGGACCCGGTCGGTGATACGGCCACGTCGAGGTGTCGATCTTGTCGTGGTAGAACTGGATGCCGGCAAAGTGTCCGCCTGGACGGCGGGGCTGGTTCATCCAATGCGCTGCCGCTGCGTTGTTTGCACCGGAGCCTGCGTTCGACGACTGCAGCGCGGCGATGTCGTCCAGCAGGCCACGACGATAGAGGGATTCGATCGTGGGCACCGTAAGGCCGCGCATGCCGAAAGGCAGGCGCTTCAAGGGTGAACGCAGATCGTGGGCTTGCTCCAACACCAACACGGAGAGACCCGCAAGGCGCAGTTCACAAGCGAGAAACAAGCCGACAGGACCCGCGCCGGCAATAGCGACGTCGTAAATCAAGGCAGTCTCCTTAAGACAGCATCGGGCCTTCGGGGATGATCGGTGGCCACGGCATAAATCTTACATTCAGTATAATATTTGCATATGAACACCAGCAAGCCAGATCAGCCTGGGCTCCGTGACCGCAAGAAGGCAGCAACGCGCCAGGCGATTTCCGACGTCGCCACGCGCCTGTTTGTCGAACACGGTTTCGACAATGTGTCGGTCGATGACATAGCGCGCGAAGCGGACGTCGCGCGGAAGACCGTGTTCAACTACTTCGCGCGCAAGGAGGACCTGATCTTTGACCGCGAGGAAGAAACGCGTGCCTTGGTACGCGCGGCGGTTGTTGGTCGCGGCAAGCAGTTACCCGTTCACGCATTCCAGGCGTTGATGCGCGGACTGCTGGAAGGGCGGCATCCACTGTTGCGGATCTCGAAACGCACGGACCAGTTCTGGCGTACCGTCGCCGAGAGCACGGCGCTGACCACGCGCGCGCGCGAGCTTCAGGTGACGCTCGCGGATGATCTCGCCGTCATGCTGAGCGATGCCGTGGGCAAGCCACACGTGGACCCCGACGCACGCCTCGCCGCAGCCATGTTGATGGACACCATGGTGATTGCGTACGGCGAAGCACTTCGCGCCTTTCGCGGAAAGCAAAAGCCCGAAGCGGCGTTCGGGGGAGTAATGGAGCGTGGCTTTGTCGGCGTCAACGCGGCTTTCGCCGGGACACCCTATGCCTGATACCCATGGTTGATCGGCAGATCAGCACGCGGGGCACAGATCAACGAACGTGCTAAATGGTGGAGTGCGAGTTGCCCACGCACTCCACCGGTTGCTCACCTAGGGAAACAAACGTCGCAACGTCCTGTGTTACGACTTCTGTCCGAAGTGATAGTCGAGTTCGATCCACCACTGCCGCCCGTAGATGTCGTACGTGCTGGACGGATAGTTGGGCCATCCGCCTGTCCGGTCGACAGGGAATCGATTGGCGATGTTGTTAACGATCAAGGACACCGAGGTCTGCTTGTTCACCTGGTAGCCGACGCTCGTATTGAACAGCGTGTAAGGCGTCCGGTACGCCGTTTGGTCGAGCTGCGGAATACGGCCATAGCGGATGCCGTTGATCGTTGCCGACCAGGCGTTGAGTCGCCAGCTCAGTGTTCCATCGATCTTGCTTCGCCATTCGTTCTGGTAGGCGATGCTCAGGTCGTCCTGCACAGCGTCCCCAGTGAACTGCTCGTACTTGTGATCAAAGACCGTGGTGTAGTTCAGCTTGAAATCGAAGCGACCAAAGCGCTCACCCCATCGGATATCCGCGGTCGCGTCCAGGCCGCTGGTGTGTTCGTTGGCGGCATTGATGGGATTAATGTCGACCGACGTTACATAGTTGGGGTTCACCAGTGCATTGGGCGCATTTCTATGCACGCGGGTGATGGCATCACGGCACAGAGCGGATTGCGGATCGACAGTCGTGCCAGCCAGCGTCTTTCCTTCCAGGCAGTCGGCATCCGTCCGTAAAAGCTGGTCGACACTGAGATCGGTGACTTCGTTGGTGATGGCGATGTGGTAGTAGTCGACCGAAAGATCGAGGTTCTGCGTGGGCGACCAGACTAGCCCATAGGTGAAGGAGCGCGCCTCCTCCGGTTTCAGATTGCGGTTGCCGCTCTGGGTATAGTTGATGTCAAAGACCTGATCGCAACTACCGTACGGCTGGCCACCCTGGCGGCACAGATAGTAGTCGGTCATACCCGGTTGATAGCCGAGCGTCTGGTTGGAGAAGATGTAGTTCATGTCCGGGGCGCGGAAGCTGGTCGCGTAGCTTCCGCGTACCAGCAGGCCATCGATCGGACGGTACTCCAGGCCGAGGTTGTAGGTCGGCTTGCCGATCGCATTGCCCGCAAAATGGAAGCGGTCATAGCGAGCGGCGCCGGACACAGTCAGCGATTTCAGTACGGGCGCATTGAACTCAACGCCAACGGCTTGGTTGCGACGCGTTCCCTGCGAGCCATCGGCACTCGACGTCCCCCAGAAATACCCCTCGTCAATGCGAGGATCGGGATTATTTCGATAGCCCTGATCCCCTAGCTCAGCCAACGCGGCGACATTGAAATCGCCATTGGGCAACTCAAACAGCGGGCCATTCACGACCAGGCTGGCGGATTGTGTCCACGACGTATTCTTGCTCGTGCTGGACGCGGCGATGGATGAGTAGTCCTGCGCGGATAGCGGGCTATAGAGCTTCGACAGGTTCGGCGCATAGACCGGGAATGGCGTACCGCTGACATTCTGCGTACCGATCTGCGAGCCAAGGAAGAACGAATCCACATTGCTCAGCAGGCGATACCTGGTCTGGTCGCTGCTGTAATGGGACGTCGTAAAGTTCGCGTCGTACTGCCAGCGGCTATCACCAAAGCTTCCCTTGGCGCCGAGCGAGGCCGTCCACGACCGCTCCAGGTAGACGTGATTGTAGGCACTGAGGCCAATGCCTTCATCCGGGGCAATCGTGCGCTGCAAGTTCTCCAGTTGGCCCGTGTTCGCATCCCAGAACGGACCAACAACCGTCGAGGTTCCCCACGAGGGCGGGCCGATCAGCGTGCTGGTGACTTTCGTGTCATCGGCAAGAAAGTCGCCATAGAGTGAGGTGTGATCGTTGAGCGCGTAGTGAAGCGAAGCAAAGGCCGATGCCTGCCGCTTTCCGGCGCCGATCGTGCCGTCGTTGTAGTAGCGATCACTTCCGCAATAGGTGCCGGGCCGATTGGGGTCGTTGCTGGTGGCGAGACCCACACTTCCGCCCATCAGGCCGGATAGCCCCGAACATGCACCGCGTGGTGGAGTGATATAGCCCCCGGAGATGGGGTCGCGAATCGAAGCCACCGAAGGAACCGATGTGGTGGGATCAAGTGCGCCACGCGTATACGAAGCACTCAGGTTCCGGTCGCCAAACGTTAGCGGCTGCACATGATTGAGCTCCAGGCCGACGAGGCCGCTCAACTTCCCATCATTGATGCCCTGGGTCAGCTGAAGACGTTGGTTTGCGCCGCCGCCGCCTTGGGTTCCGCCCGTGCGAACGTTGATATCGGTGCCGTCATAGTGCTGCTTGAGGATGATGTTGACGACGCCAGCGATGGCATCGGAGCCGTAAATGGCAGAGGCACCCGCATCCGTGATCTCAATCCGCTCGATGAACTCTGAGGGGATATTGGCGAGATTGACTGCGTTCACTTCGCCGTTGTACGCGACGGGATACTCCGCGAGGCGATGACCATTGACCAGCACCAATGTGTGGTTCGGTCCCAGGCCGCGAAGGCTGACGAAGCTGCCAGCCGGCGTGAACGTACTGCCGAAGTCCTGCCCGGTGGTGATGCCCGTGTTCTGCGTAGCCTGAGAAATGGCATCGAACGCATTCCGATAGCCCTTGGCGTCAATGTCGGCGGCCGTAATCACAGTGACCGGCGATGGTCCTTCCAAGTCCGAGCGCGGAATACGTGAGCCGGTAACGACCACTTGATCGAGTTGTTTGACCGACTTCTTATCGTTGTTCGTATCCGTCGGCGCTACCGACTGGTCTTGCGCGCTAGCGGGGATATCACCCGTGGATGGCGAGCTCGTCTGCGCCCATGCAGAGGCAGAAAGCGTGATACCAACGGCGATGGCTATCGCGCGTCGATGGAGTCGCTTCACCGTCGGCGCAGGTGTTGGGGCTGGTCGTGGCATGGTGTGGCTGATCCCTGGTGTGACACGTCAGTCCAGCACCGTCCTGGCGCCAGATGAAGTGTTCTTAGTGAGGTGTGACCGCTGCTGGGGAGGGTCAGTGGACTGGTACGGCTGTGCGTGCCTTCAACAAGACCGGGCGGCAGCGATGCCGCAGTAACAGAGGTGGTCTTGGAATTCGTTGACGTGCATAACTTGATGACTCATCCGGGAGTGGTCGCCGTTGGGCGAGTGGACGTCCATACGTCTATTCTTCGTGAGTTACATGGCATGTCAACCAATATTGGCGATGTGAACAGCCGCCGACCGACGGCGGGACGGTCTCGCGGGGATGCGTCGGCGTCACCCTTGCCGATCGTTAAAAGAGGCGCTTGCGCTGTTTTTTGCCGACGTTGACCGCGATATCGCAGAAAACGATGGTCGTATTCGCGGGGCGATGAAGGGTGGGCTTATGCCAAGACTCGCCTAAGCTTATGAGAAATAACCATGATGGATTGGCCCTCGCGTCAGCGTCGTTTCATAGCGATCGGGTTTCCCTGCGGAAGTCGGCGGGCGATGTTTGCAGTGATTCGTATGCCGTCAGTCATGTGTCCATCGACACAGGTTCCAGGGCGACGCGTTCTATAAGCTGCCGCACGGTCGAGCCGCATCAGGTCAATCAAGCGTGTGCTTGCTGTTCGCAAGGTGCACGCAAGGGATGGCCGCCATCGGTTGCGGAACGCCGGTTCCCGGAAGACGTGAATCCACATACCGGAACGAGTCACGCGCCCAGAGACCCCCGGGCGCGCTCGCACCGGATACGCGTTGAACCTCCTGCCAGGCACACCTACATGCCCAACGACGTCCCGTTCTCCCGTATCGCCATGCCAGCCCGCAAGACACTGTCATGGGCGGTGCTGGCGCTTGCATGCCTTCACGGTAGCGCCATCGCTAGCGATGCCCCATTGACGCCACAGGCAGGAAGCCATTGGCAGAAGCTGCCGACCGAGCCATACAAGGGAAAGCAGGACGACATTTACTTCGTGAATAAGGACGTCGGCTTTTACGTCAACGGCAAAGGCAACATTTGGCGAAGCACCGACGGCGGCCGTAGCTGGCAGAACGTCCTCAAGCAGCCGGGCACCTACTTCCGCGCCATCGGCATGGTCGATGCGCAGCACGGATTCGCCGGAAACATCGGTACGGGCTACTACCCGGGCGTCACGGATAGCACGCCGCTCTACGAGACTACCGATGGCGGCGAGCACTGGCACGCCGTGACCAACATACCCGGGCCCGCCATGCAGGGTGTCTGCGGCATCGACATTCTCCATCCCGATGGCGCAGCGCAAAGCGACTCGTCCACAGTCATTCATGCGGCGGGACGCGTGATGGGCCCGGCCCGGTTGCTCAGCTCGCTGGACGGTGGAAAAACCTGGACCAACACCGATATGACGCCCTGGATCGCCATGATCGTGGACGTCAAATTTTTCGACAGCAAGAACGGCGTGATCTACGGCGGCTCGGACGCGGACCTGGCCAAGTCACACGCCGTGATCATCACCACGCATGATGGTGGTGCCCATTGGACGCGCGTCTACGAATCGAAGCGGCAGTCCGAACTGATCTGGAAAGGGTCCTTCGCGACGCGGCGCATAGGCTACGCCACCATCCAGAACTACGACACGGATGTAAAAGCGACCCAACGCTGGCTGGCAAAAACCACCGACGGCGGCAAGACATGGAAAGAACTGCCCTTGGTGGACGACAAGGAAGTCACCGAGTTCGGCGTGGGCTTCGCCAATGCTGATCTTGGCTGGGTAGGTACCACTAAGGGCGGCTTCGAGACGACGGACGGTGGCGCACACTGGGCGCACGTGGACATGGGGCGCGTGATCAACAAGTTCCGCATTCTTCCTGATGGCCAGCACTTCACCGCCTATGCCATTGGCTCAGACGTCTACAAGTACACCAGCGAAGCGCTGCCGGCCGTCCCCGAGGCGGCGGCGACCGTCAAGGTCGACAAGCCGTAAGGAAGTATCGTCCTTGCATGGCTATGTGTTGCGTCCTGACAAGGCCGGCTTATTGCCAGCCTTGTTAGTGGATAGGGGTATACGACCACGCTAGCGGCTGGTCGCGTGCTCCGGTGTGCACGTCGACTCATCAAACCAGAATCGCTTGGCGTCGTGGTCGTAGACCAATCGGTAGTCTTGCATGATGTCCAGGCCGAAGATCATGGCCGGCCCGTTACCTATGCCAAATGTGTTGAACACAGGCAGATCCATCACGCGGGCCTGTACGTTGGATGCTTCGATGCCGGCGAAACCCACGGTTCCAATCGGCCCCTTGCGGGACGGCATCCCTTTGGAATTCGCGCCGTAGATTGTTTCGCTGTCGTGGAACGTCGACGAGGCGGGGTCCAGGCCTGCAGCGCGAACGAACAGGCTGTTGATCCGCGTGTCGCGAGAACCCGTATCAAGTACGGCAACGCCGTGTACGCCATGAACCGTGACATCAAAAGTTAGCTGCGTACCGTTCTTGACCACACCTGCTTGCAGCATGCGAGCCTTGGGCGAAAGCAAGGTCGCCATGTCCACGGGCTTGGGCCAGATATGCACCTGGCTGCATGGGAAATCGAAAACGGCGACGCTCCCATCCATCAAATCATTGCCAACAACGCCTACTTGGCGTTCGACATCGTGGCGGTCGGGGTAGCTGTCCACCGTGACATTCACCAGCGCGCGCCCGTCGACCTCGATGCGTTTCAGCGCGTATGTCGGGATGTTTGCCGAGCCGGTCATCCCGTCGATGACCTCCGACGGGCCTGGCGTCAGATGTTGTTGTTTGGCAAACCAGGCGTACACACCGGAGATATCGGCGCCCGTATCCAGAATAACGGGGTAAGGTCCCTTCCCATCGATAAAAGCGGGCACGAGCAAGTGTCCATTGCCGCCCGGTGTCAGCGGCACGGCGGCAAAGGCAGTCAAGGAAAGCAGCGAGCAACACGCTGCCGTCACCAAGATACGGTGCATATCATTCTCCACAGGGGCGGATGAACTAGGGGGATGGCGCGTGGATTCGGCTACGCGGACTCGTCTTCGTCAGGTTGAAACTCGAGCAGATCTCCCGGCTGGCAGGAGAGATAACGACAGATGGCCTCTAGCGTCGCGAAGCGGATGCCTTTGACCTTTCCCGATTTCAGCAAGGACAGATTGGCTTCGGTGATACCCACGGCGCTCGCCAATTCGTTGGAGCGAATTTTTCGCTTGGCCAGCATCACATCGAGACGCACGACGATGGCCATCAAATGAAACCTTCGCGCTCGCGATCGATGTCGCAACCAAAGGAAACGACGTAGCTCAGTGCGAAAAGGACGATGCCGGCCACCAGTGCGTCGATCTGCCGGATCTCAAACTTGAAAGCCACCGCGCTCATGCCGGCCGCGTACAAAGTGGCGTGAGTGAGCAATGGAGCAACAGCGTAGGCGAGCAACGCCCAGGCCATGCCTCGGACATGCCCGGCGTTTCGTTCGGTGAAGACAAGCCCTTTGCCATACATGCGAAACAAGCTGAAAAAATGCCAGAGCGCTACCAGCCCTGGGGCAAGCCGGATCGCCAACAGCACCGCCGCCAGGCAAGATTGCCAGACCGCGAAATGAGTGATCGGCACGAACGTGGTCGGCAATGCTTCTTTCATCCAAGGGTTGAGCACAAAGGAAAACCCGCCCTTGGTCAGGCCCGCCAGATCACCCATGCGAAGCGTGACCACTGCTATGGCTGCGATATCGATCAGCAGAATGAGTACCAGGCAAACAGCCGCCGCGCCGGCAATGAACTTGCCGCGCTGGATAAGCCGAGCATCGGGTCGAATGCCTGTAGTGGCATCCACGGGTTCTGCGCCACGGGATCGCACCGGACTTTGAGTCATGGTTCTTGCTCGGCTGGCACCACTATGGCGCAGAAATAAATTATCGTAAAACAATAATTTCAGCAAGGGTGCCATTGGGGGTGCCTGCCAAGGCGTGGGCGGTGCATCATTAACCGAGCGCCACAAGGGGGCCTCCGCTTTCGATCCACAGCGGATGCGATGACCCCACTGGGCAATGCGTGGTTTTAGCGAGGACAGGTCCATGACCGTAAAAGCCATACGTGGAATAGCCGCCGCCGTCGTGTTGCTGGCGGCGGGCGCACAAGCCTCTCGGGCGGAAGAAGCGGTGCCGGCCGCACTGCAGCCGCCCAACGGCTACACCGCTGCCTTCTCGGCAAAGGCCGCCGGAGTTCAGATCTATACGAGCACAGCCGCGGCTGGTTCGGCACCGACATGGACCTTCGAGGCGCCGCTGGCTGAGCTGAGCGCGCGCGATGAAGTGATCCATCACTATGCCGGCCCTTCATGGGAGGCCGCTGATGGCAGCAAGGTCACGCGCGATACGTCCGCGCCGGTGATGACCGTGCCTGCGAAACAAGCCGGTGCCGATATATCGTGGCTACTCATCAAGGTCGCCGCCGATCCCGCTCCGGGCGTCTTGAGCAAGGTCGTTTACGTTCAACGTATCTCAACGAGTGGCGGTATCGCGCCCGCGAAGCCACCGACTCGGGCAGGCACCAAAGTGGGTGTTCCCTATACGGCAACCTATGTGTTCTACGTAAAGTCGAACTGAGGTTTCGCCAAAGCTCGTCCGGTTACCGGATCGGCGGCATTTGGCGTGTGCCACCGTGCTGTTTCGTCCGCGCATTGACACTGGTCGAGCGCGAAGATATCTCGCGATCAGTGGCAAGGAGTCATTCGCTCAGGACCATTGCCTCGCAGCTTCATCGTGTGCCATTTGTGCGTTCGCCATGCAGTTTCCGTCACTTCCATAAGGGAGCAGTGGTGAGCCGACTACCAGCCACGGGGACCGCCTACCTCTGCAGCTCCAGATCCGGCAGCTTCCACGCCTTGTCGAAAAACGCTTTTTCAGGGCCATAGAGCCTGAATAGCAGTTCGAAACGACCGTGGGGGCTGGTTGGCATCCAGTTCACTTCCTGCCCGGCAGGCGCCTTGGGGCCAAAGACAATGTCTACGCTGCCATCAGGGTTCTTCTTCAGCCCCGGTGTGTTCGATCCACGACTCGACCATGAAGTGTCGCGTATCAATGCGTGCGTCTCGGCGTCGTAGGCGGTAGCCGACCAATAGAGCTTCACCGGCGGATTGGCGGGCACGTGAAGTCGATACGTCCTGTTGCCGTCGAGCGCGTTGCCTTGGCTGTCGCGCGTCACCATCAGATAGAACTGCCCCGCGCCGAGTTGCTTGGCGGAGAAATAGCCAAGCGAGTACATCACCGCGCGATTGTCCACCGGGTAGCTATTCGTGTCGGGAAAGTTGTCGGACATGCCCTTGATGGTTTCCGCTGTGACAGGTAACGCCCAGTGGGCACCGTCATAAAAGGGCGACTTGGCTAGCGCTTCGTCAGTCCACAGACGGATCAATGCATGAGCTTCCTTGGCGCCTCTTTCCACTGCCGCCTTGTTGGCCTCTTCCAGATGCACGGGCTGTCCTTTCACGATGCCAAGGCTGCCAAGCGTGTCGATCATGACGCGGTCGCGTTCCAGCCAAGGCTCGGCCTGCACAAAACGATTCAATGCGTCGAAGTAATGGCCATCGTAGGGAATGGTGGCGTCATATGGCTTGTCGTATGCATCGACGAAGCGTGTCTCGGAAGCGCCATTCGCGTCCGTGGAAAGGGGGTATAGCTTGATGCGTCGACCGTAAGCCACCGCATCGGCAATGTCCTTGTCCCCACCGCTCTTCAGGTTCGACCTTAGAAGGGCAAATCCACGGAAAGTGCTCGAACGTACCGCGATATATCCCTCGGGAACCGTGTGCTTGTAATTCGGCGGGAGTATCAGATATCTACCGCCCTTACCTTTGTCTGTGCCGGCTGGCCCGACATCCGCGATGGCGTTTTGCCAGCCGTCGTCGATGCTGCCGGTGATGGAGCCATCGTTGCTGGCAGCGGGAACGTCGAGAACGACCGGCCCATTCGTGGTGTCGTAGAACGGGGTGAAATAGATGGTCTCGGGGTTCGGTGTCAGTGTCTGGTTTCTCCAGTTCACCGGTCGTGACCAGTAGATGACCTGATTAGGCGCACCACCCATGGCGATGAATGCGTCCAGCATCAATTGGAAATTGACGGCCGGCATTCCCCACACAACCGCCTCGACAGCGCGTCGCTCGACGCTTCGCTGTTGTAGGTCTTCCTGCGATGGCGATGTGGCCGGACTGGCCGAAGCAGTGTGGGCATAGGAAGCTGGCATGCCACACACAAGCGTCACTGCCAGAACAGTGGCCAACAGGGTCGGTTTCATGGACGTCTCCAATACCGGTACATTCCGCAAGGCCGGGCCAGGCGCCTCACACTCTGGTATCACATCACAGCCGTTGAAGAAGATGCTTCGGTGGAACTACGGCGTCGGAGCCAGTAAATCTACGCAATAATTGCAGCCTGTCGGGAAGAGTGGTGATGTCCGCTTTCGACCGCCGTTTCAACCGGTCAACGCAACACTTTGGCCAAATCGCATTGCCACACATTTCAACGTCTTACGCCCATCCCCGTGGCCCGTCTAACGATCCTGGCCTGCAATAAGTCGAATCGCACCTTGAATTGAGGCACCTTCCGTCTGCTGGCCTTCGAGCCATTGAACTGGGCTCCGTATCCAATCGCAACGGGCCTTCTCCTGTCACCGTGTCGAGGTGTTGCGTTGACCGATTGAGCCCGCAACCCATAGCGTACATTTCACAACGAGTCGATATTTCCGCCCACATCGCCATCCGGAGCCGCTAAGGCATGATTCCTCACCTGTCCGCGTTGATCGAGATGAACCTCCGGGGTGAGATGCCCATGGAAGAAATAGTTGCTCATGTAGTGAAAAGCATCGCTTTGGAAGGGGGTGAAGGTGATTTTGAAACGCTCTCTTTGGAACTTAAGAAAGAGGTTCTAGAGAAATTGGCGCGGTATCAGAAGTCAGGTGATTGGTTCCTGGTCTCAAACACCGGCATGGAAAACTATGGTCCTTATGCCGAAGCGTTCTTGAGAAAAATTCGACGATAGCAAGCGTCCGCTTTCGACCCATAGCGGACATTTCTATCGGGTGTGCGATTCACAGATCCCATTGATTGCAAGGAGCTTGGACGTGTCTCAGGACGATCAGAACCCATTAATGCGTCGCGCATACGTCGTTCGTGCTTCCAGCCACTTGCTGGTACACCTTGCAAAGCATGATGAAGCAGACCTTGCAGAATCGCTTTCACTCCCCTCTGTCGTAATGACAGAACCCCTCCAGTACGAAGGTAAGCTAGAAGGCCATCGATCGCTGATTCTCAGTAAATGCAAGAGCGGCTTCATCGCCGAACTCTCCGAGCAGATTGGCGACCGGTTCACCAGCTTATTCGGTGATCTACCGGCGATTGCCGTATTTGATGCTTGGTGGCTGGCAGAAGAGGCCGATACCGTCGAAATCGCAACAGATTGGTAAGCGGCCTAATGTCCGCTATCGACCCGAAGCGGACTCAAATATAGGAGAGAATCGCCATGACGGGAGTAGGCGGTACTGAATCGCCCCGGGATTGGTGGAGGCTCCAACTCTTGAGAAGATGGAGCCATGAAGAAGTCAAACAAGTTCTCACCTGAGATCCGTGAGCGCGCTGTGCGCATGGTGCAAGAGCATCGCGGAGAGTATCCGTCGCTGTGGGCGGCGGTCGAATCGATTGCCCCGAAGATTGGCTGCGTGCCGCAGACGTTGCTGGAATGGATCAAGCGTGAAGAGGTCGATACCGGCGTACGTCCTGGCGTGACCAGCAGCGAG
>NZ_NRDP01000015.1:0-219824 GCF_002878475.1 Dyella sp. AD56
AATAGCGTTATCGCTCGATTGTCGCGTAGCGTCGATCTGGCCGCCTACGCGGCGGGCGTTTCGACCTCCTGCCGGAGGCCGAGTCACTTTTTCTTTGCTTGCCCAAAGAAAAGTAACCCAAAGAAAAGGGCACCCCCACTTGGCGCTGGCCGGTGAAGCCGGCCAGTTCGTGAGGGGCGGCCGGGCTTTTCGACAGGGCCTCCTGCCCTGGCGAAAAGGAATCGGCATCCCTGCCGATTCCCCTGCGGGCCTGATCGTCCACCCCTCACCGCCGCACAGGGGCCCGAAGGTCAAGAGCAAAGGCAGACGGCTCGTGCAGCTGCGCTGCACATCGCGCTGGTGCGGAGAGGACTTGAAGCGGGTTTCGCGTTCCAATCGCTGGAGCTAGATAAAGCGCGTGCTCCGTTTCCCGATCGGTGTGGGGAGCCCGATGCGAACCGGCATGGCTTTTCTGTTCTGCTTTGACTTTGTGCGCTTGGCAGGAGCGACGCGATGTGCTGCGCAGCTGCACGAGCCGTGCGCTTGCTGCTTTTGATCTACCAGGGCCCCGTATGAGGCGGCGGGCGGGTGGAGAGAAGGCCCGCAGGGGAATCGGCATGGATGCCGATTCCTTTTCGCCGGGGCAGGAGCCCCGTCGAAAAGCCCGGAACCCGACCGCGTACCTATCGGGCTTTAGCCCGATAGGTGACTCATCCGGGGGGCCCTTTCTTTGGGTTACTTTTCTTTGGGCAAGCAAAGAAAAGTGACTCGGCCTTCGGCAGAAGGTCGAAACGCCCGCCGCGTAGGCGGCCAGGTCGCCGCCACGCGACAATCAAACACCGAGGCCCAGGATCCCGGTCCTTGCCCCCTTTTGTGGGGTGCGCCGGGGTGACGGCCCAGTTGAAGAAGTGAGGCTAGATTGGCCCCTCACCCCAACCCTCTCCCCAAAATGGAGAGGGAGCCAAACCCCGCCAGTCCGAAACCTGTCCACCAAAAGAAAACGCCCGCCCTGCTTCCACAGAACGGGCGCCACGTCTAAACCCCAACGTTACTGCTTGCGGAACGTCAAATGCCCCTGCTCCGCATCCACCACAATCGTCGCACCAGCAACAAACTTCCCTTCCAGAATCTCCCTCGCCAGCGGATTCTCCAACTGCTGCTGGATCGCCCGCTTCAACGGACGCGCACCGTACACAGGGTCGAAGCCCACATTGGCCAGCACGTCCAGCGCCTTCTCGCTGATCTCCATGCGCAGCTCGCGCTCAGCCAAGCGCTTCTCCAGGTAGGTAAGCTGGATCAGGGCGATCTTGCGGATCTGTTTCTTCTCCAGCGGGCGGAACACCACCAGTTCGTCAAGGCGGTTGATGAACTCCGGACGGAAGTGCGCTTGCACCACGCCCAACACCGCCGCCTTCATCTGCAGATAATCGGCTTCCGAATCACCCGAGTGCTCCTGGATCATCTGCGAGCCAAGGTTCGAGGTCATCACGATCACGGTGTTGCGGAAGTCCACCGTGCGACCCTGGCCGTCGGTAAGCCGGCCGTCGTCGAGCACTTGCAGCAGGATATTGAATACGTCCGGGTGCGCCTTCTCCACCTCGTCCAGCAAGATCACG
The DNA here is from genome assembly GCF_002878475.1 of Dyella sp. AD56. Taxonomy (NCBI): domain Bacteria; kingdom Pseudomonadati; phylum Pseudomonadota; class Gammaproteobacteria; order Lysobacterales; family Rhodanobacteraceae; genus Dyella; species Dyella sp. AD56. Next base: position 1,596 of record NZ_NRDP01000015.1, read on the forward strand.
CTGTACGGACGGCGACGCACCGCCTCGGTGAGGTAGCCGCCCTCCTCGTAACCCACGTAGCCCGGAGGTGCGCCGATCAGGCGGCTCACGGAGTGCTTCTCCATGAACTCGCTCATATCGATGCGCACCATCGCATCCTGCGTGTCGAACATGAATTCGGCGAGCGCCTTGCATAGCTCCGTCTTACCCACGCCGGTGGGGCCAAGGAACAGGAACGAGCCGTTGGGACGATTGGGATCGGACAGGCCCGCACGCGCACGACGGATTGCATCGGACACCGCACGCACCGCTTCGTCCTGACCGACCACGCGCTTGTGTAGCGCGTCTTCCATGTGCAGCAGCTTGTCGCGCTCGCCTTCCAGCATCTTGTTGACGGGAATGCCTGTCCAGCGCGACACCACCTCGGCGATTTCTTCCTCGGTGACGCGATCCTGCACGAGTTTGAAGTCCTGCTTCTCCGCGGCCTGCGCGGCCGCGAGCTGCTTCTCCAGTTCCGGCAGCTTGCCGTACTGGATCTCACTCATCTTGGCGTAGTCCTGGTGACGCTGCGCGGATTCCAGCTCCACGCGAGCGGCCTCGATCTGCTCCTTTACCTTAGTCGCGCCCTGCAGCGCAGCCTTTTCGGACTTCCAGATCTCGTTGAGGTCGGAGAACTCCCGCTCCAGCTTCTGGATGTCCGTATCGAGATCGGCAAGGCGCTTCTTCGACGCGTCGTCGGTTTCCTTCTTCAGCATTTCACGCTGGATCTTCAGCTGGATCAGACGACGCTCCAGACGGTCTAGCTCTTCCGGTTTGGAATCGATCTCCATGCGGATGCGTGACGCCGCCTCGTCCATCAGGTCGATGGCCTTGTCCGGCAGCTGGCGATCCGGGATGTAACGATTGGACAGCGTGGCCGCGGCAACGATGGCGGGGTCGGTGATCTCCACGCCGTGGTGCACCGCGTAGCGCTCCTTCAAGCCGCGCAGAATGGCGATGGTGTCCTCCACGCTGGGCTCGCCCACGTAGACCTTCTGGAAGCGGCGTTCCAGCGCGGCGTCCTTCTCGATGTACTTGCGGTATTCGTCGAGCGTGGTGGCGCCAATGCAATGCAGTTCACCACGCGCGAGCGCAGGCTTGAGCATGTTGCCTGCATCCATCGCACCATCGGCCTTACCCGCACCAACCATGGTGTGCAGCTCGTCGATGAACAGGATGATCTGGCCTTCGCTCTTGGACAGATCGTTGAGCACCGCCTTGAGGCGTTCCTCGAATTCACCACGGAACTTGGCGCCAGCGATCAGCGCGCCCATATCGAGTGCGAGCACGCGGCGGTCACGCAGGCCTTCGGGTACCTCGCCCTTGATGATGCGCTGTGCCAGGCCTTCGACAATCGCTGTCTTGCCCACGCCCGGCTCGCCGATCAGCACGGGGTTGTTCTTGGTGCGACGCTGCAGCACCTGAATCGTGCGGCGGATTTCCTCGTCGCGACCAATCACCGGATCGAGCTTGCCGCTCTCCGCGCGCGCGGTCAGGTCAACACAATATTTCTCCAGCGCCTGACGCTGGTCTTCGGCGTTTTCGCTCTGCACTTTTTCGCCACCTCGAATCTTCTCGATGGCGGCCTCGACGTTTGTCTTGGTCGCGCCAGCGGCCTTGAGCGCCGCGCCCAGCTCACCCTTATCTTCCACCGCCGCCAACACGAACAGTTCACTGGCAATAAACTGGTCGCCCCGCTGCTGCGCCAACTTGTCGGTAAGGTTGAGCAAACGCGTCAGCTCGTTGCCGACGTGCACGTTGCCCTCCTGCCCGCTGACGCGCGGCAGGCGATCCACCATTTCGTTCACGCGCTGGCGTAGCGCTGGCACGTTGACGTGCGCCTGCGTCAGCAACGGTGCCGTTGAACCGCCTTGCTGGTCGAGCAATGCGGCCATGACATGCACCGGTTCAAGCATGTTGTTGTCGCGTCCGACAGCAAGCGATTGGGCGTCGGCCAACGCCTGCTGAAAACGCGACGTGAGTTTGTCCATCCTCATGGGTTTTCCCCTCGATCAATAGGATCTGGCGGCCCCGCCGCCACTGGGCAAAGACATGCGGCTCGCCCGCGCATGATTCAAGCCGCGTCAACGTCAGGTGTACGTCGTTTCTTCAGTCGTTGTTGGGCACATCCATAGCTTGCCTTCACATTCGCCTTGATAGGCTGCTGCACGTGCCATCCCTCGTGCCCTTAGCCGCCATGTCCGCCCAACTGCCCCTTCCGGCTCCGCCCGTGCCTGGCGTGGATGATCGCTGGGCATTGTTTCTCGATGTCGACGGTACGCTGCTCGACTTTGTCGACCATCCCGACCAGGTCTGCGTGCATTCGCGCCTGCGCGAACTCATCGAAGACCTCTACGGCGCGCTCGACGGCGCGCTGGCCTTGGTGAGCGGTCGCAGCCTGGACGATCTGGACGATCTGTTTGGCCATCCGCCCTGGGCCATGGCCGGCTTGCATGGCCTGGAACTTCGCGGCGCCGACGGTCGCTATCGCGGCGTGCACATTGGCGCCAGCCGTCGCTCGTTGGTGCGGGACATCGCCGGCACCGTTGCCGCTGCGCTGCCCGGCGTCATGATGGAAGACAAGGGCATGGCGGTCGCCCTGCATTGCCGCACGTCGCCGCAGTTGTTCGAACGTCTGCGTGAACAGGTGCAAGGCGTGCTGCCGTCGTTGGCCGGTTATGAAATGCAGCCGGGCAACATGGTGATCGAACTGAAGCCTGAAGGCATGGACAAGGGTTCGGCCGTCGCCGCCCTGATGTCTGCGTGGCCGTTCCGCGAGCGCCAGCCCGTGTATGTCGGCGACGACCTGACGGATGAACACGGTTTTGCCATGGCCAATCTCGAGGGCGGGCTGAGCATTCGTGTGGGTTCCCGCGAACCGAGCCTTGCCCGCTATTCCCTGTCGGACCCCGCTGCTGCGCGGGCCTGGCTCTTCCGCGTGCTGCACGCGCTCAAGCATGGAGCACTCTCACATGCCCACTCCTCAGGAGGAAAGCACTGACACCCTGTCCAGTCTGGAACTGGGTGTCATCGGCAACGGCAGCGTTGCCGCGCTAATCGACGGGCGCGGTCGCATCGTCTGGTGTTGCCTGCCGCGCTTCGACGGCGACGCGAGCTTCTGCGCGCTGTTGTCGCCACAACGTGAAGGTGGCGACTGGACGATCGAGCTGGAAGATTTCGACCGCTCGGAGCAACACTACATGCCCAACACCGCCGTACTGGTGACACGCCTGTACGACCAACATGGTGCGGGTGTGGAGATTGTGGATTACATGCCCCGTTTTCGTTCGCGCGGGCGCTTCTACCATCCCGTGCTATTGGCGCGCCGCGTAAGGCCTATCGGCGGTTCGCCGCGTATCCGCGTGCTGCTGCGACCGCTCTGCAAGTACGGCAGTGATGAGCCGCAGACAACATCCGGCAGCAACCACATCCGCTTCCTGCTCGATGGAGTCGTACAGCGGCTCACCAGCGATGTGGCGTCCATCATGATCGAACGCGGGCTGCCATTCTTCCTGGAAAAGCCGGCGCATTTCGTCTTCGGCCCCGACGAAACCCTCACGCACAGCCCGGCGGATTTCATCCACCACACGCTGGAACGCACGCTGGCTTACTGGCGCGAGTGGGTGCGCAACCTTTCAGTGCCCTACGAATGGCAGGAGCCGATCATCCGCGCCGCCATCACGCTGAAGCTATGCCAGTACGAAGCGACCGGCGCCATCGTCGCCGCGCTCACCACCTCCATCCCCGAGTCGGCAGGCTCCGGGCGCAACTGGGACTACCGCTACTGCTGGCTCCGCGACGCCGCCTTCACCGTGCGTGCACTCAACCGGCTGGGTGCGACCCGCAGCATGGAGGAGTACATCCGCTACGTGTTCAACCTGGTCGCCTCCGACGGCGACAACGAAATCGGCCCCGTGTTCGGTATCACCTTCGAGCACGAACTGCCGGAAACCCAGGTCGACAGCCTGGCCGGCTATCGCGGCATGGGGCCGGTGCGCGTGGGCAACGACGCGTGGCGCCAACGCCAGAACGACGTTTACGGTTCAGTGGTACTCGCTTCGTCTCAGGTGTTCTTCGACCGCCGCCTGGAACACCCCGGCGACGAGCTCACCTTCCGCCGACTGGAGCGCATGGGCGAAATGGCGCTGCGCGTGGCCGAAACGCCCGACGCGGGATTGTGGGAGTACCGCGGCCGTTCAGCCGTGCACACCTATTCCGCCGCCATGTGCTGGGCCGCGTGCGATCGCCTGGCGCACATCGCCACGGAGCTCGGCCTGGATGAGCGTGCCCGTCACTGGCACGACGAGGCAGTGGCGCTGCATGCCCGAATCGAAGCACGGACGTGGAACGCCAAGCTCGGCACCTTTGTCGACGCCTACGACGGGGAGCACCTGGACGCGAGTCTGTTGCTACTGGCCGACATCGGCTTCATCGATGCGATGGACCCACGCTTTATCGCCACCGTGGACGCCATCGGCGAGGCGCTGGGGCGCGGCGACTACCTGTTCCGCTATATCGCGCCGGACGACTTTGGCGCGCCGGAGACCAGCTTCAACATCTGCACGTTCTGGTACATCGAGGCGCTCGCCGCCACGGGTCGCAAGGAGCGCGCCCGCGTCATGTTCGAACACATGCTTTCGCAACGAAACTCGCTAGGCCTGCTGTCGGAAGACATCGCACCGGCCAACGGCGAGCACTGGGGCAATTTCCCGCAAACCTATTCGATGGTGGGCCTGATCCAGGCCGCCATGCGCCTGTCGCGGCGCTGGGAGGACGCACTGTGAGGATGGCTGGAAAAGGAAACAGCGGTCAGGAACGACTGATCGTGGTTTCCAACCGTGTGGCACTGCCCGACCAGACCGCCACCGGAGGACTCGCCTCCGCCATGCGAGCAGCTCTGCAGGAACGCGGAGGATTGTGGTTTGGCTGGAGCGGCAAGATCGCCCGCCAGACCGCTGAAGAGGTGCACAAACAAAGGGATGGCCCGGTGGAGTACGCGACCATCGACCTTTCCCGCGCCGACCACGACGACTTCTACGACGGCTTCGCCAACCGCACACTATGGCCGCTGCTGCACTACCGACCCGATCTGGTGGACTACGACCGCAAGCATCTGGCCGGCTATCTGCGTGTCAACAATCTGTTCGCCGAACGGCTGATGCCATTGATCCGACCGAGCGACCTGGTCTGGATCAATGACTACCACCTGATCCCGCTCGCCGCGATGCTGCGCGAGCGCGGTGTACGCAACCGCATCGGCTTCTTCCTGCACACACCGCTTCCAGCCGCCGGCCTGCTGATTGCATTGCCGCACCATATGGAATTGCTGGAAACGCTGGCGAGCTACGACCTCGTCGGCCTGCACACACCGCGCGACCGGCGTGCATTGGAGGAATACTTTCTGCACGAGGTGGGCGCCAGCATGCGCCGCGATGGACGCATCCGCACGCCGGAGGGGCGGCTATTCCGCGCCGAGGCATTCGCCATCGGCATCGACACCGCCGAAGTCGCCAAGGCTGCCAGCCACGCCGACGAGCACGAGGAAATCCACGACCTGAGGCAAAGCCTGGAAGGCCGCGCGCTGATCATCGGCGTCGATCGCCTGGACTACTCCAAGGGCCTGCCCGAGCGCTTCCACGCCTACGCGCGGCTACTGGAACGCTCGCCGCAACTGCATCGCAAAGTCACCTTTCTACAGATCGCCCCGCCCTCCCGCGGCGGCGTGCCGGAGTATCGCCAGATCCGCCGCGAGCTCGAACGCATGGCCGGCCACATCAACGGCATGTATGCCGCGCCGGATTGGGTGCCGATCCGCTACGTCAACAACTCATTCCCACACAGCCTGCTCAGCGGCTACTACCGCAGCGCCCGCGTGGGGCTGGTGACGCCGTTACGCGACGGCATGAACCTGGTGGCGAAGGAATATGTCGCCAGCCAGGACCCGGAAGATCCTGGCGTGCTAGTGCTCTCACGTTTCGCCGGCGCCGCGGAGGAGCTGCGCGATGCCTTGTTGGTAAACCCCGCCGATACCGAAGAGCTAGCCGAGGCACTGGGCGTTGCGCTTGAAATGCCGCTGCAGGAACGCCGACGCCGTTGGCGCCGCATGATGGACGTACTTGAGAAGCAGGACGTCACGGCGTGGCGTAATGCGTTCCTACGGCGCCTCGCGGGATAAGAGCCACTAATAAAACTACTGCGCGGCCGTCAGGCGGGCGCTACGTTTTATTAGCGGCTCTAAGACAGCCCTATCGCCAGATCAAACTGGCGAACCGCCCGCTCTGGGCGCCATCGCGGCGATAGGAATAGAACCGGTCGTCGGTGCGCGTATCAAAGCCGCCACCGTAGATGGCGGGGACACCTGCGACCTGCAGTCGACGCCGTGCCAGCCAGGCGAGATCGCACAACCAATGCCCCGGACGCGTGGGCTCGAAACCCTCGCCAGCGTCGACGTCGAGTGCCATGAAGGCGTCACGCACCTCGCCACCCACCTCGTAGCTGGCCTTGCCGATACAAGGACCCAGCCACGCCATGACCTGCGCGGGCGGCACCTTCAACGCATTCACCGTCGCCTCCAGCACGCCGGCCTGCAGCCCCCGCCAGCCCGCATGGGCGGCGGCAACGCTCTGACCATCCGCGGTGCAGAACAACACCGGCAGGCAATCAGCGGTCAGGATGGCCAAAGGCTGATCGGCCTGATCGGTGACCGCGGCGTCGGCGCGTGGCTCCTGCGCGTCGGCCAGTCGGTCCACATCTGCGACGTCAACGCCGTGGACCTGCTGCAGCCAGCGGGGATCGCGGCCCAGACCCAAGGCCGACCGCACGGCGGTCCGGTTGGCGGCGACCGCCTCGGGGACATCGCCGCAACGAGCGCCCAGATTGAAGCGCCCCCAAGGGCCCGTCGAAACACCGGGGCCCTGGCGGGTACTGACCGCTGCCCGAACACCAGCGGGCGCTGGCCAGTCCGGGATGATCCAGGCCCCGTCTGGGCTCACGACCAATCGTCCGGATCCGCCTGGGCAGTATCGACACGCAGGGCGTCAATCAGGACCTGCAGGTCGGCTGGGCGCTCGACACTGAAGGACATCGGCTCATGCGTCACCGGGTGCTCGAAAGCCAACCGCTCCGCATGCAGCGCCTGCCGGCGGAAGCCGCGCAAAGCGGCTACCAGCTCAGGGGTGGCCCGCTTGGGCAGCTTCAACCCGCCGCCGTACAGCGGATCGCCCACCAGCGGATGGTTGATATGGGCCATATGGACGCGGATCTGATGGGTACGGCCGGTTTCCAGGCTGCACTGGATCAGGCTGTGGGCCCGGAAGCGCTCGCGCAAGCGGTAATGGGTCACCGCATGCTTGCCGTCTTCCTCGTCACGCACGGCTTGGCGCAGGCGGTCGCCCATATGGCGACCGATGGGGGCATCCACCGTGCCACCGGCTACCAGGGTGCCCAGCACCACGGCCTCGTACTGCCGCTCCACATCGTGCCGGGACAGCATGTCCACCAGCGCCGTATGGGCCGGCAGGGTCTTAGCCACCACCATCAAGCCCGAGGTGTCCTTGTCCAGGCGGTGGACGATGCCGCCGCGGGGCAGCAGGGCCAGCTCCGAATTGTGGTGCAGCAGGGCGTTCAGCATCGTGCCGGCGCTATTTCCTGCGCCAGGATGTACCACCAGCCCGGCCGGCTTGTTCACCACCAGCAGGTGCGGATCCTCGTGGACGATGTCCAGGGCAATGGCCTCCGGCTCCAGCTCCACTTCGGTCTCAAGTTCCGCTTCCAACAGGACTTTTTCCCCGCCACGCAGCAACTGCCGGGGCGGCGCGAGCGCACCGTCCAGCGTCACCGCACCGGCCTTGATCCACGCGGTAAGGCGTGATCTGGAATAGTCCGGGAACATCTCGGCCAACGCTTGGTCGAACCTCCGACCCGCGGCCGACAGGGGTACCGTGGCGTCGTGACGGATCGTCGTCATGACCGGCTCCCCGGGCACCCGGTGGTTTCGGCTATCATCCCTTTTCGCTCAAACATCTGAACCCTTCTCATGCGCGTAACTAAGCTGCAGGCTTTCAAAGTCTTTGTCGTGCTCGCCATCGCTCTTTCGATGAACGCTTGCTCGATGTTCCACCACAAGAGGGAGACCAACGATACGCTGCCGGTAGACAAGCTGTATGCGAAGGCGCACGACTCGATGGAGCACGCCGATTATTCGGCAGCCGCCAAAGCGTACCAGCGACTGATCGCTCGTTTCCCGTCCGGTAACTACAACGAGCAGGCCCAGCTCGACTTGGCCTATTCGCAGTACAAGGACAACCAGCCGGACGACGCCTATTCCACGATCAATCGCTTCATCAAGACGTATCCGACCCAAAAGCATGTGGATTATGCCTATTACTTGCGCGGTCTGATCAATTTTGATCGCACCGGCGGCGCCATGGAGCGTCTGCTGCAGCGTGGCGACCAGGCCCAATCGCGTCGTGACCAAGGCTACAACCTGAAGTCGTTCGACGATTTCTCGGAGCTGTCGCGTCGCTTCCCGGACAGCGCGTACACCGCCGATGCGCGCCAGCGCATGATCTATCTGCGCAACGTATTGGCGCAGTTCGAGATCAACGTGGCCGAGTACTACCTGCGCAACAAGGCCTACGTGGCCTCGGCCGATCGTGCTCAGTACGTCATCGAGCACTACCAGCAGGCACCGCAGACCGGCGACGCGCTGGCCATCCTGACCCGCAGCTACATCGGCATGGACCAGAAGAACCTCGCCGACCAGACGCGCCAGGTGCTGGCCATGAACTACCCGGATCACCCGTACCTGAAGGATCCGAAGTGGCCCCATGCGCCGTCCCTGCTGCGCAAGGCTATTCCGTTCTCGGGTCACCATTGATCCAACGCCCGGGTTTCCGAGCGGTATAAAAAAAAGCCGGTGCGCAAGCACCGGCTTTTTTGTTTGTGCCCCTACAAAAGCGCCGCTGGTTACTTCCAGCCGGACGTAATCGGATACCGCCGCTCGCGTCCGAACGCACGCGTGGTCACGCGCGGCCCCGGTGCAGACTGCCGGCGCTTGAACTCGTTGAGCAGCACCAGGCGCACCACACGACGCACGGTATCCGCATGGAAGCCCTGCGCAGCGATTTCCGCCTGCGACTGCTCGCCCTCGATAAAGCGCGCCAGGATGGCGTCGAGCTCGTCATAGGGAGGCAGCGAATCCTGGTCGGTCTGGTTGTCGCGCAGCTCCGCCGACGGCGGTCGTTCGATCACCGCGGATGGAATCGCCTCCGGCTCACCTACGCGCGCCGCATGTTCGTTGCGCCAGCGCGACAAGCGGTAGACGACGGTCTTGTAGACGTCCTTCAGTGGTGCATAGGCACCGCACATATCGCCGTAGAGCGTGGCGTAACCCACCGCCATCTCGCTCTTGTTGCCCGTGGCCAACAGCAGGCGGCCATGTTTGTTGGACAAGGCCATCAGGGTCACACCACGCGTGCGCGACTGCAGGTTTTCCTCCGTGGTGTCGGCTGGCTTGCCCGCAAAGGCGGGAGCTAACGCATCGAGGAAGGCATCCACCATCGGTTCGATGTTGATGATGTGATAGTCCACGCCCAACTGCTCGGCCTGCGCACGCGCGCCGTCCAGCGACAGCTGGGAGGTGTAGCGCGTGGGCATCATCACAGCAGTGACGCGATCTGCGCCAAGCGCATCGACGGCCAGCGCCAGCGTCAGCGCCGAATCGATGCCACCGGACAGCCCCAGCAGCACGCCAGAAAAACCATTCTTGTCGATGTAATCACGGATGCCGCGCACCAAAGCCGCATACAAGGTCGCCTCATTGGACGCGTCGGGCACCGTCGGCCAGTTGTCCGCGAGCAACGTGCGCGTTTCGCTATCGAACTCGGCCCAGAGCATGGCGTCGACGAATCGCGGCGCGCGCGCAGCGACGGTACCGTCGGCGTTTACCAGCATGGAGCCGCCGTCGTACACCACTTCGTCCTGCCCACCGACCATGTTGACGTAGGCGATGGCACAGCCGGTTTCCAAGGCACGGGCAGTCAGCACTTCCTCGCGCGAGGACTGCTTGGCGTCATCCCACGGCGAGGCATTGATCACCACGATCAGCTCGGCGCCAGCAGCGGCTGCCTTGGCGGCGGGCTCGGGCTCCCAGATGTCTTCGCAGATCATCATGCCCACGCGCACGCCGTCGATCATCGCCACGGCACTGTCGCTACCCGGGCGGAAATAGCGCTTGTCATCGAACACGCCGTAGTTAGGCAATGCCTGCTTGTGCGTGGTCAGCTCGATGGCACCGCCACGCAGCAGGCTGGCTGCGTTGTACACCTCGCCTTCGCTGTGCGGATGCCCCACCAGCGCGGCCACACCGTTGGTGGCGCCCGCGAGCGCATTGAGCTCACACTGGCATGCGACGAGGAAACTCGGTCGCAGCAAGAGGTCTTCCGGCGGATAACCGCTCAGGGTCAATTCGGGGAACGCCACGAGCGCCGCGCCGCCATCGCGCGCCTGCGCCAGCAGGTCGCCCACCTTGGCCGCATTGGCCGCAACCGCGCCTACCGGGAAGTCGAACTGAGCAAGCGCGAAGCGTAGGGAAGACATGCCATCGGAATCCGTTGCCTGGGGCCTGAAATTGTACCCGAGCACCGTCCCGGGGCACCCGCCGGAAGCCCCAGCGGGCCTTCACTTTGTTGCTCCGGGGCGGTGCTACGATTCTCGGACGCAAACTGACAGGGGACAGCGTTGCGTCGTTCGCGATCCATTGGGGCAGCCTTTGCCGTGCGCCTGCGCGCGGGTGCGTGGCGGTGGGTCGCGCTGCTCCTGCTGGTATGCGCCTGCACTCCCGTTGCACACGCTGCCCAGCCTTGGTCCCTGTTCGGCCAGCCGCCGCTGGAACCGCCAGTCACGACCTATCGCGCCATTTCCGGCGACCTGCCCCCGCATGACTACGGCGAGCTTCCCGCGTGGCTCGCTGCGCGCCAGCAACTAGGCTCGGTAAGCATGCTCGGTGGCGACTACTGGTTGGTCGCACCACTGCAAACGCCTGATGACGCGCCCAACTGGGTCGTGACCTTCGGCAACACTTACTACCAGCGCGCCAGTTTGCTGATTCTCGGTGATGACGGCTCGCGGCAGCGGCTGGAGGCCGGGCGCGGCATCGATACCAATTTCATGCTGCGCGGCACGGTACCTGTGGCGCTCCGCCCGGGACATCGCTATGCCGTGGTGATCCGCGTCTCCACACCCTTTTTCACCGCGCTCCCGCGCATCGACCTGCAGACGCGCGATGCTCATCGTCGCCGGCTTACCAACGAATCCGCACTGATGCTGATGGCGCTGGGTGTACTCGGCGGGCTGGGTCTGTTCATTCTGTTCGTCGGCCTGTGGACGCGCGTGCTGAGTTACACGCTGTACGGCTGCCAGTCGCTGATCCTGCTGGCCGGCTGGGCCTCGTTCTTCGGCCTGCCGGATGACTGGTTGGGCATCGGTGGTGGCACGCTGAATTTCACGCTGTGGTTCATCCTGGTGCCGCTGGTGCATGCGCCCTTCACCATCCGTTTCCTCGAACTCAAGCGCCACGCGCCGCTTGCTGCGCGCATCGGCTATGGCATTGCCATCGCCTGCGCGCCGGCCGTGCCGATGGCGTTGCTGATGCCGTCACTGTCGTTCCTGATCGCCACCATTGCGGTCACTTCCGTGGTGCTGTTCTCCGTCAGCGTGAGCATCTGGGCGTTGCTCAGCGGCGTCCGTCAGGCGCGCTTTTTTGTGCTTGCCTATGTGTGCGTGCTCGTTCCTGGCGCCATCATCCTGCCGGTCAATTTCGGCCTGATGCCCAGTCCGCTGGACAACGCCGACCTGCTTACCTTGATGGGCAACAGCGCTGAAGCAATGCTGCTCGCCTTTGCGCTCGCCGACCACATGAAGCTAGTGCAGGCGGCGCGCGAACGGTTCCGCCAGGGCATGCTCGACGCCATCGCACGGGCATCCACGGACACCTTGACCGGCCTCGGCAACCGTCTTGCCTTCAACATGAAGATCGAAGAAATCACCCGCCACCAGCACGCCCCTGCACCTATCGTGGAGGGTGCGTGGCAGGTCGCCATGATCGACCTGGACGGCCTCAAGCAGATCAACGACAACGAAGGCCACGAGCGCGGCGATGCGTTGCTGCAGGCGGCAGGCCGCGGGCTGAGCCGATTGCCCTGCCAGGGCCATGCGTATCGCCTTGGCGGCGACGAATTCGCGGTCATCGCCTTCGGCGACGAACTGAGCCTGCACCGACTCACGCGGGCACTGGGGAAACTCGACCAGCAACTACAGGCCTACGGTTTCCAGGGCGCCGGCCTGAGTTTCGGTGTATGCGGCGCGCCCACCGGGCAGACGCTGGACAGCGGCGATTTCGCCGAACTCGTGCGCGAGGCGGATCGCATCATGTACGAACACAAATCAGGTCGCCGCACACCGCCCGCCAGCGATCGCGAAACGCAGGTGGAAACGGAGACCTGACAACGCGAAGGTCGCCAGGGCCCCGGCGGCGCTTACCAGCCGTGCTCGCCCTGAATCGATGTCGGCCAGCCACTGATCGCGCGACTCGCCTGCATGCCACCCATGACAGCCGCCTCCACGCAGCCCGCGTCCAACCCCGTCTTCAGCCAATCGCCCGCGAGGAACAAATTGGTAAAGCCGCTTTCATCCGCATGCAGGCGAAACGCCGTGGTCCCGACCAGTGACTGCACGTAGCGTTCGGACGGATCGACATTCGCGCGCCAGTACTGGCTATCAAAGCGCACTGCGCCCTCGCCTCCCTCGGCATCGACCAGCCACGTCCAATCAAAACCCTGCACGCTGACGTTCGTCCACAGCACACGGATATCCTGATTGAGCTGTTGGATCGCCGATGCTTTCACCACGTCGGCGCACCGCGCAGGAAAGCCATGGTCGCTGCTCGGTGGATAGTCGCTCACCGCAAAGGCGTTGCAGAAGTACGAGACGTTGAGCGGCTCCTGACCCGGCGGCCATGTTTCCCGGCATAGCAGCTGATCCATCGACGCCCAGGTGTCGAACGGCTCAGTGAATCCCGACAGCACGGGCTCTTCGCCATCCGCCACGGCGCAGCTCCAGCCCATGTCCTGCAGACTACGGCGGGTCCATACCTGATACGCCTGCGTTGCTACCGCCGCTACGTGGTCACTGCATTGATGCAACGCAGAACTGCGCTCGAGCAGCGCAGGCGCCACCACGGGCAGGCTGGCTACCGAAAGACCAAACACGATGTCATCGAAGTCCACGCCCCGTAGCAACGTCTTCATCGGCAGCGGCCGATGGAACAGTGCCTCATAGTGCTGCGGCCAATCCGACCAATGACACTCCAGGTTGACGCGGTAGCGCTTGAGCGCATCGGCCTGTTCCGGATCCAACTGCTCGTAACGCGGTTCAGACGGCCAGCACGGCAATCCCTTTACGTCCCTGAGTGGCTCATAGACGGTGCGGCCACCATGCAGGGCGGCCTGCTCCTGCAACGCCATTTCCTGCACGGCGGCGCCACTTGCGTCCGGCTGCAGCGCGAGCAACTTGTGGAAGTAGTGGAAACGCACACCGCGCCGTTCCAGCAATTCGTGCAGGGGAGCGAAAACAACGTCGCCCATGCCCGCCTGCATTTTGTACATGATGGCGCCACGGTAACCGAGGCCCACCTTCAGCATGCCGCGCAGCATGGTGCCCGCCTCGATCTCCGGCCGCGCCGGGTCACCGTCCCGATAGGCAAAGATCAGGTCGTAGAAACCGCGCACGGGCGCGCTGTCCACACTGGCCGGTTGCGCGCCATGCGAGAGCAGCCATGCGCAAAAGTCGACGTTGTTGATGACCTCGAAACCCTTGCCCACGACATCGTCGGCGACCATACCGATGGCGGCGGCGAGTGCCAGATCCATGCACAGGTAAAGGCGTCGCACCTCATCAGGCCACAATCCAGCCGCTTGCAACCACGCACCTATCTCATGCAACGCGGTCTGCAACCGTTGCAGCAGCGACAGCACCGTCTGCGCCGGACTGTCGAGGCCGACCAGCGCCCCAGTGTGTGCGACCTCACGAGCCCGCGCGAGGATCGTGGGGGCATCAGACAACGCATTCGACGAGACACCAATGGCGATGGCTTGCGGCTCGACGCTATCCACCACCAGCGGCTTCGCTGCCGTCGCGTTCCACGCACCAGCCCAGTCGCTCAGTTGATCCAGCAAGCTCCCCAGCGCCGAGGAGACATTTGCCTCGCTACGCGGCGTACCCGGCTCGCCCGGCATCAGCGGCGTGAGGATGGACCAGACACGCCACGCTTCGTCGATGGCTTCGGTCAGGCACACCAGTCGGTGCTTCTTGAACGCTTCGTCCCATGTACGCAGCGGACTACCCAGCGGGCGATCGAGCTTCGCGTAGGCCTCGCGCATCAACTGAAAAGCGTTGTCGTAAAAGCCGAACCAGATATGCAGCCCGTGTTCCTCGATGCGCTCGGCGATGTCCGCATTGCGGCCGCTGGCCCCCTTGCCGCCGAGCCGCCAGCCCATCTGATAGACGTCGATCTGATAGTCGTCCTGCCAACCATCACGGTTGGTCAGCCAGAACGCAGCGGTCATGGCGCCGACGCCACCACCGAGGATGGCGATGCGACGTGGTTGAGTGGACATCAGCGTGCCTCCATGCCTTAGGTGTTATTCACTAGTTCCACGCCGGGCTCGACGTGGAAATCGAAATCGATCCGATAGCCGAACCATGCCTTCTGCGCGCCCAGCGACCAGCCCAGCGTCTGCGCAAGCGGAAAGCTCGCGAAGTCATGCAGATTGAGGCTGTAGTCGTGACCCAGCAGCCACAGCCCATGGATGGAGTCCACCTGTGCGTTGGCCGACACGATGGCTTGGTAGACCGCGCGCTCGCCCGCTGCATCGGGGAATTGCTTCAGGAAGATCTGCGGCATCGCCGGGAACTGCATGAACCATTGGTCGAACGATTCACGCCAGGAAGATTCGCCGCACCAGAAATCCGGCGCTTGATGGAGGCCTTCCAGCAGATCGCATCGCCAGCCCTGCACGTCACCCACGGGGCGCCCGCCACCAAGTAGCGCCTCGCCCGTCACCTCCAGCAGCGGATGCACGCTCATCTCACTCTCGGGGGCATAGGGCTGAAAACCCTTGGCGGCCAGCGTGAACGAAAGCGGCGACTCATTCGGCCCGGGCATGGTGTAGCTGCACAGGTACTTCGGATAACCGAACACCTCGCGCCCAACGATCAAGGCCATGCAGTCATCGACCCAGATATGCAGCGGATACGCATAGAACGAGGGCAACGCCTGCCCGGGCGGAAAGCCTGCGACCAGTACCCAAGCCACGATATCGACCTCGCGCCCCCATCCCTTGGCCCAATCATCCGGCCACAGGCTGTAAGCCCGCGCGATGTCCGTAAACGTCATCAGCACATAAGGCGACACCACGAAGAACGGCATCTGCCCGCCGCCGCCCGCGTTGAGCGTGGCGTCGACACTGGCTTGCAGCGCATGTGCATTGCCTGGCACCCAGAACCCATACATGCGGGCCTGCGTGAGTGCCAGCGGCGGATGCATCAACGGTGAACCTGGCGGATACAGGAACGGCGGATACGACGGTGCTGCCATGCGAATTCCCCCCCGGAAACGTGAGCAAGACCATACGCTCGCATGATGACCGGTTCTTGTCGATCCGACGCCCGGCTTAGCCCAGGGGTTGCCGTAACACCACCACCGCCAGCGTCAGCATGAACAGGGCAATCGCCACATCGAACACGCGCCACGCCAACGGGCTGCGGAGCACCGGCAACAGCAGGCGCGCGCCATAGCCCAGCGACAGAAACCACGCCACGCTTGCTGTGGACGCGCCAGCGGCAAAGATCCAGCGTGCATCGCCTTCGTAATGGGTGGATAGACTGCCAAGCAACACCACGGTATCCAGATACACGTGCGGGTTAAGCAAGGTGAAAGCGAGGCAAGCGACGACGACGCGGCCACGGCTGAGCATGCCGTCACCCGCCGGCTGCAGCCCGCTCTCGCCCTGCCATGCGCGACGCAACGCCATCAGGCCATACGTCGCCAGAAATGCGGCACCGGCATAGCGCAACCACTGCATCAAGCCCGGCTGCTCTTTCACCATCAGCCCCATGCCGCCCACGCCCAGCAGGATCAGGCCAACGTCCGCAAAAATGCACACGGCCACCACCGAGCCGATGTAATGCCGCTGCAAGCCCTGCCGCAGCACGAACGCGTTCTGCGCGCCGATCGCGATGATCAGGCCCGCCCCGGCGACAAGGCCGGCCAGGTAAGGTGTGAAATCCATGGGATGACCTCGAAAAAGACGTCTACTCTGGCGCGGACGTCTTATTCAGTAAAACTAATTATCCTAAAGCTGGTTAAGTTCTACTAATGTGTCGCGCGCACGCGCGGCGGGAGACACCCATGAGCCTGCTCAATCCCCAGCTCGCTGCCTTTGCTGCCGTGCTTGATGAAGGCAGCTTCGACAGCGCGGCGCAGCGCCTCTCGCTGACACCCTCGGCAATCTCGCAACGCATTAAGGCGCTCGAAGATCGCCTCGGCCAGATCCTCATCCTGCGACGCTCCCCCTGCGAGGCCACGGAAGCAGGCGAACGTTTGCTGCGTACCGTGCAGCAGATGCGGCTGCTGGAAGCGGAAACGTTGAACGACTTCCACGTCGGTCCGGATGACAGCGGCCCCACCACGGTCGCCATCGGCGTCAATGCCGACTCGCTGGCCACCTGGTTCCTCGCTGCACTGGCGCAACTCCACGATAGCCACCAACTGCTGTTCGACATCCGCGTGGAAGACCAAGACCATTCCAGCAACTTTCTGCGCGACGGCTCGGTGCTCGGCGCCATCACGGCCGAATCGAAAGCGGTGCAAGGCTGCAGCGTGAGGAAGCTCGGCGTGATGCGCTACCTGCCCGTCGCTTCACCCACCTTCGTCGACCGCTATTTCGCCGACGGCGTGAGCGCAGCCTCGCTCGGCAGAGCGCCCATGTTGGTATTCAATCGTAAGGACGCTCTGCAATGGCGTTTCATGCACAGCATCACGCGGGCAAAGCTCGCACCGCCCAGACATTACGTGCCCTCCTCCACGGCCTTCGTGGAGGGCGCTGAACTAGGACTCGGCTGGGCGATGGCCCCCGAATCAATGCTGGAAAGGAACTTCGCCGCAGGTACGCTCAAAGCGATTGCTCCGAAGCGATGGCTCGACGTGCCGCTGTATTGGCAGCATTGGTCGATCCGCTCAAACACGCTGGCCTTGGTCACTAAGGCGCTGATGACAGCAGCGCATAGTGGATTGCGGCAACACTAATTAGGCTCTTCAGAACACGACGATCCCGGAAGGAAAGCGCTTCGCGCCCATCATGCCGCTGTGACCGTTTGTCAGCGGCTGCAGAGATCACGCCCGGTCAAGCCACTGCAGACCCCCTGGGACCATGGCAAGGCAAGGGCAAGCAATACGCCTACCCGCTATCCGACCACGTTGTCGACGGTAACGAACACCCTGCTAGATGCCGCACCCAAGGGACTTCGCGAGCATCGCTAACGGTCATGCGATCCATGCGCAGCAGCAGGTCATTCGTATTCGCGATGAATGGTCCCAACCAGCGGCAGTAGCATCGGGTAACGGTCTTCGCCCTGAAGCCAGGCGCTGGGCATGGCTGCGATCTCCAGGTCAACCTGAAGCGCAGTCAAGGCATTCTGCAGTGCAGTAAATACCGGACCCGGAACAACGTCGACATAGGTCGTTCCATCTCCTGCTGCTCCCGAGTCCATGCCAAGCTCACCGATGTCACTGCGCCACTGCTTGAAGAAGCTGTATTCCGGATCGGGGCGTGTATCTCGCTGACTCAGGACGACGATCGTTGCAGGATGGTCGAACACCATGGTCCGATCCGCCACACCCACGTAGAGCTCGCTCGTGTGCCTGTTGGCGAAGCCGCTCTTCCGGACCTGGTACGCACTCCACGAAGCGTACGTGATCTGCCCCAGGACATCGCTTGCGGAAGCTTTCAGTTCGGGATGCCGAGACATCCATAGTTTTTTCCAGGATGCTGAAAGATTCTCTACTGACCCTGCGCTATCGCTCCGGAATGTTCCCAGCGGCGCCAATGCGGCCTGCACGACTGACTGCACCTGCTCGAAGGAAGCGGGCACCAACAAGATCACATAGTCGGCATATTGAGCCTGCTTGCCGTCATCCCACACCAGGAGTTGTTCGCCGCGCCGGGCGGCGACCTCAAAGTCGTTGCTCGAATTCGCTTTGCCCGCGGATTGAAGTTTCCAATACCAGCCCTCGGCCGTCTTGTCAGGTAACTCGGTAGCAACGCTTGCCGACATCCACGCCATCCCCGTTAGGGTGAGGCCAGCCATCAGAATTCCACGCAGCGTTTTCATGTCATTGCCTCCGTCCGGCTTGCCATGCGTGATCAGCAAAGAAAACGGACAGCACGACTGCAGCTCGTCTTTGCCGGCCAAAAGTGCTTATGCGGATCCGCGGTTTCGCCATCGAGAAAGGCGACGCGTGGACATAGCCCATATAGGCAAACACGAGGCCCACAACCATGAACGCTGGAGCCAGGAACCAGTAACGAAAACCTTGCAACATACGCCTGAAATTCCAAATGAATTTGCTTTGTCCCAACGAAAGGCAAGGCCATGTCTCGCGCATCGAACTCGCGCGAGACCAGCAGCCATCAGGGAGACAGAGATTTTCCAGGCATCAACCGTGCATTTCCATGAGATCAATCTGCAAGGCCGGCACTTTCTTCCTCGGCCTGATCATGTGGCCGCGATGACAGAAGCGACGGGTAATGCGGTACGCGGACATCCTCATGCAGCGCAACTTTTCCAAGCAAAGAAAAAGGGCCGCATCGCTGCGGCCCTCTTCATATCGGTTGTAAAAACCCGAATTACTTCTTCATCAGACCGGCGAGGGCCTTGCCGAGGTCAGCCGGCGACTTCACCGTGGTGACGCCGGCCTTCTCCAGCGCAGCGAACTTCGCCGCTGCCGTGCCCTTGCCGCCCGAGATGATGGCGCCAGCGTGGCCCATGCGCTTGCCCGGAGGAGCCGAGGCACCTGCGATGAACGACACGACCGGCTTGGTGACGTATTCGCCGATGAACTCGGCGGCGTCTTCTTCAGCGCTGCCGCCGATTTCGCCGACCATGATGATGCCTTCGGTCTGCGGATCGTCCTGGAACATCTTCAGGCAGTCGATGAAGCTCAGACCGTTGATCGGGTCGCCGCCGATGCCGATCACGGTGGACTGGCCCAGGCCTTCGTTGGTGGTCTGGAACACCGACTCGTACGTCAGCGTGCCGGAGCGCGAGACGATACCGACCTTGCCCGGCATGTGGATGTGACCCGGCATGATGCCGATCTTGCACTCACCCGGGGTGATGATGCCGGGGCAGTTCGGCCCGATCAGCACGGTTTCCGGATGCTGTGCCAGCACGTTCTTCACGCGCAGCATGTCCAGCACCGGGATGCCCTCGGTGATGGCCACGATGACCTTGATGCCGGCGTCGATGGCTTCGAGGATCGAGTCGGCCGCGAACGGCGGCGGCACGAAGATGACAGACGCGTCGGCGCCGGTCTGATCGACGGCTTCGGACATGCTGTTGAAGACCGGCAGGCCGATGTGCTCGGTGCCGCCCTTGCCCGGAGTCACGCCACCCACAACCTTGGTGCCGTAGTCCAGCGCCTGCTGCGCGTGGAAGGTGCCCTGCTGGCCGGTGAAGCCCTGCACGAGGACCTTGGTGTTCTTATTGACGAGAACGCTCATGGTTCAGTTGCTCCTCAGGCCTTGGCCGCAGCCACGGCTTTCTGCGCCGCATCGTTGAGATCGTCGGCCGGCGTGATCGCCAGGCCGGAGTTGGCGAGCAGTTCGCGGCCCAGCTCCACGTTGGTGCCCTGCAGGCGAACCACAACGGGGATCTTCAGACCCACTTCCTTCACGGCCGCGATGATGCCTTCGGCGATCAGGTCGCAACGCACGATGCCGCCGAAGATGTTGACCAGGATGGCCTTCACCTTGTCGGAGGAGAGGATGAGCTTGAACGCCTCGGTGACGCGTTCCTTGGTGGCGCCGCCGCCGACGTCAAGGAAGTTGGCCGGCTCGCCGCCTGCCAGCTGGATCACGTCCATGGTGGCCATGGCCAGGCCTGCGCCGTTGACCATGCAGCCGATGGTGCCGTCCATCGTCACGTAGTTGAGGTTGTGCTGCACGGCAGCGGCCTCAGCCGCGTCTTCCTGGGTCAGGTCGCGCATGGCGGCCAGATCCGGGTGACGGAATTCGGCGTTGTCGTCGGAGTTGACCTTGCCGTCGAGGGCGGCGAGGTTGCCGTCTTCGAGAATGGCGAGCGGGTTCAGCTCGACCAGGGCCAGGTCCTTCTCGTTGAACAGCTTGTACAGGCCCAGCATGATCTTGGTCAGCTGGCCGACCTGCTTCGCATTGAGGTCCATGGCGAAGCCGAGCTCGCGGCACTGGTACGGCTGCAGGCCTTCCACGAAGTCCACCACGATGGTGTGGATGTCTTCCGGGGTGTCCTTGGCGACCTGCTCGATGTCCACGCCGCCGTGCTTGGAGGCGATGAACGAGATGGACTTGCTGTCACGGTCCGTCAGAATCGACAGGTACAGTTCCTTGGCGATGTTGGTCGCGTCGGTGACCAGCACCAGGTTCACCGGCAGCGCACGGCCGGCAGACTGGTAGGTTTCCATGTTGGTGCCCAGCATGCCCTTGGCAGCTGCGCGCACGTCGTCGAGGCTCTTGCAGAACTTGACGCCGCCGGCCTTGCCGCGGCCGCCTGCGTGAATCTGTGCCTTGACCATCCACTGCGTGCCACCAAGGTGCTTGGCGGCGTCGACAGCGGCATCGGGAGAGTTGGCGACCTTGCCCGGGGGCACGGCAATGCCGTACTTCGCGAACAATTCTTTGGCCTGGTACTCGTGGAAATTCATGGATACCTCGAGGGTACGGGGAAACATGGTGGCCGTCGGGCTGTGGGGGCCTGACGGTCAGGGGAACGACGGCGGAGTAAAGCTGCGCTGCCGGATGCAGTGCGCCGCCGTCAGGCCTGTCGACATGACGAAAACCGCGCAATACGGCCCGGTATTTTCGCAGCAGCGGCCCCCGATGGAAAGGGGCCGGCCACCAGAGGGGGATTCCGACACCGGTTGACGGCCGTCTCCCACAGACTGTGAAAGGCCCGTCTATACTGGTTCAGACTGCCCTCAGACCAACAAGAGCCCGCCAGGTGTCTAGCACCGTGCAGCCTGCCTACCCCACCGCCCGCCCAGCCCCTGAGGCGGCGCGCCATGAGCTTTTGTTCCTCAATTGTTTCCGCCTGGCCCAGGCCCTGGTCTACACCGGCCTGGCCCTGAGCCCGACCACCCTCGGCTGGCCCAAACTGGCCGATGTCGGCCTGGCCCGGGGCGTGGCGGTGCTGTTCCTGTTGTTCGCGCTCGGCACACTATCGCTGACCCGGCGAGCCACCCCATGGATCCGCTGGACAGTGTCGGCCTCCCTGGTGGTGGACATCATCGCGGCGGTGCTGGCCATCATCACCATGCACGACGCCCGCATCGGCATCGCCATGATGCTAGCGGTGAACCTGGCGGCCGGCGCGCTGATCCTGCCGCTGCGCCTGTCCTGTTTCTTCGCGGCACTGGCCACCCTGGGCGTGATCGGCCATTCGGTCCTCGAAGTGCAACACGGGCAGGCCGGCATGGACCGGGAGCTGCTCGAGTCAAGCCTGTTCGGCCTCGCCTACTTCGCCATCACGGTACTGTGCTACGTGCTGAGCCGGCAGATCCGCGCCAGCGAGGCGCTAGCCGAACAGCGCGGCGTGGACCTGGCCAACCTGGCGCAGGTCAACGAGCTGATCATCCGCCGCATGAAGACTGGCGTGTTGCTGGTGGATGACGCCAACCGCATCCATCAGATGAACGAATCGGCGTGGATGTTGCTGGGCAACCCGGCTGCTGACCAACGCGATCTGGGCCGCGTGGCATCGGAGCTCTCTCGCCGCCTGTACCACTGGATAACCTCCGGCAAGCTCGACGAATCCGCCACCCAATTGGCCGACGGCGTGCCCGAAGTGGTGCCTCGCTTCAGCCGACTGGCGCCGAATGACGACTCGCACGTACTGATCTTCCTGGACGACACCTCGCTGGTGTCACGCCGCGCCGAGGAGCTGACACTCAGCTCGCTCGGGCGCCTGTCCGCTTCCATTGCGCATGAGATCCGCAACCCGCTGGCCGCGATCCGTTACTCGGCCCAGTTGCTGGCCGAGTCGGAAGACCTGCCACCGACCGACCAGCGCATGGTGGAGATCATCAACAACCACTGCGTGCGCTTGAACGAGATCATCGAGAACATCCTGCAACTGTCGCGGCGCGAGCGCTCGCGCCCGGAAACGCTGGATCTGGGCAGTTGGGCCAATCAGTTTGTGGACGAGTACCGCCAGGGCAACGACCTGGGCGAAGACTCCCTGCGCGTGATCCAGGCCAGTACGCCGGTGGCGGCCGTGGCCGACCCTCAACAGTTGCAGCAGGTGGTGTGGAACCTCGTGCAGAACGCCCTGCGCTACGGCCGCATGCCGGGCGAACCCGCCCGCGTGATGGTGGTGGCGCGCCATGGCGAGCACGGCGTGCCGATTCTGGAAGTGATCGATCGCGGCCCGGGCATCGCACCGAAGGTCGCGGCGCAGATTTTCGAGCCGTTCTACACCACGCATGAGTACGGTACGGGCCTGGGCCTCTACCTGGCGCGCCAGATGAGCGAAGCGAATCAGGCATCGTTGGAATACGTGCGTGTCGCCGGTGGTGGCAGTTGTTTCCGACTGGTGCTGACACCGGCGCGGATGGGCAAGGCGACGGGCGACACGGCGGCGACTGGCTAAGAACCGCTCTGCAGGTCAGGTTTCGCGAACAATCAACTCGACCGGCAAAGTTTCCGATTGCTCGGGCTCGTCGTTGATCATCGCCAGTACCTTGCGCGCCAGCAGCGTGCCGCCCTCCTGCCAGTCCTGTCGTACCGAACTCAACGGCGGCAGGAAACTCGCAGCCAACGGCATGTCGTCGTAACCCACCACAGACACATCACCGGGCACATCGCGCCCCAACTGATTGAGTGCACGGATGGCACCCATGGCCAGCAGGTCACTGCACGCGAACACGGCGTCGAACGGCACGCCGCGATCCATCAGCGAATGCATGGCGTCCATGCCGGAGGCCAGGGTGAATTCATCGCGCCGAATCAGCAGCGGCTTGATGCCGTGGGCGGCCAGCGCATCCACGAAACCGGTGAGGCGCTCGAAGATTTCCGGATGGTTGGGGTTGCCCACGAACACGGGATGACGGCGTCCGAGACGGATGAAGTGTTCCGCCACCGCGTTGCCGCCCTGGCGGTTGTCGCTGCCCACCACGACATGCTCATCGCCCGGCGCACCCCACACCACCATCGGCAGGCCCAGCTTGTCGAATCGGCGCACGGCGTCCTGGCGCGAGCCCTGGCCCAGCAGGATCAGCCCGTCCGCCGCCTGCACGGCCGCGGCGGTGGCGCCCTGCCGGGTGGTCAGCAGCACGCTAAAGCCGTGCGCTGTCAGCTCCTGGGAAATACCGCCCAGCAAGACGAGCGGATAGGGATCGAACATGGTGCGATCGTGTGAGGGTTTCATCTCCACGATCACCGCCACCGTATGGCTGCGGCGCAGGCGCAGGTTGCGCGCGCTGACATTGAGCTTGTAGCCCAACTCGTGGGCGAGCTGCTGCACGCGCTCACGCGTCTCGTGATTGACCAACGGGCTGTCGCTCAGCGCCCGCGAAACGGTGATCTTGGATACCCCGGCCACCTTCGCCAGATCCGCCATCGTGAGACTGACGGAAGGCGTGGCGCCCTGGCGGTTCTTTTGGTGACGACTCAAGACCTGGCCCCGGTGTCTTGTGAACGGTCGCGCGGGCTTCGCACGCCGGCCAATC
Organism: Dyella sp. AD56; assembly: GCF_002878475.1. Classification (NCBI taxonomy): domain Bacteria; kingdom Pseudomonadati; phylum Pseudomonadota; class Gammaproteobacteria; order Lysobacterales; family Rhodanobacteraceae; genus Dyella; species Dyella sp. AD56. The sequence goes on from NZ_NRDP01000015.1 coordinate 25,654, forward strand.
CTGGCAAACCGGGACAGTGTCGCGGTTTGCCTCTTCAACGTCCAACGCCGCACGGAATCACGAATGGAAGCCCATTGCCCCGATACCGCAAGCTTGTGCCGCAAGTCGCCAGCGTCTCATGGCACAACGTCCGTGCATGATATCGATATCATACGCAACTATGTTGTGTCGCAGCAATTGATATCGATGTCTTGATATCGATATCAATTGCTGCGAAGCTCCGCCCCACATAAGAACCTACGGTAGGCCCACACGATTTATCGGCCTACCGGAAACATCAAAAGGTGGGGAGAGGACACGTTGGATCATCGAGAAACGGCGCAGATCTTGCCGCCCCACGGTCATGCCCTGCGCGACGCCTGGGTCGTGACCAGCCACAACGCCGACCCCGCCGCCTTCGCTCAGGATGAAAGCCTGTTCGCCCTATCCAATGGCGCCCTGGGTGTGCGCGGCGGACTGGAAGAAGGCGACAGCGCCAGTCAGGGCTGCTTCCTCGCAGGCGCCTGGGAACGCACGCCCATCGAGTACCACGAGCGCTTCCCGGGTTTCGCCGCCCACACCGACACACGCATCCCGGTTGCTGACGGCACGCGCATCCACCTGCGGTTAGGCGATACCCCTGTACGCCTGAGCGAAGGGGAATGGCTGCATTTCGAACGCGCGCTGGATCTGCGCAACGGCTGCTACCGGCGCCAGCTGCGCTGGCGTTCGCCGGAAGGCGCCACCTTGCTGATCGAAGCCGAGCGCATCGTCAGCCTGGATCGCCCCGCCCTGCTGGCCATCCGCTATCGCGTGCATTCGGTCGACTACACCGGCCCGGTGACGCTGGAGTCCTCCATCAGTACCGTGCGCAACGCCGCCGAACAGGGCGACGACCCACGCATCGGCACGCGAATCGACGGTGGCTTGGTGACCACTGATGCGCTGGCCGGCGACACACAGGCTCACGTGCTCCAGCGCACCACCCATAGCGACATCCGTGTGGCCTGCATGCAGCAGCACGCGGTGGTCGACAACAGCCTGCGCTTCCGTCTTGCCAACCTCGCACAGCACGGCGTGATGCAGGTGTTCGAAGGCGAGCTGTCGCCGGGACAGTCAGTCACGCTGGACAAATACGTCGCCTATGCCTGGACGCAGCCCGGCGCTCACGACACCGATGATGCGCTAATCGCGCATGCCGCCAGCGAACTGACCTAAGCGCACGCGCTGGGCCACGACGAACTGCTCGCCCGCCAGAGCAGCGAACTGGCGCAGTTGTGGCAGAACGCCGACCTGTCGATCGAGGGCGATGCGGCCACTGAGCAGGCGCTGCGCTTCAACCTTTTCCACGTCTTCCAGTCCAGCAGCCGCGACGGACAAGGCAGCACGGCGGCCAAGGGACTGACTGGCGAAGGCTATGAAGGACACTACTTCTGGGACGCCGAAGTCTTCATGCTGCCGGCGATGGTCGCGCTCGCGCCGCACGTGGCGCGCAGCATGCTCATGTACCGGCATGGCACGCTGGCCAGGGCCCGTGCGCATGCACGCGAGCTCAACCATGCGCGCGGTGCGCTCTACGCATGGCGCACCATCAGCGGCGATGAATGCTCCGCTTACTTTCCCAGCGGCTCGGCGCAGTACCACATCAACGCGGCCGTAGCCTGGGCGATCCGCCATTACGTGGATGCCACGGGCGACGAGGCCTTTCTGCGTGATGCCGGTGCGGAGATGCTGCTCGAGACCGCTCGTGTGTGGCTGGACATCGGCCACTTCAATCCCCGTCGTAGCGGTGCGTTCTGCATCCACGACGTCACCGGACCCGACGAATACACCGCGCTGGTCGACAACAACCACTACACCAATCGCATGGCGCAACGGCATTTGCGCGATGCCGCGACCGTGGCGCATTGGCTGTCCGAATCGGCGCCGGATATCTATGCGGAGATCGCGCACCGCATTGACCTGGAACCGTTCGAGATCATGCAGTGGCAGCGCGCCGCCGAACTGATGTATCTCGCGGAAGACGCGGAACTGGGCGTCTTCCCGCAGGACGACACCTTCCTCGACAAGCCGCGCATGTCTGCCCGCAACACCGACGAGGGCAAGCGTCCACTGCTGCTGGAATTGCACCCGCTCACCATTTATCGCCATCAGGTGTGCAAGCAGGCCGATACCCTGCTGGCACTGATGCTGGCCGGCGACGACGTGTCGCTCGCCGCCAAGCGCCGCAATTTCGACTACTACGAAGGCGTGACCGTCCACGACTCCACGCTATCGGCCTCCACCTTTGGTGTGATGGCGGCTGAAGTCGGCGAAACGGAAAAAGCATGGCGCTATTTCCAGGACACGTTGCGCGTGGATCTGGACGACCTGCACGGCAACGCGGCACACGGCCTGCACATGGCGGCCATGGCAGGCAGCTGGCTGTCGCTTGCCTGGGGTTACGGCGGCATGCGCGTGATCGATGGCCAATTGCATCTTCATCCGCAATTGCCTGGCGCATGGCGCAGCTACCGCTTCGGCATCACTTGGCGCGATGCGCATCTTCGTGTGGAGGTGGATGCTGAGGGCGTGCGCTATACCGTCACGCACGGCGATTTGGTGACGTTCCACCACGGCGGCCAGCCTATACAGCTGTCAGGCGGCGAGTCGCGTGCCATGCCGCATGCAACGACTTCGCTCAAGGCACCATTGCAGGCGGTGATCTTCGACCTGGATGGCGTCATCGCGGACACCGCGGTGGTTCACCGCGCCGCATGGGAACAACTCGCACACGAAATCAGCGCCCCGTTCGACGAGCAGATCGCCCAACGCATGAAGGGTGTCGATCGCCGCGGCTCGCTCGAGATCCTGCTTGAACGTGCGCCGCGTGCCTATGTCGAGCATGAGAAGCGTGCCCTCGAAGCGCGCAAGAACAGCTACTACGTAGAACGCATCGAACAGTTTGGCCCGGACCAGTTGCTACCCGGTGCGCGGGAAGCGGTGGAATCCGTCCGCGCGAAGGGGCTGCGCGTCGGCCTGGCTTCGGCCAGCCGCAACGCCCCGCTGCTGCTCGAACGACTCGGCATCTCACGCCTCTTCGATTACGTCGTCGATGCCGCGCGCATCGACCGTTCCAAACCAGATCCAGAAATTTTCCTGGCGGCCGCTGCAGGACTCGGCGTTGCCCCTGGAGCCTGCCTTGGCGTCGAAGACGCTGCGGCAGGCGTCGCCAGTATCCACGCCGCGGGCATGGTCGCCATCGGCATTGGTCGGCGCGAAGACCTAGGGGAGGCAGACATCGTGCTGCCAGGTCTGAGCGTGTTTCGTATCGGTGATTTTCTGAACAACAAGAACGGTGCGACGGCTGGCACGGCCGAAGCCATAAACATCAACGCGTAAGTGGCCCGGTTTCGGGCGGGGAGGCACGACATGAACAAGCAAGGCATCACTCGACAGCTGCTGGCAGCTGCGATCGTCACCGCCTTGGCGGTGAGTGCGGCGCAGGCGCAGGACGCGACGCAAGCGCAACCAGCGCCAGCAGCACCGGCTAACCAGCCGAACAATGCGCCGGCTCCGCCGGCACAGGGCGATCAGAAAGCAGCCAAGACGCTGGATCAGGTCGTGGTCACGGGTACGTCTTCCGCTGGCGGTATCCGCAAGATCGACGCCAGCTATTCGATCGTCAGCGCCAACGCCGAGCAGATCCGCGAAGCCAATCCCAAGAGCACGGCGGACCTGCTGAAGATCTCGCCAGGCATGTGGCCGGAATCCACCGGTGGCCAGACCGGCGCCAACATCGAAATCGCCGGCTTCCCCGGTGGTGGTGACGCGCCGTTCTTCACCACGCAGATGATGGGCTCGCCGCTGTACGGCATGCCCACGCTTTCGTTCTTCGAAACCACCTCGATCTTCCGCCTCGACGACACCGTTGAGCGCGCGGAAATCCTGCAGGGTGGTCCGTCGGTGGTGTACGGCGACGGCCAGATGGGTGCCACTGCCAACTTCATCCTCAAGCAGGGTACCGATGTGCCCAGCGGCAGCTTCGGCGTTACCTACGGCAACGAAGGCCTGTGGCGCTACGACGGCTTCCTCGGCTTCAAGATCGCCGACAAGTGGTACGGCAGCATCGGCGGCTTCTACCGCGATTCGGACGGCGTGCGCAGCCCGGGCTATTCGGCTGACAAGGGTGGCCAGTTCACCGCCACGCTGTCGCACGACATGGATAACGGCTCGCTGGTGTTCTATGCGCGCCAGCTCAACGACCGCAACCAGTTCATCACGCCGATCCCGCTGATCCAGAGCGGCTCGGACAACTTCAGCGCGTATCCCGGCTTTGATCCGCTCACCAGCACGTACTACAGCAAGGATATCCAGCACGTAAACCTGCCGGGCTATCCGGGCGGCGGCACCAGCGCCAACCTGGCGAATGGTCGCGGCGCGAAGTTCAGCTTCTTCGGCTTCAACTTCGACTACGACCTCGGTGACGGCTGGAACCTGTCAGACAAGTTCCTGATCGACGGCGGCGACGTCAACACCAATGCGCTGTTCTCGGGCACCAACCCGGCCTCGCTCAACGACGAGCTGTACAACCTCGGCACCGACTTCGGCGGGTTCAAGCTGCCGGCCGGCTCCGCCACGGCGACGTACGTCAACGGCGGCGGTGCGGTCGACCCGAACCAGAGCGTGATTCACCAGGGCTGGTGGTACATCCACAAGCACCTGAAGAACATCAACAACGATTTCCGCATCAGCAAGGAGCTGTTCGAGGGCAACACGCTGACCGCCGGTCTCTATCTGGCGCACTACACCGACGACGACGCGTGGAACCTCGGCAACCAGATGCTGATGACCAACACGCCGAACGCCAAGCCGATCAAGGTCAGCTACCAGCAGAACGGCCAGACCTACCAGCTCACCGACTACCAGGGCCTACTGGACTACGGCTCGTACAACATCACCGAGAGCGGCCGCTCGACCAACAAGGCGTTCTACCTGTCCGACTCCTGGCGCATCGACCGCTGGCTGATCGACGCCTCGGCGCGCGTCGAGAACCAGGATTCCTCGCTGCGCGTGTGCAACCTGACCAACGTCAACCTGGACGGTAACCCGCTCACGCTGTACGACAACGCTGTGCCAGTCTGCAATGGCACGTTCGCCACCACCGACTACAACAAGACGCATACGTCGTGGACGTTCGGTGTGAACTACGAGCTGGCCGACAACATGTCGGTGTACTTCCGCGCCAACAAGGGTGCGCACTTCGGCGACTTCGACAACGCGCTGCGCGGCAACACCACGGGCAACACGCCGCCGCTGCAGAAGATCCAGAACTTCGAAGGCGGCTTCAAGTACCAGTCCAAGTACCTGTACGCGGACATCAGCGTCTATCACCGCCAGTTCAACGGCCTACCCTATCAGCCGACCAACGGCGAAGGCGTACCGGTGGGTACGCCGCTGCTGTACGGCTCGGACTCCAAGGGTGTCAACTTGGCCGGCGCCGTCACGCCGATCGACAACCTGAAGTTGCAGTTGGTGGCCAACTATCTCGACGGCCATTACTCGCACTACTCGGCCTGTATCCCCTACGTGAACCAGGTCGCCGGCAACGGTTGCGCCTTCATCGACGGCGTACAGCTGCAGCGCCAGCCGAAGTACCGCTATATGTTCACGCCGAGCTACAAGATCCCGTTCTCGTGGGGCGACATCATGGCGTTCGTGACCTACACCTACGTGGGTCCGCATACGCAGGATCAGTCGGGCCTGCAGCAGTTGGGCACGTACTACACGCTGGACTTCGGCGTGGTGGCCAACATCCAGCAGAACTGGGAACTGCGCGTGCAGGGCACCAACGTGACCAACCAGCTGGGCCTCACCGAGAGCAACTCGCGCATCTTCGGTACGGCTGCGGGCAGCAATGGCGTCATCCTGGCCCGCCCAATGGAAGGCCGCGAGGTCAATTTCCAGGTGAAGTACAAGTTCTGATGTAGTGTTTCCCCCCGGTTCCGGGCCGCACGTGGGTCGGCGGCCCGGAACCAACTCCGGGGGGGATCGGTTGCAAACCGGGCGTGGGAGGTGGGGATGTGCCGTTACCGCATGATCGTTGCGCTGGCGACGATTTACATGGTGTTCGCGATACTGCTCAACAGTGTGGGCACAGTCATCTTGCAGTCCATCCACACGTTTGGCATCGACAAGCCTCAGGCAAGCCTGCTCGAACTCTTTAAAGACCTGCCGATTGCCATCACCTCGTTTCTGGTGGCGTCCTTCCTGCCCAAATTGGGCTATCGCCGCGCCATGATGCTGTCGTTGTGCATCGTCGGCAGCGCCTGCATGCTCATGCCGCTGTTTCCCGGTTTCCACACCACCGAGTTGCTGTTCACCTGTATCGGCGTGTCGTTCGCGCTCGCCAAGGTGGCCGTCTACTCGTCGATTGGCTTGCTCACCAGCAACAAGGCCGAACACGGCCGGCTCACCAATACCATCGAAGGGTTGTTCATGCTGGGCGTGCTGGCGAGCGGCTGGCTGTTCAGTGCGTTCATCGATCACGCGGATCCGGCTAACCCATCCTGGTTCAACGTCTACTGGGTGCTGGCCGCGATGTGCTTTGGCACGATAGCGCTGCTGTGGGGCGCCACGCTGGACGAATCTGCCGCGCACGGCGGCACGGCACACTCGCTCGGGCAGGCCATGCGTGACATGTATCGCCTGTTGATGCGCACGCTGGTTTACGTGTTCCTGCTTTCCGCCTTCCTCTACGTGCTGATCGAGCAGAGCTTCAGCACCTGGCTGCCGACCTTCAACAACGAGATCCTCAAGCTACCCAACGCGATGAGCATCCAGATGGCGAGCATCCTCGCCGGTGCCACCGCGCTGGGACGCATCGTTGCGGGGCAACTGCTGCGCCGCATGTCCTGGCACCTGCTGCTGAACTTGTGCGTGGTCGGCATGGGTGCGCTGATCCTGCTGGTGCTGCCGCTGGCGCGCGAGGTGCACGTCGGCGCGAACGTGAACTGGTTCAACGCCCCCATCGCGGCCTACCTGATCCCGCTGATTGGCTTGCTGATGGCACCGATCTACCCGGTCATCAACTCGGTGGCGCTCAGCTCGCTGCCCAAGCCCTCGCATGCGGCGATGACCGGCCTCATCGTGATCTTCTCCGCGCTGGGTGGCACGCTGGGCTCACGCATCACCGCCATCGTGTTCTCAAGCTTCGGTGGCATCCACGCTTTCTATTTTTCGCTGGTACCGATGTGCCTGGTGCTGGTGACGCTGTTCTATTTCAAGCGCGAGACGGATCGCGTCGGCGCGGCTGAACCTGCCGCGATGGGCCTTTCCACGAAGTGATGCTTCACGTCGGGCACGATGCCCGGGGCTTGCGCCATGGATCGGCGACAAGGCAGGGCTTGAACGCCGCCGCGACGACCGCCAACGATCACGCATCGACCCGGGAGCAGACATGACTCGACACGCCCATTCGCTTCACTTCCGATGGCTGGCCATCGCGCTGTCTTGTGCTGCTGCGAGCACGGCCGTCGCCTCGGGCACGCCCGATCCAGCGAAGACACGCGCCTACATCGACAAGGCATGGACGACGCTCACGCGCTCGCAGGAAGACTGCGCCGCGCTGGCCGATACCAAAGTAGTCGGCCATCCCGTGCTTTACGTCCCCGCCGGCGAGCCGGTGCCAGCGAACGTGGCTGCCATCGGCAAGCGCTGCAACGTCGATGTGCTGCCACTGCCGCGCAAGGTCGAACAACTGGGCGACATTGATGCCACGAAGCTGCCGCAGCAGGGCCTGCTGTATCTGCCACACCCTTACGTGGTGCCCGGCGGCTTCTTCAACGAGATGTACGGCTGGGATAGCTACTTCATCCTGTTGGGGCTGGTCGCTGATCACAAGTTGGACCTGGCCAAGGATATGGTCGACAACGCGCTCTATGAAGTGGAGCACTACGGCGGCGTGCTCAACGCCAACCGCACCTACTACCTCAGTCGATCGCAGCCCCCTTTCCTCACGGCCATGATGGCAGCGCTACTGGATGACCCGGCCAGCTTCCCCAGTGCAGACGCACGTCGCGAATGGCTCACCAAGGCCTATCCACTTGCCGTGCGTAACTACGAGATCTGGACACGCCCTGAGCATCGCGCAGGCGACACCGGCTTGGCCCGCTACTACGACCTCGGCAACGGCCCCGTGCTGGAAGCCAAGGACAGCGAGTTCTACAAGGGCGTGATGCGCTGGCTGATCGCGCATCCGAAGGACGATCCGGGCTATCTCATCAAAGGCTCCCAACATCCCGACGACGCCGAAGTCGCGCGCCTAAAGGAGGCAAGCTGCGACGTGCGCGCTTCCAAGGTGTGCGAAGGTGCATGGGTCGATGGCTATCGCCTCACGGCAGACTATTTCCACGGCGACCGCGCCATGCGCGAATCGGGCTTCGATACCAACTCGCACTTTGGGCCCTTCGGCGGCTCCACCCATCACTACGCCGACGCCAGCCTCAACAGCCTGCTCTATCGTTATGAGCGCGACCTGCACGACTTCGCGCTGCAGCTTGGCAAGGCCGGTGACGCCGACCGCTGGGCAAAGGCAGCCGATGCGCGCAAGGCGGCCATGGATAAATACCTGTGGAGCGACAAAGACGGCATGTACCGCGATTACGATTTCGTCGCTGCCAAGCCCTCGCCGTATCCCTATGTCACTACGTACTACCCATTGTGGGCCGGTGCTGCCTCACCACAGCAGGCAGCTGCGGTGCGCGGCAAGCTCGGCGTGTTCGAACGCAAGGGCGGATTGAGCATGGATAACCGGCCCATGGCCGTGCAGTGGGGCGATCCATTCGGCTGGGCGCCGACCCACTGGCTCGCGGTGAAAGGGCTCGACGATTACGGCTTCCACGACGATGCACGCCGCATCGCGGCCAAGTTCGCCACCACGGTGGACCAGGGCTTGGCCGACGACGGCACCATCCGTGAGAAATACAACATGGCGCTGGGCAATGCCGACGTGAAGGTAAACGCCGGCTACAGCGAGAACGTGGTGGGCTTCGGCTGGACCAACGGCGTCTACCTGAAACTGCACGAATTGCTTGACGGCACCACGAAGAAAGCCGCACCCACCGCCCAGAAGGAAACGACGCCGTGAGCACACGTACCCTCGCCCGCCTCACCCTGGCTGCCTCGCTGCTCTGCGGCACCTTGCATGCTCAGGACGCCGCACCCACGGTCGCCGCCGACGGCAGCATTCGTGCTGGCAGCATGACCCTGCCCTATTCATCGGCCGCATCGCCCGAAGCGCGCGCGTTCTTTCCCAAGATGCTCGCCGCCGGGTCCAAGGCACCGCCGATCACCGCCCCTATCGAACAGAGCCGGGCGTTCTATGACCGCATGAACACCGATCGTGCGCAGCGCATGATGGCGATTTACCCGGTGAAGACGCATCGCGAAACCATCGCCGGCGTGGTGACCGATGTGGTGGAACCGGCGCAGGGCATCTCACCGAAGAACCGCGAGCGCGTACTGATCAACCTGCACGGCGGCGCCTTCCTGTGGGGCGCGCACAGCGGCGGGCTGGTGGAATCCATCCCCATCGCCAGTCTTGGCCGCATCAAAGTCATCAGCGTCGACTACCGGCAAGGCCCCGAGCACACCTTCCCCGCCGCCAGCGAAGATGTGGAGGCCGTGTATAAAGCCTTGCTCAAGCAGTACAAACCCGGCGCCATCGGCATCTACGGCTGCTCGGCCGGCGGCATACTCACCGGCGAGGCCGTGGCGCGCCTGATCGACCGCAAGCTCCCGGCACCGGGCGCCATTGGCACCTTCTGCGGCTCACTGGTGGACATGGAGGGCGACTCCGCCTACGTGGCACCATTGCTCAACGGCGCACCCGTGCCGGACCACCCGCTGCACCTAGGTGACCTGCCTTACTTCAAAGGCGCCAGCGCCACTGATCCCATGGTGTTCCCGGGGCTTTCGCCGACGTTGCTGGCCAAGTTCCCTCCTACCTTGCTGATTACCGGCACGCGCGACATGGCCATGAGCTCGGTGATCCGCAGTCAGACCCTATTGAGCCAAGCCGGCGTAGCGACGGAACTGCATGTGTGGGAAGGTATGTGGCATTCGTTCTTCTCGGATCCGGATCTGCCTGAGTCGCGGGCCGCCTACGAGACCATCGTGAGATTCTTCGACCACCATTTGGCGCCTAAGTGACCCGATCTCCCCGCAGTAAAACTTTGCCCCCTGCCTGGGCGACGGTTATCCTAGCCCTCGTCCACAGCGCAAACTGACGACATGAGCCAACAGACCGTCCTGGTCATCGACGACGAACGCGATATTCGCGAACTCCTCACCATCACCCTCGGCCGCATGGATTTGCTGGTCGATGCGGTGGGCACCGTGACGGAAGCACGGCGCGCCCTCGCCGAAAAGCACTATGACCTGTGCTTCACCGACATGCGGCTGCCCGACGGCACCGGCCATGAGGTGGTCGAGGTGATTTCCGCCGAACATCCGGACACGCCGGTTGCCATGATCACCGCCTACGGCAACGTCGATGCGGCCGTGAGCGCGCTCAAGGCCGGCGCCTTCGACTTCGTGTCCAAGCCGGTCGACATCCAGATGCTGCGCCGCCTCGTGCGTACCGCTTTGCGCCTGGCCGAGGAAAAGCGCAGCGGCCAAGCCGCCGCCAAGCCGGACGGCAACGAGCGCCTGATCGGCGATTCGCCAGCCATGCAGCAGGTGCGCAGCACCATCGGCAAGCTCGCGCGCAATCAGGCGCCGGTGTACATCGCCGGTGAATCTGGCGTGGGCAAGGAACTGGTCGCCCGCCTCATCCACGAGCAGGGTCCCCGCGCCACTGGGCCATTCGTGCCGGTGAACTGCGGCGCGATTCCGTCCGAGCTGATGGAGAGCGAATTCTTCGGCCACCGCAAAGGCAGCTTCACCGGCGCGGTAGGCGACAAGGAAGGCCTGTTCCAGGCCGCCCATGGCGGCACGCTGTTCCTTGACGAAGTGGCCGAACTGCCGCTGCACATGCAGGTGAAACTGCTGCGCGCGATCCAGGAAAAGGCGGTTCGCCCGATCGGCGCGCGCGAGGAAGTGCCCGTCGACGTGCGCATCCTCTCGGCCACTCACAAGAATCTCGCCGCGCTGGTCGAGCAGGGCCAGTTCCGCCAGGACTTGTTCTACCGCATCAACGTCATCGAACTGCGCGTGCCGCCGTTGCGCGAACGCCGCGGTGACGTGCCCCAGCTGGCCAACTTCGTACTGCGCCAACTCGCCACCAAGAGCGGCGGCGCTCCCGGCCAACTGCTGCCGGCCGCGCAGCAGGCGCTAGAGAGCTACGACTTCCCCGGCAACGTGCGCGAACTGGAGAACATCCTGGAGCGTGCGATGGCGATGTGCGACGGCGACCAAGTCGACGTCAGCGACCTGATGCTGCCGCAGCGCATGCCGCGCTCCCACACCGAGGCGGTTCCGGCTGCGGCACCTACCGGCATGACTTCACACGCGGAACCGCCCCCGGCTGCATCGCCCACCGCCAGCGGCGGTCTGGACGATTACATCAGCAACCTGGAGCGCACGGCGATCATCAAGGCGCTGGAGGAGTCGCGGTACAACAAGACTGCGGCGGCGAAGAAGCTGGGGATTACGTTCCGGGCGCTGCGCTACAAGTTGAAGAAGTTGGGTATCGACTGAGGGTTGTCGATATCACGCGGAGGGGCCGGACTTTGTCCGGCCTTTTTGTTTTTGGGGGTTGGTCAGATGGGTGAACGGGTGCAGTCGCCGTCGGCTCCCTCTCCCCTCCGGGGAGTCTGCCTCGACTTTGCGCTCTAAAGCAGGAGCAGCGCGACCTGCCCCGACGCGATGTGCAGCTCCGCTGCACGAGCCTTCGGCTCGGCGCTTTTGACCTTCGGGCCCCCTGTGCGGCGGTGAGGGGTGGACGAGAAGGCCCGCAGGGGGATCGGCAAGGATGCCGATCCCTTTTCGCCAGGGCAGGAGCCCCGTCGAAAAGCCCGGCCGCCCCTCACGAACTGGCCGGCTTCACCGGCCAGCGCCAAGTGGGGGTGCCCTTTCTTTGGGTTACTTTTCTTTACTCCGGGCATCCTGCCCTCCGCCCTTCGGGCCGGCTTCGCCGTTCGCACGCGCTCCTGCGCGTGCGTGGGCATGCAAAGAAAAGTGACTCGGCCTCCGGTAGGAGGACGAAACGCCCGCCGCGTAGGCGAGCCAGGTCGCGACCACGCGAAAATCAAACGCAAATCCACTGGATCCCAGCCTTCGCAGGGATGACGGCAAAGATGAAGCGTCGAGGCGAGCACCCGCCCCTCACCCCAACCCTCTCCCCGCAGGGAGAGGGAGCAACACCGTCGACAACCCGGCATTGCACCAACAACGCACCGCAACAGCTCCCCTTACACCGGCCCCAGCGACCCCAACCCTGAAGCACTCTCCTCCAGCGCCTCCCTCACCGTCCTCAACAACCTCACCGTCGAGATCGGCTTATCCACCAGATACAAATGCTCCATCACCGGCAACTCATCCATATCTGGCGGCGCATCCGGCCGCGCCAGCAAAATCACCGCGCCGCGATAACCGTGATCGAACAGCGCTGACAACGTGCGCACGCCGGTAAACAGATTCATGTCCGAGTCGAGCACCACGAGGTCGGGCACGCCCTGTGCCTCCAGCCATTGCAGTGCCGCTGTACCACTCTGGCTCGCGTGGGCCTGGTAACCCCAGGAATCGAGTGTGTCGACCAACAGCGATAGCTGGCCGGCCTCTTCCACCACCACCAGCACGCGTTCGGCTTCGCCCTGGAGATTGACGGTATCCAGTTCCCCGGCCACCTCCACGGCTTGCCGCGTCAACGGGATATGCATGTGGAAGCGCGTGCCCACTCCCGGCCGACTATCCACTCGCATCACACCGCCATGCGCGGTGATGAGGCGTTTGCACGACACGAGACCTAGGCCAGTGCCGCTTTCCTTGGTGGTGTAGAACGGCTCGAACAGGTGCAGCAAGGCCGACTCGTCCATGCCGGTGCCGGTATCGCTGACGGTCAGGCATAGGTAATTGCCTTCGCGTGCTTCCTCATCTGGCTGGAAGAAACTCTCCGGCAACGACGCCAGCGATGCCGAGATACGTAGCTCACCACCCTCGGGCATGGCCTGGATGGCATTGAGGCTCAAGTTGAGCAGGCATTGCTGCAGTTCGGTGTGATTGCCGTCGAAGGTGAGCTCTGGGTCGTAGGCATTCAGCTCCAGCGTCACGTTGCGAGGCACGCTGCCTTGCAGCAGTAAACCGAGCGCATCGAGCAGCGCACCCACGCGCACCTGCTCGGCACGCCGTGCACCGCGTGCAAACGAAAGCATGGACTGCACCATGTCCAGGCCGCGCTTGCCGCAATCGCGCACGAGGTGGCCCAAACGCGCGAGGCGCGGGTCGTCTTGATAGTCCTGCAAACTATCGCCAGCCAGCAGCAGTGGCTGCAGCAGGTTACGCAAATCGTGGCTGAGGCCACCGGCCAGCATGGCCAGGCTCTCGAAGCGTTGCGCGCGGATCAGCTCGGTTTCCGCGCGGCGGCGCAAGCGTTGCGCCTCGGCCTCACGCATGGCTCGCCGCACGGCAGACGCCAGGCGCGCGGGATTTTGCTTGAGGATGTAGTCGGTCGCACCATTGCGCAGTGCTTCGATAGCTGCCTCTTCACCCAGCGTCGCGGAGACGAAGATAAAGGGCAGGTCCGTGTCGCGCTCGCGCAGGATGTCCAGCGCGCGCTGGCCGGAGAAGCCCGGCATGCTCAGGTCCGATAGCACGATATCCGGCTGGAATTCTTCCAACGCGGAAAGGTAATCGCGCTCAGCGTCCACCAGCCGCACGTCGTAGTCGATGTGATCGGCGTCCAGCTCGGACAACACCAACTCGGCATCAAGCTGGCTGTCCTCGATCTGCAACACCCGGATTCGGGGTAACGCCCACTGCTGCCTTTCCACGTTCAGCCACCCCGTTGTGGTGCTTGCCGTCCCGTTCGCTGTTCTCAGCCGTGGTCCGGTGCCTGGTTGAGCACGGCCCAGAACTGCCCCACGGTTCGCACCGCTTCAAAAAACTGATCCACGTCGACCGGCTTGATTACATACGCGTTCGCACCGATGTCCCAGCTGCGCGCGAGATCGCTTTCTTCCCGCGACGAGGAGAGGATCACCACCGGCACCCGGCGAAAGCGCTCGTCCGCCCGTAGCTGCGTCAACACTTCGATGCCACTCATGCGCGGCATCTTGATATCCAGCAGCACCACAGCGGGGTCGACGGGTTCGCGACCTGCCCACTCGCCACGGCAGTAAAGGTAGTCCAGGCAATCCACACCGTCTTCGACGTGTACCACGGGATTGGCCAGATGGGCACCCGCCAGCGCATCCAGCGCCATTTCAGCGTCGGCAAGGCTGTCCTCGACGAGCAGAATCGTGCGGAAGTCTCGATGTTTCATGGGCGCCTCTGCGAAAAGCTTTCTGCGAGGTCCGAAGACGGCAGGCTGAAATGGAAACGCGCTCCTTGCCCCGGTTGAGCATCCGCCCAGACGCGTCCGCCGTGTCGCGTCACGATGCGACGCACGTTGGCCAGTCCGATGCCGTTGCCCGGAAACTCCGAGGCACGATGCAGTCGCTGGAACACACCGAACAGTTTACCCGCGTACTGCATATCAAAGCCGGCGCCATTGTCGCTCACCACAAATTCGTAACTACCATCGCGGTGGCGCTGCACGTCCACGTCGATGCGCGCCACCTCGCACTTACCCGTGTATTTCACCGCGTTGCCAAGCAGGTTCTGCCACACGGTGCGCAGCATGTTTTCGTCGCCGATGACGATGGGCAACGGTGCGATGGACCACACGATGTGGCGCCCATGGGCATCGGTTTCGGCTAGCGCACGCGCCTCATCCGCCAGCGATTGCATGTCTACCGGCTGCAGGCGCAGCGCGCCGCGACCCAGTCGCGAGAACACCAGCAGGTCCTCGATCAACAGCGCCATGCGCTTGGCAGCGTCGTTGATCACTTCGATGTAGTGGCGCGAGCGCTCGTCCGCGTTGTCGCCCAGGTGCTGCTGCAGCTTGCCGGCAAAGCCGCTGATATGGCGCAACGGCGCACGCAAGTCGTGCGACACCGAATAGCTGAAGGCTTCCAGCTCGCGGTTCACATCCGACACCTGTTCGATCTTGCCTTCGAGCTGACGGTTCAGTTCCTTCACCTGTTGCTCGACCAGTGCACGCGCGGTGACGTCGCTGAGGGTGAGCAGCAGCACTGGATCGCCGCCGCTGTCCTGCTCCAGGCGGCGTGCATTGATCACCACGTGGCGGTCCACGCCGTCCACGGTGCGCTGGATCAGTTCGTAGTCCCACAGCTCGCGATCCAGCAGCAGCACGTCGTTGAGCCGTTGCAGCAATGCGCTGTCCTTCCAGGCGCCGTCGCCGATCTCGGTGAGCGGCAGCGATTGGCGGAAATCCGGCGGCAGGCCGTAGAGTTCGCCGAACGCCGCATTCACCAGCAACGTGCCGAGACTGGCATCGAGCAGAGCGATCGGTTCGCGCACCGCCTGCACGATGAGCTGCGAGCGCTGCACCGCCTGTCCCTCGCGCACCTCGGCGCGCAGGCGGCGGCTGATCTGGCGCTCGGACACCACCACGACGATGGCCAACAGCAGCACCTGCGCAATGGCGGTGATGGTCAGGGCCAGCTCGCTGTTGAACGATTCACGGCTGGCCGCGTCGCGGCGGTTGATCAGGTTGCCGTCCTCGTTGTGCACGATCTCGTCGATCAGATCGTCCATCCGGAATAGCGTGCCGGAGTCCCGCATGGCATCGGCGGCGCCAACCTCGTCGCCGTGGTCGTGCCGCATGACGGCCTGCCCGCTGAGTGCGAGCCGCCCGCTGACCACGGAACTGAGTGAGCCGATCAACGCCTGCTGATCCGGGCTATCGCGGGTCATCTCGCGCAATTGCTGCATCAACCCAGGAGTTTCGTGCGCGGCCCGCTCCGCCCGCTTGCGCACTTGCGTATCCTGGTCGCCATGGATGAGGCGGTAGATTGCCGCTTCGCTGTCCCGGGTGACATAGGCGATCCGGTAGGTGAGCGATTTCACCTCACTGGAATGCGTCACACGCTCGTTGGCCAGAATCGCCTGGCTGGCGCCGGAGCGCGTGACTACGTACGGCAACGCAACGATCACCAGCACGGCGGCGAGCAAGCCGCCCAGGCGCCAGCGCAAGGCAATGCGGTCCTTCATCGAGGGCCGTTGTGTCGACGCCAGTTTCCAGGATGAGCGCAACATGTCCTGCATGGTTGCAGAATCACCCTGGCGTTTACCACCACTTACCTGGACGATTTGCTACCACTTTCCCCGGAAGTAGCCGCGACCTTGGTCGTAGAGGTGCTCATCGATGACGGCCTGGCATCCGCGCCCTGCCCCCACGCCCGGTTCGGCTCGGCCTGCATGGTGAAGTGCAGCTCGCCGCCGGCGACGATCTCGCCATGCCGGAGGAAGACGCGATTCAGCGGTTTGCCGTTGAGGGTCACCGAGCCCACGTACGGATGCGCGTCATCCAGCGGCTCGGCCGTCACGGTGAACGTCTTGCCGCCGGGCAGATGCAAGGTCGCCCGTGACACGAACGGTCGGCCGAAGGCGTACTCGTCGCTGGCTGGCGTTACCGGATAGAAACCCAGCGCGGTGAAGATGTACCACGCCGACATCTGGCCGAGGTCATCATTGCCAGCCAGGCCATCCGGGCGCGTGGCGTACTGGCTGTCCATGATCTGCTTGAGGCGCTTCTGCGTCTGCCACGGCGCGCCGGCATAGTCATAGAGATACGCCAGATGGTGACTGGGCTCGTTGCCGTGCGCGTACCAGCCGATCAGGCCGGTGATGTCTTCCACGTTGGCGAAGTGCGACTTGTCGACCTTGGCGTCGAACACGCTGTCCAGCTTGGTGACGAAGGTTTGGTCGCCGCCCATCGCCTTGACCAGCGCGGCGACGTCCTGCGGCACGTACCAGGAGTACTGCCACGCGTTGCCTTCGGTGTAGTCGCTACCGTAGCCGGCGACATCCGGATTGAACGGTTCGCGGAAGCTGCCGTCGGTCTTGCGCGCACGCATGAAGCCGGTCTTGGGGTCGTACGCGTTGCGCCAGTTGCCGGCGCGCTTGTCGAAGGTGGCGGCGATGTCCTTGCGGCCCATGGCCTTCGCCATCTGGGCAAGCGACCAGTCATCGTAGGCGTACTCGAGCGTCTTGGACGCGGCCTCCGGCTCCTTATCGATCGGCACGTAACCGAGCTTCATGTAATCGCCAAGGTCACCGTACGGCGCATAGGTCGCGCTGGCGACCATCGCCTTCAGCGCCGCATCCGCGTCGAAACCACGTACACCCTTGACGTAGGCATCGGCGATCACCGGCACGGCGTGGTAGCCGATCATGCACCACGTCTCCATGCCCTGATACGCCCACACCGGCAGGATGCCGAACGGGCTGGCTTCGCGCGAGGCGATCAGCGAGCGGATGAAGTCGGTGCTGCGCTGGGGCATCAGAAGTGCCATCAGCGGTTGCTGGGCGCGATAGACATCCCATAGCGACCAGGTGGAGTGGAATTCGAACTTGCCGTTCTTGTCGACCGCCTCGTGCACCGCGCCATCCGGCCCGCGGAACTGGCCGTTGACGTCCATGCTCAGCGTCGGCGACAGCAGCGCGTGATAGAGCGAGGTGTAGAAGCCTACGCGCTGATCCTTGCTGCCTTCCACGTCGATGGAAGCCAACGCTTTGTCCCAATCCGCGCGTGCTTCGGCGCGGCGTGCATCGAAGTCCCAGCCCTTGCCTTCGGCATCGAGGTTGGCGATGGCGTTGGCCTCGCTCACTGAGGAAATCGCCACCTTCACGCCCAGCGGCTGCTTGAGGTTACCGAAGTCGAACACGCCTTCCAGGGCGCGGCCGCTCTGGCCGTCATGGTCCTCCGGCTGGTTGCCCGGGCCCTTGAAGCCCTTGTAGACCACGTCGGTTTCGCGGTTGTAGAGCGTGCGCGAGGTCATCGGCTGCGAGAAGCGCATGGCGAAGCAAAGCTCGCGCCCGGGCGCCCAGCCACGCGTGGTGCGGCAACCGGTGACGGTGCCGTCCTCCTGCACCCGCAGGCTGGACCACAGCACCTTGCCGGGGTAGTCGTAGATGCTTGGGCGCAGATCCAGCAACAGGTGCGCCGGCTTGCCGGCCGGGAACGTATAGCGGTGCCAGCCGATGCGGCGTCCGGACGTAAGTTCGGCGCGCACGCCGTAGTCGCCCAGGGTCACGGCGTAATAGCCCGCTTGGGCCACTTCGGTGTCATGGCTGAAGCGCGAGCGGTAGCCGCTGCCGGGCTTGGCCGGGTCACCCGGCTCAAGACGGACGTCGCCTGCGATCGGCATGACCAGCACATCGCCCATGTCCGAATGGCCGGAGCCGGAGAAATGCGTATGGGAGAAGCCCAGCAGGCTGCTGTCGCCGTACTGGTAGCCGGCGGCGTACTTGTAGGCGTGCTTGAAGTCCGGCATGGCCGTGTCGGGCGACAGCTGGATCATGCCGAAGGGGACCGTGGCGCCGGGGAAGGTGTGGCCGTCGCCGCCCGTGCCAATACGGGGGTCGACGTCAGCGGAATGCCCCTCGGCAGCCCATGCGGAGGCCGGCGCGGCCAGGGCAAAGCTCACTGCGACGGCCAGTAATCCGGGCAGGCAGGCGCGGAAAGAGGAGCAACGCATAGAATTCCCCAAAGTAGTAGATTTGAATCGTTCTAATTTCGCCTGACGCTAACATCCATGCAGGCATCGTTGCATGCTGCGTCGCGCCATCGAAAACGGTTCCGTTCCATGGCGGAGGCAGCTACCTTTAGATCGTTCCAATTAACCTAGGCCTGCGATGGAAAGCCAGACCCCGGTCGGTAGAAAGATCACTCTCAACGACATCGCAGCCGGCTGCGGCGTGTCTCGCGCCACGGTTTCACTGGTGCTGCGAGGCAGTCCCCTGGTCAACAAGATTACCCGGGCCAGGGTAGAGGAAGAACTGCGCAAGCAGGGCTACGTCTACAACCGGGCCGCAGCCAACCTACGGCGGCGTACGTCCTCCAGCGTGGCGTTGGTCATCAACGAACTGGCCAACCCGTTCTTCGCCGAATTCGCCGCTGGCGTCGACGAGACGCTGGGCGCGGCCGGTTTCGTCACCCTGCTGGGCAGTACCGGCGATTCCGCGGAGCGGGAGCATGCCGTGCTCGGCTCGCTGATCGAGCACGGACCCGGCGGCATCATCCTGTCCCCCGCGGAAGACAGCGAGGCGCGCAAGGTGCTGGCCGCGGTCGGCACGCATACGCCGGTGGTTCTGTTCAACCGCGAACTCGGCGGCGAGCTGCCGGAGTACGCGCACTGGGACCGCCTGATGCTCGACAACGAGCGCGGCGCACGCCAGGCCACTGAGCATCTGATTGCCCAGGGTCACCGGCACATCGCCTTTTTCGGCGGGCATGACCACGCCAGCTCCACCCGCCAGCGCCATGCCGGCTACCGCCAGGCCATGCAGGCTGCCGGCCTGTCGGTCGAGGCACACTGGCGTGTGCAAAGCACGCCCACGCGCACGGACGCCGCGCGCGCCGCCGGGGACTTGTTTCAGGGAGCGGGCAAGGTGCCCACCGCCGCCGTCTGCTACAACGACGCGGTCGCACTGGGCCTCATGCTCGGCCTGCACCAGCACGGGCGACAAGCCGGCCGCGATTTCGCCGTCACCGGCTTCGACGACATCGCCGAAGCGTCCATGAGCATGCCCACGCTGACCACACTGTCCACGGCGCCCCGCGCACGGGGACGGCAAGCGGCCGACATGCTCCTCGCCCGTCTGCGGGATCCGCAGGCGCCTTCGGGCACCATCGTCGCGCCAGTTGAACTGGTCGTGCGCGAAAGCAGCTGCCCTCTTTCCTGACCTTTCGGATTACGCATGGCCTTTGCAGCTCCACCCATCCAGTCGGCGACTGCGTCGCCGGCCTCAGGCAAGACGCGCTATACCGATTACCCGATGGCCATGGCGGTAACCACCACGATCTTCTTCATGTGGGGTTTCCTGACCGTCCTCAACGACATCCTGATCCCTCACCTGAAGACCGTTTTCGAGTTGAACTACGCGCAGGCGATGCTCGTGCAGTTCACCTTCTTCGGTGCGTACTTCTTGATGTCACTGCCCGCGGGCCGGCTAGTCGCGTTGTTGGGCTACAAGAAAGGCATCGTGGCCGGGTTGGCCATCGCGGCGGTAGGCGCTTTTGGTTTCTGGCCAGCCGCGTTGCTGCATTCGTATGGCGCTTTTCTCGCCGCACTGTTCGTGCTCGCCACGGGCATCACCGTGCTGCAGGTGGCCGCCAACGCCTACGTGGCGCTACTGGGCCCTGAGCGCACCAGCTCAAGCCGACTCACCTTGGCGCAGGCGATGAACTCGCTGGGCACCACCATTGGCCCGAAGTTTGGTGGCCTGCTGATTCTCTCCGCGGCGGCCGTGGTCATCCCGCCGGCCATACGCAACGCGCCGGAAACCGCGCAACTGGTGCAGACCCTCAACAACGCGCCGGCGGTGCAGACCATCGACGCGATTCGCCAGGCGCCGCCCGAGCGGCTCGTGGCCGCATTGAACGATGCATCGGCCACAGCGCTCGATCGCCTGCCGATCCAGGACGTGGCCGCCAGCTTCGTCCAACTGCCCGCCGGACCGATGGCGCAGGTGTTGGATAGCCTTTCTGGCGCGCCCCTACTCGCCACGCTGTCTGCACTGTCGCCACAGCAATTGGCGGCACTGCCCTCGGCAACGCTCACCACCGCCCTGGACAAGCTCGCGTCCTCGCGACTGGATACGCATGACGCCGCGCAACTGACCAGCGTGCGCGCAAGCCTCTCGCCAGAAACCCAGCAACAGCTCACCGACTACCGCCAGAAACAGGCACAGTTGGTGCAGAAGCCCTATCTCGGCCTGGGCGTTGCACTGATCGTCCTTGCCGTTGGCGTGTGGTTGTTCCGCCTGCCGCCGCTGACCGAATCCACCGAGCAGGCCGACTCCTCGCACCACACGCTGATGGATGCCCTGCGGCATAGCCACGTGTTGTTCGGCGTGCTCGCGATCTTCTTCTACGTGGGTGCGGAAGTTTCCATCGGCAGCTTCCTGGTGAACTACCTGTCGCTGCCGGAAATCGGCCACATGAGCGAACAGACCGCCGCAGACCACGTGGTGTACTACTGGGGTGGCGCGATGGTGGGACGTCTAGCCGGTTCGGCGCTGCTCGTCTACATCAACCCCCGTAAGCTGTTGGCCGCCTTTGCCGCCGTCGCGGGCCTGCTGGTGCTTACCACCATGCTCACGCAGGGCAACGTGGCGATGGTCAGCGTGATCGCCATTGGCCTGTTCAACTCCATCATGTTCCCGACCATCTTCGCGCTGGGCATTGAGCGCATGGGCCCCCTGACCGGCAAGGCATCGAGCCTGCTGATCATGGCCATCGTCGGCGGCGCTCTACTGCCGCTGGCGCAAGGCGTGTTGGCCGACCACATGGGCATCCAACACGCTTTCATTCTGCCGCTGCTCTGCTACGGCTACATCGTTTTCTACGGACTGCGCGGTTCGCTCGTTCGCGACCCCGTCACGCCCGCATCCCACCATTAAGTTGAGTCGCAAACGCTGATGTCACGCACCATCCTCTGCTTCGGTGAAGCCCTGATCGATTTCCATAGCGAAGGCGGCGATGAAGCCGGCTTTCCACGCAGTTTCGTTCCCTACGCCGGCGCGCGCCCGCGAACGTCGCCGTCGCCGTCGCGCGTTTCGGTGGCGATGCCGCGTTCGCCGGCATGCTTGGCAAGGACATGTTCGGCGATTTCCTGCTGGACAGCCTGCACCGCGCCGGGGTGAACACGAACGGCGTTGCCCGCACTGATGAAGCGAACACCGCGCTGGCCTTCGTGTCGCTGGACGCGAGTGGCGAACGCAGCTTCAGCTTCTATCGCCCGCCGTCGGCCGACCTGCTGTTCCGCCCGATACATTTCCATGCGGAAAGTTTCGACGGCACCGCGGTGTTCCACGTCTGCTCCAACAGCATGACCGACCCCGCGCTGGCCGAAACCACCCGCGAGGGCATGCGTCGCGCGCACGCCGCCGGTGCGCTGGTCAGCTTCGACCTCAACCTACGCCCGGCCCTGTGGCCGCGCGATGTGGAACCGCGCCCGCTGATCTGGCCGGCGTTGCAACTGGCCGACGTGGTGAAGCTAAGCGCCGAAGAGTTCGCGTGGCTGGCCGTCGATGGTGAAGAGGCCGCACTGCAGAAGCTGTGGGAGGGACGCACGCGCTTGGTCATCATCACCGACGGTGCAAACCCGCTGCGCTGGTTCCATCCAGACGTGGAAGGCGAGCTGCCGGTGTACACCGTGCCCGCCGTGGATACGACCGCCGCCGGCGACGCTTTCGTGGGTGGCCTGCTGTACCAGCTCGCCACGCTCGCCCATACCGACGACCGCATCGACCACCTCATCACCGAACTGCCCCGCTTGCATGCAGCCCTGCGCTTTGCATCGGCTTGCGGCGCACTCACCGTGACGCGCCAGGGTTCGTTCTCGGCCATTCCCGACGAGGCCGAAGTGCTGAGCTTCATGGAGACCTACGCATGACCACGACGCCTGATTTCCGCAGCGAGGCGTTCCTGCGCGAACACATCGCGCAGACCATGGCCTTTTATCATCCGCACGCGATCGATCCGGCCGGCGGCTTCTTCCACTACTACAAGGACGACGGCACGATCTACGATCGTAGCCATCGCCACCTGGTAAGCAGCACGCGCTTCGTCTTCAACTATGCGATGGCGCACATGGAATTCGGCAACCCCGAATACCTCGATGCCGTGCATCACGGTCTGCGCTACCTGCGCGACGTGCACCGCAATCCGGCCACCGGCGGCTATGCCTGGACCATCCGTGATGGCAAGCCCGAGGACACCATGTACCACGCGTATGGCGTGGCCTTTGTGCTGCTTGCCTACTCCACCGCCCTGAAGGCCGGCGTGCGCGAAGCCAGTGCGTGGATGGACGAAACCTGGAACCTGCTGGAACTGCGCTACTGGGATGCCGAGGCCGGCTTGTATCGCGACGAGGCCAACGACCAGTGGCAGTTCACCGATTACCGCGGCCAAAACGCCAACATGCACATGTGCGAGGCGATGCTCGCCGCATACCAGGCCAGCGACGAGCCGCGCTACCTGGAACGTGCCCTGCAACTGGCCGACCACATGACGCGCCGGCAAGCCGCCAAGGCCGACGGCCTGGTGTGGGAACACTACGACGTGAACTGGAATGTCGACTGGAAGTACAACCTCGACAATCCCAAGCACCTGTTCCGCCCGTGGGGCTTCCAGCCCGGCCACCAGACCGAATGGGCCAAGCTGTTGCTGATCATGGAGCCGCTGCTGCTTGAACGCGGCCGTGAAGAGAACTGGCTGGTGCCGACCGCCAAGCACCTGTTCGATACCGCGCTTGCGCGCTCGTGGGACAGCGAATTTGGCGGCATGGCCTACGGCTTCGCCCCCGACGGCACGGTGTGCGACGACGACAAGTATTTCTGGGTGCAGGCCGAGTCATTGGCCGCCGCCGCCCTGCTGCATGCCCGTACCGGGCTGCCCGAGTACGACGCGTGGTACGGCAAGTTGTGGGCGTATTCGTGGGAACACTTCGTCGATCACAAGTACGGTGCGTGGTTCCGCATCCTCACGCGCGACAACGGTAAGGTCGACGACGAGAAGAGCCCTGCCGGCAAAACCGACTACCACACCATGGGCGCATGCTACGAAGTGATGGCCTTGATCCGGGACGGCGGCGTTCCGTAAAAGGCGATTACACCGTTGAAAGAAAAGGGCCGCATCGCGGCCCTTTTCTTTAGCTTACTTTGATGCGCCCGCCTTGGCCTTCGGCGTCACCGTCACTGCCAACGCCTCGACATACGTTGCGACCACCATGTCGCCCACCTTCAAGCTGCTCATCGCTGCTTGACGATCAGGATCCTTCACTTCGATGGTGCGCTCGTTGCCATCCGGTCCCTTCAGGGTCACCGTGTGGTTTTTCAGGTCGATCGCCGTAAGCTTGCTCGTCACCGTGACGGCCTGTCCTTCCTTGACGCCAGGCGCACTGCCCTGCGGGGCAGTCGCCTGACCGGCCTCATACGTTACATCCCGCTTGGCGCTACCGGCTGGCATGATCTGTACGGCGACGGCCGACTGATAGTGCGCGGTCACGTGGTCGCCAGCTTTCAACTGGTCGAAGTTCTTCACTTCGGGGCCCGCCTGGATGGTGACTTCATTACCCTTGGGACCCTTCAACGTAACGAAGCGTTCCGCCTGGTCCACGTGCACCACGGTTGCGGTGATCATCTTGTCCTCGCGGGCTAACTCATGCACGGTCGAGTTAACGGGGGCCTCCGTGGTGGCCTGCTGTGCCCACGCGAACATCGGCGCCGAGAGGGCGATCGCCGCACCGAGCAGGCAACGGGTGGAACGCTGGAACTTCTTCATGATGGTTTCTCCTTTGAGTATCGTTCGCCCGATGCCGGGTTCTATGCGGGAGGGCAGGCACCACGCCAGGCCAGCGCGATGGGGCATCCCTCACTCGACCATGTTCGACCAGTAGGCCGCGCGCCACGAGCGAAAAACCACGCAAAGACGCTACGTAGTTCTACCGGGAAGACACCCTTCCCCCGGAGAGGTGACAGGGTGTGCGGTCAGGCGCAAGCTTGAGCGGGCCACGCTTCCCTCAAGCGACTTCCCCTCTTTCGGAGACATCTGCATGGCCGTTGTGGAGCAACCCGATACCGTCATGATCACCGGCGCTTCCGCCGGCATCGGCGCGGCTTACGCCGACCGTTTCGCGCAGCGCGGCCATCCGGTGGTGCTGGTAGCCCGCAACCAACAACAACTCGAAGCGCTGGCCCAACGACTTTCCCGTGAATATCACGTGAAAGCAGAGGTGCTTCCAGCAGATCTGACATCGCCAGCCGAACGCCAACGGGTGGAAGAGCGCCTGCGCACCGACCACACCATCGGCACCCTGGTGAACAACGCTGGCGTAGAGGCTGGGCCAGCCCTGGCCCAGGCGTCGCCGGACGCGGTGGCAGCGATGATCGAACTCAACGTCACCGCACCATCACGGCTGGTCGCCGCACTGTTGCCCCGCCTTGTCGCGCGCGGCAGGGGCAGCATCATCAACGTCGCTTCGATACTGGCGCTGGCGCCGGAGCTTTCCGTCGGTGCCTATGCCGCCAGCAAGAGCTACGTGCTGACCTACACCCTTACCTTGCATGAGGAAGTTGGCCGCCACGGCATTCGCGTGCAATGCGTGTTGCCGGGCGTCACGCGCACGGCGACCTGGAATGTCGCTGGCGGACTGGAGTCGTTTCCGCCGCGCATGATCATGGAGGTGAACGAACTGGTGGATGCGGCGTTGGCCGGCTATGACCAGGGCGAGGTGGTCACCATTCCCTCCCTGGTCGACAGCGTGGAATGGAAGCGCTTCGAAGAGGCGCGTCGCCGCATGCTGCCCGAACTCTCGCGTAGCGTGGCCGCCGACCGCTACAAGAGCGATATCCCCGAGGACGCCTGAACTGTCAAAGCCGGCTGCGCCATCCGTCGCGCGCAGGCATATAGTGTCCATGACCGTGCCGCATGGGCGGCGCGGCGCACGTGGGCATGCCCCACATGCCTTGCGTAGAGTCATGGGAGAACCGCCATGCGATATACGTTACTGGCAGGCAGCAGAGACGGCATGCTGCTACTCGCCCGCCTTCTGCTGATGATCCTTTTCGTCATCTTCGGCTGGAGCAAGCTCATCGGCTTTTCGGACACGGTTGCCTATATGGGCTCCGTCGGCGTCCCGATGCCGGCGGTGACAGCGGCCATCGCGGTGATCATGGAGTTCTTCGTCGGCATTGCCATCGCCGTAGGTTTCTACACGCGTCCGCTGGCAATCGTGCTCGGGCTCTACACCATTGCGGCGGCGGTGATCGGTCACCAGTTCTGGAACCTGGTCGATCCCGAGCGCATCGGCGCCATGATCAATTTCTAC
This sequence comes from Dyella sp. AD56, assembly GCF_002878475.1. NCBI lineage: Bacteria > Pseudomonadati > Pseudomonadota > Gammaproteobacteria > Lysobacterales > Rhodanobacteraceae > Dyella > Dyella sp. AD56. The sequence goes on from NZ_NRDP01000015.1 coordinate 51,732, forward strand.
AAGAACATGAGTATCGCTGGCGGGCTGCTATTGCTATGCATTGCCGGCCCGGGCAAATACTCGCTCGACCGACGTTGACCCCGCCGTGTGCTTCCCTGACGCGATATACCCTCGCGTCAGGGCTGGCCACGTGTGTGCTGCAACGCTTGCCCTGCAACGTCCATCTTGGTGGCGCTGCCCGGCCGGCCTGAAGACCTTCAATGGAAGGCCGGCATGTTGTCGCCCCCGAGGCTTTGCAGCAGTTCGTGCGCGTCGCGGGAACGCGGCGCCACCGCCACCAGCCGCTCGGCGTATTCGCGTGCCTTGTCCTTGTTGCCGGCGTCACGCTCCGCCCCGGCCACGGCGAAAAGCAACGAAGGATCGTACGGCGACGTACGCAGGCTTTCCTCCCACAGCTTGCGCGCTTGCTCGCCCTGCCCCGCCGAATCAAGCGCTACGCCGTACACATAGGCAAAGCGCGCGTTGGAGGGCTCGGCACGATGCGCACGCTCCAGCCAGATCAGTGCCTCCTTCGGCTGCTTCTGTCGAATCAGCGCAAGCCCCTTGGCATGCAGCAGGTTGGCGTTTCCCGGCACTACCTTCAGCCCTTCGTCGACGATCTTTTCGGCATCCTCTTCTCGCCCCGTGGCGCGATACATGTCAGACAGATTCACATAGGCCGGTACGAAATCCGGCTGCAGCTTCAACGCCTGCCGGAAGGCCTGTTCCGCCGCCGCGGTGTCGCCGCGCTCGACATAGACCAAGCCCAGGTCAAAATGCGATTCCGGGCGATCGGCAATGGCCTCCTGTGCCTGTCGATACGTAGCGAACGCCCGGTCACGTGCCGTGCGCTGGTTCGCGTCGAGTTGCGCATCGGGCACACCGGCCAGCGCACGCCCGGCTTTGACGCGTACATCCAGCACCGGGTCATCAGCCAACGATGCCGCCAGTGGTCCACGTACGTCGGTTGGGAACGCCAGCAGCGCATCCAGCGCAGCCGCGCGCATAAGCGCATCAGCATCACCCAGCGCCGTCTGGATGGCGGGCAACGCATCGGGACTGGCGTAGTGGCGAAGTTCGTCGACCGCCGTAGCGCGTGCGATGGTCGGCGAGCTGGCATCACCTGCCAACGTGGTCAGAAGTGATGCCGCCCCCGGCTTGCCGCGGCGCGCGGCATCGAGTGCTTCAACGAAATGCTGATAGCCCTTGCGTTCGGGACCGTGTGCTTTCGCAATCGCATCTGCCGCCCACTGGGCACCTTTGTCGGCGTGGCAGTTCGCACAGGCGTTGGGCACACCGTACTGCACCGTGAGGTCAGGGCGCGGAACACGGATGGAGTGATCCGGCCGTGCATTGATGACCATGTAGTTTTTCGATGGCATATGGCACGCCACGCACTGCGACCCCGCACCGCCCTCCTTGTGCATATGGTGAGCTGCCGTGTCGTAGACGGCGGGCGTGTGGCAGCTCTCGCATAGCGCATTGCCCTGGGCCCGTGTTTTACCTGTATGCGGATCGTGGCAATCGCTGCAGGTCACACCCTTGGCGTACATGCGGCTCTGCAGGAACGAGGCATACACGTAAACCTCATCAAGCTGTTGACCATCCGCGTGATAGCGCCCTTCGGTGAGCAGCACCGGATCGTGCGTATCCATCAACCGACCGGTGGGTGCCGTGTCCTTGGCGATGATGCTGCGGCGCGAATGGCAAACTGCGCAGGTTTCCACTTCGCGATGCGAGGCCAGCGTCGTGCTGCGCACCGGGTTGCCGGTCGTTGGGTTGGGAATCCAGTGCATGTCCTTGCGTTCGTCCAACGCAATGGCTAAACCCATCGACGGATCGGCGCGCTTCTTCTCGTCGGTGGCTTTCGACCACTCAAGATGGCGCGAGCCCGGGCCATGACATGCCTCGCAAGCCACGTTGATCTCACTCCAGCTCGTTTTGAAGGTGTTGCTGGCCAGGTCGTAGTTGCGTTGCACGTTCGTGGAGTGGCAGTCGGCGCACATGTAGTTCCAGTTCTGGTTCAAGCGCGTCCAGTGCAGGGTGTCGTGCACGTCGATACGTTCGCCGGGATAGAGATTGAACCAGTGCTGGCCACCTTCGGCAGCGGGACGCGCATCCCATGCCGCGCGCAAGGTCTGCAACCGGCCGTCGGGAAAGGCAACCAGATACTGCTGGAGTGGATAAACACCAAAGGTGTACTTCACTTCGAACTCGCCAGGCTTGCCATCCGGCCCATCGGTCTTGACGAAATACGCATGGTCGCGCTTGAAGAAGCTTGCGACGGAGCCGTCCTGCTTCAGCGCGCCGTCGAAATGACCCGCGACAGTCTTGTCCTCGGCCACCTGCATGGCCAATGCATGATGGGATGATTGCCACGCCTGAGTTTCCTTGGCGTGGCATGCAGCGCATGTCTGCGCGCCCACGTAGTGCGATGGTGGCAAGGCGGCGGTTGGCTGCGCGGAAGACGAGGTGACCGTGGCTACCGGCGTGGTCGCCACACCCGGCGCAGGTACGCGCGACCACCAGATACCGAGCAGGACAAGCACCAGCACGGCCACACCCAGCGGCAACCACCACACATGCCGTCGCTGAGCCACGGATGCCGGCGCTGCGGCAGCGGGCGCTGATGGCGCAGCCGCTGCCTTACCTGAGCGCTTGCCATGGCTCTTCCTGGAACGCCCCATCCTGCTCTCTCCGATACCTACGGTATGAATGTCGTGCATCCCTTCCTGGGATGCTGTTTTCCACCGTCGCGCGCGGGCATGGTAGCCGGCGCGCGCGATGAAGCCGTGAATGCGATGCTGTCGATCAAGACGTCGGGTTTAGTGGCGGCAATGCGGGCCGGCGCTGCCACCATCGCTGCCTGCGTTTCCAATGCCGCCGTCCCGACGCGAGCCCATCGATGAGACCCGGGGCCGACCATGTCGAAGCGCTCTGCCCGTAAAGCGCATCCTGCAATGCATTCCAATGCGCTTGCAGGGATGCATCGCCGTAACGAGCGGCCCAGGCCGTCACACTGGTCGGCCCACCATCATCCGCAGCGCGCCGAACCCATGCGTCGACGGCTCCGGCCAGCGCCACGGCCGAGGTCACGTGGCGCTGTCGGGAAACAGCGCGGAACGCTGCGGCCTCTGAATGTCGGCGTCGATATCGCCATGCCTTCCATTGAGCCCAGCGAGCTTGCAACGCATCACGGAACCGCCAGCCAAACCATGCCAAGACGGCCAGCAAGAGGACACCAAGACCCTCATCACTCGACAACCACCCGATCAGCCTGGGCATGAAGCCGCCTTTCGGCAGGGCAAAACGCGGCTTGTCGGTGCCTCCCCACCATGCGTGGAAATGGACCGCTGGGGCTATGGTTTCGCGCCATTCGCGCGTATGGCTGTCCATCCAGCGCACCGTCACCGGCGGTAACGTGTAACGGCCACGATGGTCGATGACGTAACTGGCGGTATCCACGCGACTGCCACCGACAAAACCGCCGTGATTATCGACAGCATCTCGCGTGACCGGCGATGCGGCATACAGGGTGAGACCATTCACCGGCGCGAAAGCGGTGGGAGGCAACATCATCGCGGGAGCGCCCTCCGCGGATATCTCCACGCGCCGCGTCACCGTGTCGCCCACGTGAAGACTTCCGTCCTGCGGCGTTACCGTCTGCGTGACCTTCACCGAGCCCGCGATCAACGCTTCCGTCACGCCCGCCGGCAAAACCAGCGCGCGTACCTGCAATGCGAGCGGCTGGGTCTGTACTGCGACTGGGGTGCGCTGCGCACCGATATGGGCGGTGATCTCGAACGAAGGAATTTCCATCGCCCCAGACATCAACGGGGTGATGAGATAGGTGCGCGATACACCGGACCAGGTCTGCCCGTCGATCGTCTCCACCAGATGCCCGGGGGTTTCGTCCGAAAGCGACAAGTAGGCGCCGTCTATGTGCAACTCGGGTAATACCGGCGCGTCGGTAAAGAAATCGGGGGTGAGCAGGTCCACCACGATGCGCGTGGTCTCGCCCTGCATCAGCGAGCCAGACGGCTCCTGATGCACACGCACCTGGATGGGTGGCGTCGGTGGAGGCAACGCATCGGCATGAGCGATGGCCACGACCAGCCACAACAGGCAGCACCACCAGACCCTCATGGCGATGGCCCCGACGCGCTTGTCGCGGGTGCCGGCACTCGGGCCGCCGGCGGTCCGTTCTCGATGCTGAACTTGGTGCGCAGGAAGTCCGCGGGCGACACGCTCAGGTTGCGCATCCATACGTCCGCGGGCAACGCGATGGGGCGCTTGCCCATGGTTTCTTCCTTCTCATCGCCCTTCTTGCCCTCTTTGTCTTCCTTGATCTTGTCGGGCGTGTTGTCCTCGTCCTTGGTCTCCGGTGGCACCTCCGCGCGCTGTTTCATCAGCGTGTCCATCAACCGTAGATTGGCTTCGGCTTCGGGAAAGGGAAAACGCAGGCGCAACGCGTCGTTGTAGGCATCCTTGGCCTCCTGATATTCGAACTGGTGCGCGTAGCTGTTGCCGGACATGAACTTCGCGTCCGATCCGGGCAACGTCTCGAAGATCTTCTGTGCTTCGTCCCAGCGTCCATGCTGATAGAGCGCCCACGCCTTCCAATAAGCGCTTTGAAAATGCTCAGCCGCACTGCCGAAATCCCGGTGCTCGTAGTACCAGCGCCCCTGTTGGTCGGGGGTGAAGAACCAATCGGCCACGTGCCAGTCGGCGGCCGTGGCGGGTGATGGCAAAGCACTCAGCCCGACGAACCCCAGTATGAACACCCAACGCACCATCCAGCCGCGCCGGAACCAGAACAAAGCGATCAGCACCAGGGGATAGCAAAGGTAGTAGCCGTACTCTTTCCAGTGCACGGACGATTTATCGTTGACGATCTGCAGGTGATGCACCGCCTCGCGTTGCACCCACTGCATGTCGTCATTGCTCGAGGTGATGCTGGCCAATGGAATATGTGCCTGCGATGCGAGCCGTTGCAGCGCTTTGTCATCAAGCTTTGCTACCACGGGCGCGCCGTCTTCCCCCGTCTGTTCACCGCCATTCGCCGTGCGCAGCGGGCCGCCTCTGGTCGTACCCACCGCAAGCATCAGCACCTGCTGCCGCGAATGCTGGTGGTGCGCCACGAAGGCGGGGATCTGCGCGTCGTCAAATCCGCTGGTGAAGAACACGATGGTGCCGGGGTCGTGCTCGGCGTCGAGCAAGCGGTCGGCCAGTGCCAGCGCAGCGCCGGCATTGCTCCCCTTGCCCGGCAGCAGGTCGGTGCTCAGTGCCGAAAGGAACATCTCCATCAGCGCGGCATCGTCTGTGGGCGGCAACACCATGTGCGCGGTGTTGGTGTACACGATGAGGCCGGTGCGGCCGCCCACGCGCAGCGCCATCAGGTCGCGCACCTTCTGCTTGGCGCGCTCCAGCCGTGTCGGCGACACATCCATGGCATTCATGGTGGGCGACAGATCCATGGCCACCATCATCGGCGCGCGATCCTCGGCGAACGGCGGCGATTCCAGCTCCCACGTTGGCCCGGCACAGGCAATGCTTCCGATGATCAGAACGGCGCAAACCAGATGGATGGGACGCGCGCGCCAATGCTCGCTGTCACCCACCACCAGATGCGCCAGCAGATGCGGCGCAATCATGCCTTTCCATCGCTGGAGCGGGTCATTTCGCCGCTGCCACCACCACAGCAACAGTGGGCCCAGCGGCAACAGCAGAAGCCATAGCGGGCGGATGAAATGGAAGCCCTGGTCCATCGTTTAGCCCTCCGATGGCCTGGATGCGAGCGACGCCGTGGCGCGCTTTCGCGCGAACGGCGCGAAGAGGCCAAGCATCAGCAGGTGATAGAAAATCATCAGCAGCAGGGCCGCACCCAACGGCAGGTAATACAGCTTGACCTTGGGCCGGTAAACCGAGTGCTTCACCTTACTGGGCGTCATGCGATCGAGCAGCGCATAGATATCGGCCAGCTGTTCGCGATTCTCGCCGCGAAAACTGCGCCCACCCGTCGCCGACGCGATGCGCTTGAGCGCATCCAGATCCACGCGATTCTCGCCCTTGGCGTTCGGATCGCCGATACCGATGGTATGGATAACGATATGGTTGGCCTTGGCGATTCCCGCGGCTGTCTCTGCGGGAATCCGACCGGCGGTATCGTTGCCATCGGTCAGCAGAATCAACACGCGCTCGCGTTGCTGCGAATGCGCGGTCATCTTCACCGCCACACCGATGGCGTCACCGATGGCGGTCTGCTCGCCGGCCATACCTACGCGCAGTTCATCCAACAGTTCGCGTACGGCCACGTGGTCCAGTGTCAGCGGAGCCTGTGGAAAGGCATTGGTACCGAACACGATTAGACCGATGCGATCGGTGTTACGACGCCGGACGAAATCGTCCACGACGCCTTTCACCGCATCAAGCCTGGAAATGCGCTGCCCCTGAGTATCCAGGAAATCCGGCGTCGCCATGGATCCCGACAGGTCGATCGCCAGCAGCAGGTCTCGCGCCGCCTCGGTTCGTTCGACCGGTGGCTCCAACCGCTGAGGGCCGGCAAGTGCAAGCACGACCCATGCCCAACACAGCGGCGCCAGGAGGCGGCGCAGCCAGTTCCCACGTAGCACCACTGCACCACGGGCCGGCTGCTGCCCTGTCGCTTTGGCCAGTTCTTCGAAAAACGGTACGCGAACCGCCTCGGTACGCTCGCCATAGGGCGGCATCAGCCACCACACCAGCAAAGGCAGCGGCAACAAGGTCAGCAGCCAGGGATACTCAAGCTGCAACATGGCTATCGATCCACTGATGCAGCAACGCCATGAGTGAAGCCAGGTCGTCGTTGCCGATGACACCTTGCCCGTATGCCAGCGTGTCCAGTTGCCGGCCGGGCCCCTGCACAAAGCCGCCGGAGGGATACGTACGATCCAGGTAGCGTAGCCATGCCTCGCCACTCATCGGCCCCACCTCCCGACGTGACGCCCAGGCAAGCACGGTTCGCTTCACCAGCGCAGGAATAGCCATCAGCGCTTCCGCGCGTGTGGCGGGATCGACGATGGCGCGCTCGATGGCCGCCAACTCCGCCTGTGCCTCGCGGCGGTAGCGATTGCGCCACCACCTGCGCCACCACAGGAAGGCATACACAAGAACACCTAGCAACACGAGCCCACCCAGCACCCACCAGCCTGCGGTCTGCGGCATCCAGGAAACCGGGGGCGGGGCGGGAATGTCCTTGAGATCGGCGATGGATGCCATCTTGATGGGGTCGACAAACACATACATGCGGCTAACCCCGCATCTGCGCAAAGTGACCGAGCAGGCGCGCCATCTGCAACAGCGTAGGCTGCTCGGTATCGATCGCCAGCGTGGGCACGCCGCAGCGCTGCACCAGCTCCACCGTCTGTTGCAGACGCTGCTCGAACATGGCGCTGAGCGGCTCGCGGATGGTCTTGCGACCGAAATCCAGCTCCACCTGCAACTCGCCTTCGGTCACGACAATCTTGCCGCTATCGGGCACGGCGCGCGCCGAAGGATCGAACACGAGTGCGGCGATGACGTCGTTGTGCGTGGCCAACTCGCGGATGAGCTGCAGGGTTTCTTCATCCGCCCCGAGGAAGTCGCTCACGATGAAGACCAGGTAATCGTGGGTCGCCAAATGGAGCGCAGCACGCAACGCACCGTTCAATTGTGCCGGGTTGATGCGCGTGGAGCTGTCGGCGCGAAGCGCCTGGTTGCTGCGCGCGAGTGCACCCAATACGGCCTGGAGACTCGAACGGCTGCGTCGCGCGCGCAGGCTGTGGATCTCGCTGTCGTCAAACACCACGGCGCCGGCGCGGTCCCCCGCCTGAAATGCCATCCAGGCACCCAGTGCGGCCACTTCCGCCGCTACCACCGATTTCATCGCGCGACGCGTGCCATAGAACATCGACATGCGTTGATCCACCACGAACAGCGCGGGCCGGTCGCGCTCCTCCGTATACGACCGCACCATCGCATGCCCGACACGCAACGACACCTTCCAGTCGAGGTGGCGTACGTCGTCGCCGGGCACGTAGGCGCGAATCTCCTCGAAGTTGAGTCCACGCCCGCGCAGCCGTGAGGCATGTCGCCCTGCCAGCACGCTGTGGTGGGGACGATGCGGTGTGGCGCGCAGGCGGCGCGCGTCGTACTCCATGCGCGCCAGATGCGCGGGAGTGACGTAAACGGTGCCGACGTCGCTGGCCTCTACCGTGGTCATCGATGGCCTCAGGCCGGTACGGCCACGAGTTCAAGGATCTTGTCGATCACCTGATCGGCATGGATACCTTCTGCGCTGGCGTCGTAGGAAAGCATGATGCGGTGACGCAGCACCGGATGGGCCATCGCACGCACGTCATCTGGCGTTACATGGTCACGACCCTCCAGCCACGCGTGGACGCGCGACGTGCGCTCCAGTGCAATGCCGCCGCGCGGGCTGGAGCCGACCTGGATCCAGGTTGCCAGCGTCTTGTCGTACTGATACGGATGCCGCGTGGCATCGACCAGCGCCATGATGTATTGCTCGATGGTCGGAGCCACGTGCAGGCCGTGGATCTCGTCACGCGCGTCGAAAATGCTTGCTGGCTCGATGCGCGTGATCGTCGCAACAGCGGCGCTGGACGAACCACCCACCTCTTCGCTGCGTACCAGTTTCAGCACGCCGACCTCGCTGTCACGGTCCGGATAGTCCACCAGCACCTTCAACAAGAAGCGGTCGAGCTGAGCCTCTGGCAGGGGATACGTGCCTTCCTGTTCGATGGGATTCTGCGTGGCCATCACGATGAACAGATCGGACATCTTGTGCGTGGTTCCCGCCACGGTGACCTGCCGTTCCTCCATCGCTTCCAGCAACGCCGCCTGCACCTTGGCCGGTGCGCGGTTGATCTCGTCGGCCAGGATGACGTTGCCGAAGATGGGCCCAGGTTGAAACTGGAAAATGTTCTGACCGCCCTGCTGATGCAACACTTCCGCACCCGTGATGTCCGAAGGAAGCAGGTCCGGCGTGAACTGGATGCGGCGCATCTCGGTATCAAGATGCTTCGCCATGCTCTTGACTGCCCGGGTCTTGGCGAGACCGGGCAAGCTTTCCAGCAGCAGATGCCCGTTCGCCAGCAGGCCGACAATCATCTGCCGGATCAAATCCGTCTGCCCGATGATGGACGCTTCCATCTGCGTCTGCAGGTTTGACATGGCCTCTTTGGCGTTCATGTGTCTTTTCGGCTCCCTTGCCTAGCGTGCATCACGGACCGCCACCGGCAATCCAGCGGTAATAGGGGTTCTGGCCATCTGCCTGCATCACCAAGCCCAGTGCTTCGGACCATTGGTCGCGATCACCCTGATAGGCCGCCAACCCGGAGGCGTAAAACGTGAAAAGCACATCGCGCTGGCGGTGCATGGCTTCGATCAGTTCGGGACTGGCGCCGCGTAGCGGCGGTTCCGTCCGCAGCGCCACCAGTTCGGGAAGCACTCGAACCAACTCGTTGCGTCGCACCCAGGTCGCGTACTCGATGCTCGGATGATCGTCGGTGACAGGCGGCGTGCTTCCCGCATAGCGCTCAAGACCGGCGCGATCAGTCACCCAGGTCGCCAACAACGCCGCTGGCGAACTTACGCCGACCTCACCCAGCGCACCGGCGACGGACGGCTGATTGAAATGTTGCTCAATCCGCGTCGCATCGAGTTCAATCGGGTCGTTCGAGCCGACCAGCAGCATTTCGTGCAGTTCAGTCGTCCACAGTGTGGCGTGGGGAAACGCATCGAGGAACGCCCGCACCATGGCGCGAGAATCTTCGTCGTTCTGCGTCGGCAGCGGCCACCACTGTGCCAGCACCCCCCCTGGCGCAAGTCGCCTTGCCGCCAGTTGGTAGAAATCTCGCGAATAGAGGTTTACCACGCCTGCCGCCGAGGGCGGCGGCGGCTCCAGCGTGATCACGTCGTAGCGCTGTTCGCTGGCCAGCAGCTCACGCCGACCATCGCGTAGCCGGATATCCAGGCCGTGGTCATGTCCCGCCCCGTAGTTGCCCTGAAACTGCGACGCGGCGCGTACCACGGCCGGCAGCAACTCCGCACAGACGCGTGTGGAGAGGCCGGGGTACTGCGACAAGGCACCGGCGGTAATACCCGTCCCGAACCCGATCACCAGGCCCGAGTGTGGCTCCCCACGATGGATGATCAACGGCAACAGCGCTTGCAGTCGCATGTAACGCAGCGAAGGCAAGGTATCTCCCGAGTTCGATACGCCCTGGATATACAGGCGATGAAATGTGTGATCACCCTGCCCTTGCGCCAACACAGCGACCGTACCGCCTCGGCTTTCCTCGTAATAGGTGATCTCTCCGCCGCGGTTCTGCGTTAGGAGACTGGCCAGCTTTTGCGGAGGCGTCAGCACCGCAGCGACCATAGAGCACACGGTCACCGCCGCCACGGCCCAGCGAGCCCGGCCGCGCTGCGGGGATCCCACGAACACGGCCACCAGACCAACCAGCGCGGCCAGCATCGCCAGTAGCGCGAGCGACCGCACAAGCCCAAACGTCGGCACCAGCAGGAAACCCGTCAATGCCGTACCCGCGATGCCACCAAGCGTGTTGAAAGCGAGCGCCAAGCCGACGCTTTGGCCCGTATTGTCGGCGCGCGCAGAAAGGCGAAGTACCGCGGGAAAGGCGGCGCCCAACAGCAGGGTGGGAATCAGCACGATCACGCTTGCCGCTGTCGCAAAACGCGCGCACATGGAAGCCAGTCGGCTGCCTGTCATCGACATCACCAGATTTGACGCCTGGCTTTGCAACGTCGGCAACCAATCACCAAGCAGGCTTACCTGCAGCAACGCTGCGAAACCGGCGAGAGCGATCAGGACCCCGAAAGCCGCCCAGCCATTACGAATGCGATCGGCAAAGCGGGCATATATCGCGCTACCCGCCATCAAGCCAATCAAATAAACGGCGAGCATCATGGCAAACGCAAACGAACGCGTACTCATGAACTGCACCACGGTTTGCGACCACACCACTTCGTAGCCAAGCGCGATGCCACCGGCAATGGCGTAAAGCGCAAGCGCCAGACGAGCCGACTGGGGAGTTACCCCCTGATTCGCAACCATGGACGGCGGTGGCTCCAAGCGACGGTCCAGCGCCAACGCCACTAGCGCGGCCAGCACATTGACCGCAGCGGCCACCCAAGCAGAACCCTGCACACCCAGTGCAGGAAGTAGCAGGAAGGGCGCGGCCAACACGCCGAACACCGCACCCGCGGTGTTGGCTGCGTAAAGGCGACCGCCTATGCCAGCCACACTGTCGCGTGCAGCCGTACGCACGAGAACCGGCAGCGCGCCGCCCATGGCAACCGCCGGTACGCCAACCAGAAGAAAAGGAAGCGACCACGCGAGCCAACCCATCTGCTGCTCAAGCGTGGCGAATAAAGAAGTGCTGTGCGCCAGCAAGAAAGTCGCGGCCACGCCGAGAACGGCAACCGCACCTTCCAGCCATGCATAGAGACGAAGTGGGTGTTCAAGGCGATCCGCCTTGCGTCCGAACCACGCGCCCCCCAGAGCCAGACCAGCGAAGAAAGCACTTACCGCAATAGTGACGGCATAGACCTCGACGCCGACCACCAGTGAAAGCTGTTTGATCCAAAGGAGCTGATAGACCAGCGAAGCCGCTCCCGATCCAAAGAGAAGCAGTGCCGGCGCAACGCCTGTCGTGGAGACGGCAGGTGTGGCCACAAAGGCTTGTTTTCCAACACGGGGAGGTTTCATGGCAGGCATGCAACTCGCGCGAGGCTGGTTCTTCCGGAGTATAGAGAACAAACAGCGCACCACTGACTACTTAAGTAAGAATGACCCATATCGAAAAGTGGACGCGAGTGATAACTGGATCACTCGCGTCCAACAGGCAATTACTTGCCTTGTTTCTGCTGCAGCTCACGCTTCAGCGCATCGGTCGCCTGGTCGATGGTGAACGTCGCCGGGATCTGACTAGGTGGATATTCCTTGAACGACTGCAGCATCTGGGTGGCACGCATCACGCCTTCGGCGGCCAGATAGACGTTCTCCGTCTCCCAGGCATAGTAGCCATTGGTTGGGCCGACATCGGCACGCTCGTACGGGTCCATCCTCAAGTTGAAGATCTTCGGTACGCGCAAGCAAACGAATGGTTCCATCCAGATCTGCAGCCCGCCTGGCGCGCGCTGCTCGCAGAACTCGACCTTCCAAGCCGTAGGCACCTTCCCCCCTGGCGTTATCGTATCGAAACGCACCGCCATCACTTGTGCATTGTCGTTGAAGTAGAAGAACTCCTTGCGAGGTCCTTCGTTGGTTTTGCCCGTGAGGTAGGGAAGGAAGTTGTAACCGTCCAGGTGCACCTTGAAGTTCTTGCCTCCGACGCTGGTACCCTTGAGCAGCTTGTTGGTGATGTCCGAATCGCCGGCGGCAGCCACCAGGGTCGGGAACCAGTCAAGGCCGGAAACTAGTGTATTGCTCACCGTATTCGGCTTGATGTGTCCTGGCCAGCGCACCATGGCCGGCGAGCGATACGCGCCCTCCCAGTTGGAATCCTTCTCGCTACGAAACGGCGAGGTGGCGGTATCTGGCCAAGTGAACTCGTTCGGGCCGTTGTCGGTAGTGAAGACCACGATGGTGTTCTTGGAAACACCCGCTTCTTCCAGCGTCTGCAGCAGCTTGCCGACGTTCTGGTCCATTTCCCACATGCCATCGGCGTACATCTGACCCTTGCCGAGACCCGCCTTGCCCTCGTATTCCGGGCGTACATGGGTGAACACGTGCATGCGCGTGAAGTTCATCCACATGAAGAACGGCTGCTTAGCATCCGCCTGCTTCTTGATGTAGGAGATTGCCGCACCGGTGGTCTCGTCGTCGATGGTCTCCATGCGTTTCTTGGTCAAGGGACCCGTGTCCTCGATCTTGCCGTCCGCATAGGAATGGATCACGCCGCGCGGGTTGTAGTGCGCAAGGAACTCGGGGTTGTTCGCCGGCCAATAGGGACGCTCAGGTTCCTCTTCCGCATTGAGGTGATAGAGGTTTCCAAAGAACTCGTCGAAACCATGCTTGGTCGGCAGGAAGCGATCCTGGTCGCCCAAATGGTTCTTGCCAAACTGCGCCGTGCCGTAGCCCATCGACTTCAGCACCTGAGCGATGGTGACGTTGCTGTCCTGCAAGCCCACTGGCGCACCCGGCAGGCCCACCTTGGACAGACCAGTGCGTAGGACGTTTTCGCCCGTGATGAAAGTGGAGCGCCCGGCCGTGCAGCTGTTTTCGCCGTAGTAGTCGGTGAAGATCATGCCTTCGCGGGCAATGCGATCGATATTCGGCGTGCGGTAACCCGTCATACCCATGGAATAGGCGCTGAGGTTGGAGATGCCTATATCGTCGCCAAAGATGACGAGGATGTTCGGCTTTTCATTGCCAGCAGACGCATCGGCCGCCGCGGACTGCGCCTGGACAGCGGGTGGCTGCATGGCAAAGGCAGCAACGCCGATCACGGTCGTCGCAATCATCGCCGTGAGTGATCTCATCAAAGTACTTCGCTTCCGTGACGGAAACATGCTTGTGCTCCTGATTGGACTTGACCGCGCCATGCAGCCAACGTCGATGCATCCCTTCCTCCTCCGGGAACCGACGAGCCAGTGAAGATCCAACCACACCGCCCACGAAATCACTTTGTCACCATGAGCAAGGTGATCAAAGTTCCTCGAACGAAAGAAGGTCGACTAGAGTGCCCAAGCTCAGCGATGCGTGACATCGCTCAAACCCTCAGCGCCGTGTAGGGTTTTTGCGCAACGCTCGGTGCTTCGCGAAGCGGACGCGAAAAGCATGCGCAGTCATCAGAGATATCCTGCTCAAAACAGGAAACATCCTACTCACACCAAGCTATGCCACCAGGCGGACTCAACACTTTCGTCCGGCATCGCGATGCGCACGTTGAACATCGAAGGGATCATCAGGAGTATGGATGACAATCCAAATGGCCGTCTGTACCAGCAGCTACTCATGGGGCTGCCGCAGGCCACGACCGGACCGGTTTCAAAAAGCAAACGCCAGCCGATATCTTCGGCTGGCGTTTGCTTGGAGCTCTCTATGCCACTTCCCTGTGGCTACTTCGCGGGCGACTACTTGCCCTGCTTTTCCAACTGCATCTTTAGGGAGTCGATTGCCTTGTCGATGGTGAACGAACCGGGCGACTGGCTCGGCGGATAGTCCTTGAAGGTCTGCAAGAACGTGGCGGCTCGGCGGGTACCGTCAGCGATCAGGTAAACGTTCTCGGTCATCCATTGTTCGTAGCCCGTCGTCGGACCGATATTGGCCCGCTCATACGGATCCATTCGAAGATTGAATAGCCGCGGCACGCGCAGACACACAAAGGGCTCCTGCCAGATATCCAGGCCTCCTTGCGCCTTTTGTTCGCAGAAAACGGTTTTCCATGCGTCGGGTCTCACACCACCCGTCTCGATGGGGTCCCAACGCACAGCCACCATTTCGGCATCATCGTTGAAGTAATAGAACTCTTGCCTCGGCGAAACATTCGTCTTTCCGGTCATATAGGGCAGGAAGTTGTAGCCGTCCAAATGGACTTTGAAAGTCTTTCCGCCGATGCTGTCTCCCTTAAGCAGCTTGTTGGTGATATCGGGATCGCCGGCGGCTGCCACCAAGGTGGGAAACCAATCGAGGCCAGAGATCAACGCGTTACTCACCGTGTTGGGGCGAATGTGCCCGGGCCAGCGAACCATCCCCGGCACACGGAAGGCGCCCTCCCAATTGGAGTCCTTCTCACTGCGGAAGGGTGTATTGGCGGCGTCAGGCCAGGTGAAGAAGTTCGGACCATTGTCCGTGGTGAAAACCACGATGGTGTTCTTGGCGATGCCGGCATCATCGAGCGACTTGAGCAGCTTGCCCACGTTCTGATCCATCTCCCACATGCCATCGGCATATTCATGCCCATCGCCCAATCCAGCCTTGCCTTTGAATTCGGGCCGCACATGGGTGAAGACGTGCATACGCGTGAAGTTCATCCACACGAAGAACGGCTGCTTGGCATCGGCCTGTTTCTTGATGTAGGAGATCGCGGCGCCTGTCGTCTCGTCGTCGATGGTCTCCATGCGCTTCTTGGTCAGCGGGCCGGTATCCTCGATCTTGCCGTCCGCGACACTGTGTATGACGCCGCGAGGATTGTAGGACTTGAGGAACTCCGGGTCGTTCTTGGGCCAGTACGGACGCTCCGGCTCTTCCTCTGCATTGAGGTGGTAGAGATTGCCGAAGTACTCATCAAAACCGTGCTTGGTCGGCAGGAAGCGATCCTGGTCGCCCAGGTGGTTCTTGCCAAATTGCGCTGTGCCGTAACCCAGTCCCTTGAGTGCCTGAGCAATGGTGATGTCGCGATCCTGCAGGCCTTGCGGCGCACCGGGTGCACCCACCTTCGACAAGCCCGTGCGCAACACAGTCTGGCCCGTGATGAAGGTTGAACGGCCCGCCGTACAGCTGTTCTCACCGTAGTAGTCGGTGAAGATCATGCCCTCGCGGGCGATACGGTCGATGTTGGGCGTGCGGTAGCCGACCAGACCCATGGAGTAAGCACTCAGGTTCGAGATACCTACGTCATCACCGAAGATGACAAGGATATTCGGCTTGCCGTTGTCGGACGATGACTCCTGCTGATCTTGTGCCGGCGGCTGTGCTTTTGCCACGGGTGGCTGGAGAGTGACGGCGGCCACGACCAGCAAAGCCGTCGTGACTACCGTCGTCAGTGATTTCAACAAGGTACTGCGCTGCCACGGGCGAAACATGGGAACCTCCAGGTGTACACGACTGCGCGGGGCAGCCAACGGGGACCACATCGTTCAATCCGCAACGGCGCACGCGGGCGGCGCCGTCGTATTGCGCTACTGCTTTTCTGCGGGGTAGATAACCTTCCAGTCTTGCTTCATGTCCACTACGGTCCAACCCTTGGCCGTGGCTTCATCCAGCGCCTTATCGAGCGTACCGACTGGCGACTTCCGGTCGTAGGCGTATTCGCGCGCGGCATCGGTGTGATGCACCAGGCCCGCGAAACGCGCGCCACCGCCCGATGTCGTCCACTCCAGCATCTGCTGGTCACCATCAGAGTTGCCGAATGCAAAGATGGGCTTGCGACCGATGAAGCGTTCGATACCGACCGGCTTGCCTGCGTGGTCGTCGACAAGGGCCACGTTGGGCTCCTTGATCAATACGGGTTGACCATCGCGCAACTCGTACTTGAGCTCGGTCTCGCTGCCAATCACCTGCTCAGGCGGGACGCCATACACGGCCTCAGCCCAGGCGCGCATGAAGTCCTGGCCGCCGCCGGAAACGATGTAGGTCTTGAAGCCGTTCTCGCGCAGGTAGTGCAGCAGCTCCAGCATGGGCTGGTAGACCATTTCGGTGAACACACGGTGCGTCTTCGGATGGCGCGCCGTGGACACCCATTGGTTGACGCGCCGCGCGAATTCGTCGGTGGACATACCCGCATGCGTGGCAGCCATAAGTTCAATGGCACCTTTCTCGCCTGACGCGGCCAGCCCTTTCATGTCGCCGGCCAGCGCAGATTTGAAGGGTTCGGTTGTCTTCCACTCCGGATGTTGCGGGGCCTGCGCCTTCACCTGATCCAGTACGAAGAAGAACTCGAAGTAGATGGGCTGCTCCGTCCACAAGGTGCCGTCGTTGTCGAATACGGCGATGCGTTTGGCTGGTTCGACGAAATCGGGCGAGCCCGGCTTGGTGACCTTAGTGACGAAGCTTTCGATTTGCTGCTTGGTTCCACCGTCGTTCCAGGATGGCAACGGATCCTGCGCGGCCATACACGCGTTGGCCCACACCAGCGCCAAAAGCATGCATAGCGATCCCCGACGCGCCTTCCCGTTCTTTCGTGCCCCTACCCTGCTTATGTCAGAGCGATATGCCGCATACATCCACACTTCTCCCGATATACCAACTCCATCGCGACAACCGGCCAGGCCTTTCCTGGCCACCGCCACGATGCATGAAGAACACGCCCGACGGACTGTGCCCGAGCTACGCGCGCTGACGATGCGCGACAATTCTCACGGTCGCGGATTTGGACGGCACTGACAATTCGAGAGACTACGTAGGTGCGCTAAGCAAAAATACGGTAGTGCATGAAGCGAACACCATGCGCCGCACGGTGTAACCGCGTGAGGGGCGAGTGAAAGTGGATTTGCCACATGATGGTGCGCACCGATTCGGCAGCCACCGACAAACGCCTTACAAGTGGCCCAGCTACCTTGCCTCGATGGCGGCAGCAACTTCGGACAGGAAGTCCGTGATCTGCGATGTGTAGCCGGGTTCACGCATCAGTAGCGCGATGTCTTCCACGGACTTGCCCACCAGCGGCAGGCGGAGGAACACCTGAGGAAGAAAGCCGTCACTGACCGTCCCGAGCACAACCCTGAGCGAGGCCAGCATGTCGTCACCGCGGTGTGAGGCGTGAGCGAGCGCGATGGGTTTACCGATGATTTCGTAACGGGAAACCATCCAGTCGATGGCATTCTTCAAGCCGCCGGGAATGGCCCTCACGTACTCCGGGCTGGAAATAATGATGCCATCCGCACCGGCGATGCGACTCAGAAAATCAACCACAGCCACCGGCGTCTGCTCTCCTTCCAGATCGGGCGAGAACACGGGCAACGTATCGAGCCGGTGAAACACCGACACGTCCACGCCGACGGGAGCAAGGCCTCTCATCGCCATGAGCAACGCAGTGTTCGTGGATTCCTGGCGCGCGCTACCTGAGATAGCTAAGAGCTTCATATCGGCCGGGTCCTGAACAGGGCAATCGCGGAAGGCACCGGATAAAACACCGGTAGGCGGCACCGCTTTGCACAAACGGCCACGCATTATAAAGATACGGCGCCTCTGCGTTCCATGGCGCCTTTCCCGCCGGAGGCTTCCAGCTCGTTCGTTCGACCTGGAAGCCACTCGCGCGGGTATGTCACGCCTCAGGCGTCACCTCAGGCAATGTCCATATCCAGCCGAAGAACGACCTCTCCGGCCCGTAGAAGCGAAACAAAAAGCTCAAGGGAAAGAGACGGATCGGCGCGCACTCAGTTGACGTAAATCGGATTACCAACGATCAAGAAGGCTCCACCCGCATCACGCACGTTCGCACGAACCCAGTGGCGCTTGCCATCGCTTGGCCAATCAAACGACAACGTCTGCTTTGCCCCGTGAATAGCCAAGTTCTCCTCTAGCTGAAAGAGTTTGCCGTCCATGATGATTTCTGCCTTTGCCTGGTCCATCGCGGTCGCATGCATGGTGACGCGAACGGTGCTTCCAGCGGATGCACTCAACGAGTCGCCCATCTCGGCCGCCTGATTGCCCACGCTCGCCACCATGTCGAACAGACGATCGCGACTGCCTTGCACATCGATGAAGACGTGACCCGCACGAATGGCGTCGAGAATCGCCTTCATCGATAACTCGCTGGCATGCACCACCGTCGTCGGCAGACCGATCGCCGTGCTTCCGCCAGGCATGGGCAGCGCTACTTTCGCGTTGTGGTTGTCGCTACCGCCGATGCCGGTGAGGTGGAGGCCTTTATTCAATTGGTCTTGCCAGAAAGGGATACCAGTGTAGGTCGGACTGAGCGCGTCCATTCCGTTTACTGCTTCAATGGCTTGCACGCGCCGCATATCTACCGGCTTTGAGGGCGTCCAACCGCAGCCCATACAAGTTTCATCATTCGGGCGGATGGGGTGATTGATGGAAAGCACACCATGCAAGGTCGCTGCTTGTGCCAGCAGCGCGTTCCAGTCCGGCACGGATGCACTGCCGAGGCGAAAATCCAGCGGCTCCGTGGTCCCAAAAAGATTGGCGTGGCCTTCAAACGTAGTGATCTCGCGCGCGGGAATCAGCAGCAATCGGTCGAAGTACGGCTGCAATTCGCGGATGTCGTTGGCCTGCGATATCGTGTTGTGATCGCTCAGCGCGATGAAGTCGAGCCCGCGTTTGGCCGCATCGTCCACCGTAAAGAACAGCGGGCACGGCGCACGTGCGCCCCCACTTTGCGTAGGACAGCTTCCGTCGCTGTGAGCGCCATGCATATGAAGATCACCGCGATACCAACCCGCCTCCTTGCGCAGCGGTGGGTTGAGCACGGCAGGCAACCATGCGGGATCGCCCGGATGGCCGAACCAGATCTTGGCGGTGAATTCCGCTTTCGACGCCGGGCGGATATTGGGGATGCCGAGCAGGAGTGCCCAGCGCCCGGGCTGAATCGGACCGGGAGCGAAGGATGGCGTGGCATCAACGGCACCCACGGTAAAAAGCTGTTTGCTTCCACCCGTCCACCCACGGAGGCCCTGCTGGCCGTGAAAGCCTGCCGGATCTATCAGTCCAAGATCGACGGTGGTGTGCTCATCACGCCCTGTGGATTCAAACTGCACAGTGATGCGATTGACACCCTCGGGCACCTTGAACGGCACCTCGCGATAGGTATGGTTGTCGGCGCCTTGCAACTGGCCGCGCAGCACGACGTCCGGCGCAGTATCCGTGGCGCACGCCACGCCGATAACCGCCAGCCAGAGTGCGGCCAGCGCCAGAAGCCGATGACGACAAAGTGAGCTTTTATGCATGGCTTTCTTCCTGCAGCAGGAAAACCATCCCGCGCGCCGCCATGCGGAGCGACGCGCGGGACGCCAAACGCCGTCAGAAACGGTACATCACCGAGGCGCGGAACGAGCGACCCAGCAACGGACGCGCGATGAACACGCTCTTGGTCGCATCACTGCTCGCCAGCTCGCCGGCACGCGGGTTGCCCTCCGTCAGGCCCAGCGAGTTGTTGAGATTGTCGGCGTAGAAGAAGAACGACAGCTCCGGCGTCATCTGGTAGCGCGCGCTAAAACCGATGGTGTGGTACTGCGGCAACACCACCGAGTTGGCCGTATCCACATAACGCCGACCCTCGTACTCGTAGGACATCTGCAAGCGCAGCTTGTCGTCGAGCAGGTTCACACCGGGAACGATACGAAAGCTGTTCTTCGGTACGCGAATGAGCTGATTGTCATCGTAATTGAGCAACACCGGCGCACCCGCCGTAACGGTGGTATAGCTTAGACCCTTGTACTTCGGATCCTGCACCGTGGCCGTGTATTGCACGTCGAACCACTTGGACGGATAGAACGTGCCTTCCAGCTCCAGGCCATAGGTTTCGGTGTTCGCATAGCCGGTCTGCGGCGTCGACACACCGGTGTTCGGGTTGAACACATAGTTGCTGAAGCTGACGTTGTTGTACTTGGTATAGAACAGCGTGGCGTATGCATCCATGTAGCGGTTGCTGTACTTGTAGCCCATCTCCGGCAGGATCATCGTCTGCGTGATGGGTGTAGCCGTCGGCGAGGTGATGTACGAGCTAAGGTTCGGCAGGCGGAACGTGGACGTGTAGCGGGCAAACACACCCTGATGCTCGCTGAACTGATAGTTGGCGCCCAAGGTCCAACCCAGCTTGTTGAAGCTGTGATCGTAATCGGCGTACTGACCGCTGCCAGTGAGAATGTTGCTCGTCGCAGGCGTTCCCAGGTTCACGGTTTGTGACAGCTCGGTCCAGCCTGTCGTGTTCACGCGCTCCCAGCGCGCGCCGCCATCAATGCGGAGCTTGTCGTTGACCTGCCATTCGTCCGAGGCATAGAACGCGCTGGTATTGGATGTGCCACTGGCATGCGCCCACTCATAGCCATAGCCGTAGATGCCATTGTTGGTCAGCTTGCCAAGCGCATTGCCGTTGGCACCCACCGCCACCACGTCCAGCAGGCGTGCGTTGTCGGTCGCGGTGAGGATCGCCGTCGACGAGTAGCGATCAAAGCTCTGGTTGAAGTGCGCGTAGTAGTAACCGAACGTCACGTCGTGCGTCTGGTCACCCAACTCGAACTTGCGCAGCAGGCGCGTGTCGCTGGTGAACTCGTTCATCGGCATGGTGATGCCGCGCAAGCCACCCGTCACGACCAGGCCGTTATTGGGACTAGCGTTGTACGCCTGCCCGTTATCCACGTATTGCAGCTGCATGCCAGCCGCATTCGGATAGTACTGAGCAAGCCGGCTCTGGGCGGTGCTGAGGAAGCCCGCAGTGGTTTGCACGGCATTCGGATACACACCATTGCGCTGCGTATCGGTATCGCTGTAGCGCAGGTTCTCCGCAATCTTCCAGCCATCGCCCAGGTTGTAGTCGAACTTCACCGTGAACTGCGTACGCTTGACCTGCGTGCCCAGCGAGTTGTCGAAGTTGTACAGACTGCCGTTGCCCTGAATCATCTGGATGTGTTCGGTCTCCGGCCCGGCGAGCGTGCCGTAGTTGCCATTGAAACCCGGCACGGCCTGCAGATCGCCGCTGGCATTGCGATACATCGGGATGCCAAGGTCCAACGCCACCTTGTCGTCCATGTGCTTCACGTCGAAGCTGATGCTGCCGTTTTCGAACTGCTTGGAGAGCGAGGCGCGCAACTGGCCGCCTTGATCGTTCGTGAAGCCGGGGCTGCGGACGCCATTATCCTGACGAAAGAAACCACCCGCACTCAGCTTCCAGCCATCGCCGATAGGGGTGCCGTACCAGAAGTCGAGGCGATTGAGCCCGTAGTTACCCACGGTGTACTTCACCAGGCCTTCGGCGGAGTCACCGACCTGACGCGGAATGAAGTTGATCGCACCGGCCGGCGCATTCGAATAGAAGATGGATGACGGACCACCGCGCACCACTTCGATGCGATCGATGGTTTCATCCAGACGAAAAGCCTGATCGGCATTGAGATAGCCAAGTGCTGGATCGTGCTGTACGGGAATGCCGTCTTCCAGCAGGTTCACCGAGCCAAAACCGTCCACCGGAATACCACGCGCACGAATGTTTCCACTCGCTTCGCCACCCGACGACTCCACCCAGAAACCCGGCACCGACTTCATCGCCTCGGTGACGCTGGTCGGGTTCTGCATGCGCAGGCGGTCTTCGTCGATGGTGGTGATGGAGTAGCTGGTCTGCGCCTTGGTGCGCTCGTCTACACCGGAACGCGCCGTCACCACCACCTGATCGAGATCCTTTGCACTCTTGTTGCCGCCGGATGCAGCAGCCGCGTCACCGAACGGATTGGAGCTTGCGTTACCGGCCGTCGTCACCGCAGCGGAGGCCGGATTGCCCGCATTGGCTGCCACGTTTCCCGGGATGATCGACACCGTGTTGGGCGTGACCAGGCGGTAGGTCAGGCCCGTGCCTGCCAGCAACTGACGCAGCTGCTGTTCCGGCGCAAGGCCGGCGTCGGCACCCGGGCTGCGCACGGTATCGGCGATATCCGAACCATAGACGATCTGCATGCCCGCTTCGTGCGAGAAGCTCTCCAGTGCCTTGGCGAGCGGCATCGGCGCAATAGCCGTCGTATGCAATGCACCGGCTTGGGCGAAAACCGCCAGAGGAAGACTGACGCCAAGCGCCAGCGCGATATGGAAAGCCAAACGATGTCGCATTTTGAAAGAAGCCTTGAGTGGGTTAGTCAACGGCCGGCGACATGAGTTTTCGCCAGCCCATACCCTTCAAGAGCCGCCCGACGCGAAATCGGGTACCTCCGATTGCATGAATCTTTTCTTACAGATGGCTGGTTTTCGTTTCAGTTTGGTTTGATGCCACGACGCGCACACGGTCGCTCTCTTCGATAACGCGCACATCTGGCAGCGTCGCCAGGTAGGCCGCGAACGCTTGTGGATTGTTCGCGTGAAAGATGCCGCTGATGCGTTCGCCGGCGATGTGTTCGTTCTCGATCACCAATGGCTTGATGGTGTAGGCATTGAAGCGCCGGGCCACGTTGCCGATGGTTTCGTGCTGAAAACGGATGTCCGTTGGCAGCCATGATGTCACTTGCGCCATCTGCGCTGGTCGCTTCGCGCCCACGTCAGTGTTGCCGAGTGAGATCTGTTGACCCGCGGTAAGGTCCGCCACGGCGTCACCGCCGAGCAACGCGATGTCAAAGCCCTTGAGCGACGCATCCGGCACGTTGAGCACGCGCACGCGGCCGCTGATGACGGTCAGCGTATCGCCGCCGGTCTCTCGCCTCACGTCGAAGACGGTGCCGATATCCTGCAACACATGGCCGCCCACGCTGACCAGCATCGGCCGCTTCGGATCCTTCCCCACATCGAACAAGGCGTTGCCGCGCACCACTTCGATCCGACGCAGGCGTCCGTCGAAATGCACATCGATAAGACTGTCGCGATCCAACTGGACCAGCGTACCGTCAGGCAGGGTCACCGAGCGTACGGATGCGTCACCCGCGTAGCTCTGCTGAACACGACCATCGGCAGTGCGCCAGTAGCCAACGCCGAGCCACGCCATGACCACGGCAGCTGCCAGCCCCGCCAAGGCGATGGCTGCGCGTCGCATGCGTCCCGCACGTGGCTCGTCCGGCTTCCGCATGACGCCGCCCATCCCCGGGAACATGATCACCGGGTTATCGCGGGTCGCCTGCTCCACCAGCGCCTCACTTGTCAGCGCCTGCAATGAAGCCGCAGCCTTCAGGTCGCCGTGCATCTGCGCCACCGCGAAATACTCCGCCACGTGGCGCGGCGAAGCACGCAGCCAATGGAGGAACGCAACGCGCTGGCGCTCGCTCAGCGGCTCCTGCTGCTCGATGTACCAGGACACGGCCTGTTCGGTGATGCGCCGCGCCTGCCGTGCGGCATCGAATTGTGTGGAATCACTCATAGTCGGCCATCCTTTGCCGGCATGCTGCCAAGCCTTTGACGATGTACTTCTTCACCATGTTCGTCGAGATGGACATGCGCTCGGCGATCTCGCGATACGACATCTCGTCGCGATAGTGCATAACGAGCACGGCCTTGCACTTGGGCGAGAGCCGATCGATCAGGGTGCCGAGGCGCTCCCGCCGTAGCCGGCTATCCATGTCCGCCTCGGGATTGGCCGGTGCCGCAAGCTGCTCCACCACTTGCTCTAGCTCGTCGCTGCCCAACGGCTGCTGCTGGCGCAGCACGGCATGTTCCTTCACCAGGTTCGCGGCCACGGTGAACAGGTAGGCCTCGGGGCTGCGAATGTTGGCCGCGTCGTCGGGCTCGATGCGCAACAAGCGCAGATAGACCTCTTGCACCAAGTCCTGAGCATCCCAGCGGTGCGCCACGCGCCGCAGAAAATATTTGCTCAGCATCGCGCCTTTTTCGGCGAACAACGCCGACCACGCCCCATGCTTTTCGCGCACACCGCCTCCTTCGACCGTGTTCGCCGAGGAAGGCTACGGCTCTGCGTCAGCCTCGGAGCCTAGGGTGCCGTTGTGACGGTTAGATGAAACGTGGCGCTCGCCAACGTCTTCTCACTCCCTCCACGACAACCACGAAAGCCCGATGCACGCCTTGATGCCACCTTGATACGGAAGGCTGAAATCCAGCGTCGTCTTTGTACCCCCATCCCTAGCATTCCTCGGGAATTTCGGCACTCGGACAGCTTCCGTAGGTGCCTCCACGCGGATGCAGGACATGAAAAAAATACTGAGCTTCACCCTCGTTTCCATGCTGGCTGGCGCATCCAGCCTGTTACATGCGCAAGACACCGTAGGCGGCGGTCCGGCCGATGGCGGCACCCCACCCCCTATCCCCTCACAACCTGCGCCGGATACCTGGCAGGTCGCGTTCAACGTGGGCGCGCAGTCCGACTACATCTTTCGCGGCATCAGCCAAACCAACGAACATCCGTCGGGCTTTGCAGGGCTGGACGTTACCGCCAAGGGCGCGTTTTACGCGGGCGTGTGGACGTCCAATGTGGATTTCAGTCCCTCTGGCGACACCCGCACCCGGCAAGAGGTCGACCTGTACGGCGGATGGCGCCCCACGTTCGCGGGCATCACCTTCGATCTTGGCTACATCCACTACGGCTATCTGCACCAACCCAAGGAGATGACCGAGTCGTATGCCGAAACCTATCTGCGGGGTAGCCACGCGTTCGGTCCGGTGACCCTGGGCGGTGCGGTGTACTACTCACCGAATTTCCCCGGCATCGCCCGACATGCGGTGTATGCGGAAGGCAATGTCGCGTACACGATAGATCCCGCGTGGACTGTTTCCGTGGCCATGGGTCGGCAGACCATTGGCAGCTCCGTGATGCGCGACGACGGCTCACGCGCCGATTTCAGCTACAACACGTGGAATGCTGGCGTCACCTGGACGATTCGCGACGGCCTGTCACTGGATCTGCGCTACTGGGATACCAACGCGCATGACTCCGGCCACATCTACGGCTCTCACGCGGTGGCCGCACTGAAGTTCGCGTTCTGACCCGCTGCCTGCGCGCTTTCCCGCGCCACCCCGGCCAGTCGATAGCCCACTTGCAGCTCGGTGAGCAGATGACGTGGCCGGGGTGGATGCTCTTCGAGCTTTTGCCGCAGGTTGGTCATGTAGACGCGCACGTAGTGGGCACGAGCTGCATAACCCGGCCCCCACACATCCAGCAACAACTGGCGATAGGTCATCACTTTGCCCTGGCCGCGCACCAGCGCCGCCAGCAAGCGGAATTCGATGGGTGTGAGATGGATCAGCTCATCGTGGCGAACCACTTCGTGCGTGGCCAGATCCACCCTCACGTCGCCGAAGCACACCACGGAGGACTCGGGGCCAGAAGACACCATGCTGGCACGTCGGAGCTGCGCCTTGGCCCGGGCGAGCAATTCGGGCACGCCGAAAGGCTTCACCAGATAATCGTCCGCACCCGCTTCAAGCGCTTCCACTTTTTCCTGCTCGTGCTCGCGTGCGGACAGGACGATCACAGGGACGCTGGACCAGCGGCGCACTTCACGGATGAGGGTCTTGCCATCCGCATCGGGAAGGCCAAGGTCCACGATGAGCAACTGCGGCTGTCGCGAGGCGGAGTCGATGCGCGCATCGCAGGCGTTGCCCACCTCGAAAACCTGCATGCCTTCGCGCTCCAGCGACAAGCGCACGAAGCGGCGGATGTCCGATTCGTCTTCGACAACGAGGACGCGTGGGCGATTCATAGAACTTCACGCTCCAGTTCAGGCATGTCTGCGATGGGCAAACTCACCCGGAAGCACACGCCACGCGATTTGCCACCAAACACATCCATAGATCCGCCGTGCGCCTGCACGATGCTTTGACACAAGGCCAGCCCCAAGCCCGTGCCTGGCGCGTTACGCGCACATGTCGCCGTCGGGATGTGTCTGGCCATGTCGGGCGGCAAACCCGGTCCATCGTCTTCCACGTCGATCATCAAACAGTCTTCGTCCTTGTGCGCACAGATCCATATCGACGCTGATGCAGGCGTGTGCTTGGCTGCGTTATCCAGCAGATTGACGATGACGTGCTCGAACAGGCGCGCATCCATGTGCACCAGCGGCAACCCCGGCGGCCATTCGATGTTTACGTGGCGATGGCCGAGCACCACATCCATGGCGGCCAGCGCGCTGCCGACCACCTCGCCCACGTCGTGCCAGTCCAATTCGAGGTGCGTGCCGTCGTCCTGCATCCGCGCCAGATCGAGCAGGTTGCTGACCTGGCGGTGCATGGCGTCGGCCTGACGATGGATGGCACGCGCCATGTCGCGTCCTTCGGCCGGCGATGATGCGTTACCAAGCTCCAGCGTTTCCGCCAACCCGCGTATGGCAGTCAGCGGCGTCTTCAGGTCGTGCGATACCGCTGCAAGCAAGGTGTGCCGAAAGCGCTCACCCTCCATCCTGACCAGCGTGTCGCGCGCCTCGTCGGTGAAATGCACGCGATCCAACGCCTGCGCGACCAAGGCGCAACAGGCTTCCAACTGCCGCTGATCGTCTTCGTCCAGCACCCATGCCGCTTCGCGGTGAAAGGCCAACACGCCGCGCGTGCGTGTGGGTGAAATCAAGGGGATGTAGTGCATCCGGTGTCCACTGGCTGACGCCGACACGATGGCGCCATCGATATCGGCCATTCCGCCTTCCACATCGGGTTTCAGCAGAACGCCGGTCGCGCCAAACAAGGGCGCGATGCGATGACTGCAGACGCTGGCGATCTGCATCACCGTCGACGTGGCGGACAGATCTCGCGCCACGTCTGCCAGCGCGACGGCGCGGCGCTCGCCTGCCAATGCGGAGGCGGCTTCCGCCCGTATGCGCGCCACGAGCTGGCCGGTGACCAAGGCAATCACCAGCGTCAGCACAAAGGTGAACAGGTACTGCGCATCGGAAAGACGAAACGCGAGCACCGGCGGTACGAAGAAGAAGTCGAAGCACGTCACGCCGACCAGCGCGGCAACGCTACCCGCCACTTTGCCCCAGCGCAGGGCCACCACCACCACGGTGAACAGGAACAAGGCGACAACGTTGGAGATGTCGAACACCCGCACCAGGAGTTCGCCAAGCAAGGTGGCGATAGCGCAGGCCAGCAGCGCCATCAGCACTCCCCGCAGCGTCTCCACCCCTGCGGCATGCCTGCCGGGCCACCGGCGATGTGCGGACGGCTCCGGAACCATAAAACGCGCCAACCGCGTCGCCAACATCGCGGCTTATTCGGCCGGCACGGGCACGCGCATGCCGCGCGTCGCGATGCCGGCCCTAGACATGCATGTCGCCGCCCGCTCGCGCCGACGTCCGTGGGTGTCACTCCAATCCATGCGGCCATTCTGTGGGGGCGGCCATAAAGTTGGGGTATGGGGCGCACGGCAACGCGTATAGATGCCGTAAAGCGTAAGGTCGTCCGCCCTCGATTCAGCGGCAACAGGCCCGTACGGGCACCGATCGCAGCGATTTGCGGTGCATTGCAACAAAGACCCGCGCGAGCCGATCACCGGCGGTCCGGAATGCCCTGACCAGCGCCAAACGCAGGTATGGCCTGATCCCACCGCGGGTAGGCCCATGTGCCCGTCAGACAGCACTCCTTAGATCGATTCAAGAAGGCCTGTTTCTATATTGCAGCGCAATATTTGGCCCTATCCATCCACCCAGAAAAATCAATACCTTGGGGTACTGGTCTCTTCTTTAGATCGAGTGAAATTTTTTGTTGACAACGTTATCAGCGGACTTCAAGAATGGTCCTGTCGTCGGTGACCTCCACACGTAGCCGGCGGTGCGGCGAGGGGTTTTGAGTCGTGTGACATCGGAAGGGCGAACCCGCCAGCCACGGCGACCGGTCGCCTCACCGGCACCAGCATCAACGGCCGCAACGACCGGCCCCCTCGCCGGCCCCATCGAGCCAATTCATACGAACCGTCAGGACCACCACCGCAAGGTAGTGCAGGCGAGTTCGTCCCGAACAATCCGGGATACGCGCTCCCCCGCGTCTCCCCCAGCCCGCTCAGCGCTTTGTCGTTGCAGGGAGATAGGCGTGACGTATCGCAAGACCGCACTTTGGATGAGCCTGGCCAGCGCGTTGTTCGCGAGCGCAACAGCCATGGCACAGGACGCCGCCAGCACCCAGGGCACGGCACCCAATGGCAGCACGCAGCAGACGGCGACCGGGCAGTCCAATCCGACGGACCCGGCCAAGGCCAAGCAGTTGGAAGGCGTCACCGTTACCGGCATCCGCGCCAGCCTGCAGAAGTCGCTGGATCTCAAGCGCAACTCCGACTCCATCGTCGATGCGATCTCGGCTGAGGACGTGGGCAAGTTCCCGGACACCAACGTGGCCGAATCCCTCTCGCACCTGCCCGGCATCAGCGTGGACCGCAATTTCGGCGAGGGTGACAAGGTCAGCATTCTCGGCACCGACCCGGCATTGAACCGGTTGTTGCTCAACGGCCAGACGCTGGCATCCACCAATTGGACGTCTGACCCGAATAACCCGGATAGCCGCTCGTTCGACTACAGCCTGCTCACCTCCGAAATCATCGGCACGGCGGAGGTCTACAAGACCCCGCAGGCGCGCATCGACGAAGGCTCCATCGGCGGTACGGTGATCATCAACACGCGTCGCCCGCTGGACCTGAAAGCCAACACGCTCACCGGCACGCTGGGCTACCAGTACAACGACCGCGCCGACAAGGGCGAGCCGCAGGGTTCGCTGCTGTATAGCTGGAAAAACAACGACAGCACGTTCGGCGTGCTGGGTTCGGTGATGCACTCGGACCGCGTCATCCAGCGCGAAGGCACCGAGATCTTCGGCTACCAGCGCGCCAATGACCCGACCGATACGGACCCGAACCACCAGTTCGCGCCGGGTGTGGTGCCGCCGGGCCAGACGGGCGTGTACCCGACCGCCATCAACACCGCCCTGTTCAAGCAGGAGCGCAAGCGCGACGGTGTGTCCACCGATATCCAGTGGAAGCCGAACGAAGCGTTCGAGCTGAACTTCACCGGCCTTTACGTCACCGAGAAGTTCAACAACTTCAACCAGAGCCGCTACGGCGACTGGTCCGGCAGCGCGCCTGACGCGACGGCCATGAACTTCACCAACGGCGTGGCCACCAGCGGCTCGTATGGTGCAGGCGCACCGACCTATCTGGACGGCTACGAGCGCTTCTCCAAGGTCAACACCGGCAGCGCACAACTGCGTGCCGACTGGCACGGCGACGGCTGGAACGCGTCCAGCCAGCTGGGCTACACCAGCTCCACCGGCGGTTCGCAGGGCATCTACAACGTGCAGTTCCGCGGCTACGGCGGCTACAACTGGAACCTCAACGGCCAGAATCCGCAGATCAACTACAACGCTGCGAACGACCCGAGCGACATGCTGGCCCACGGCGCCGGCTTCAGCTACGCGCCGAGCTACGACAAAGAGCGCTACTTCCAGGCCGACTTCAACCACGACCTCAGCTGGGGCCCGTTGAACGAGATCGAAGTGGGCATCAAGGCGAGCAACCACTACAACGGTCAGACCGGCTACCAGGCGAGCATCCCCACGCAGGATGGCTCCGGCGTATCACTGGCCGACCTCAATGGCGGCAACACGCCAGGCGGCTACCTCGACGGCCTCGACCCGACCGCGAGCATGGCCAACTGGACACAGATCAACCGCGGTGGCCTGAAGAGCTACGTCGAGTCGCTCTATAGCAATGCGCCGATGGACCCGAAGGCCACTTACGGCATCCAGGAGCAGAATCGCGCGTTCTACTGGCAGGCCGATTTCGCCGGCACCGACTACCGCGGCAACTTCGGCATGCGCTATTTCCACACGCGCGATACCGTCACCGGCTACAACTTCATCGGCAACAACCAGTACGCACCGGTGGACAAGCGCAGCAGCTATGGCGAATGGCTGCCGTCGTTCAACATTGCGTACGATCCCATTGAAGACGTCACGCTGCGCTTTGCCGCCGCAAAGACCGTCGCGCGCCCGCGCTTCCAGGAAATGACGCCGTACGTCGCACTGGATGACCGCACCCTTACCGGTTCGGGTGGCAACACCGATCTGAAGCCGTACAAGTCGACCAACTACGACGCGACGGCCGAGTGGTACTTCGCAGAGAACAGCCTGCTCTCGGCGGAATTCTTCTTCCGCCGCATCTCCGGCTACATCCTCAATACCAACGTGCCGCAGACGCACTACAACGTCACCGACCAGCAGGACGACGTGTACCAGATGGAGATCCCGGTGAACGCCGGCGTCGCCAAGGTGAAGGGCCTGTCGCTGACCTACCAGGGCAACTTTGCCTACGGCTTCGGCCTGCTGGCGAACTACACCTTGTCCGATGCGGACACCAGCAACGGGTTCCCACTGCCGTACAACTCGAAGAACGCGTTCAACCTCACGCCTTACTTCGAGAACGGACCGTGGAGCGCGCGCGTCACCTATAGCTGGCGCTCGCACTACTTCACGCAGATCGCACAGCTGCAGTCCTCACAGATCACCGGCATCTTCCGCGAACTGGATGCGTCGCTGGGTTACCAGATCAACGACCACATGCGCGTCTCGCTGGATGGCACCAACCTGCTGGATTCCACCTACTTCGTCTACAACAACACACCAGCTCAGCCACTAAACGCTTACAAGAACGGCCGCACGTACACAGTCAATCTCGGATTCAAGTTGTAAGACCCCCCACTTCCGGGCGCTCTCGTAGCGCCCGTTTTTTTGGGGCGATATCCACTTTCTTTCGCCGTGTGCGATAAGAGACCTTTCAGCAAGAAGCGGAGCGCCTTGCCTTGTCATCCCTGACACGTCTTTCCGTTGGCCTGCTGGCCGCCCTCGCCTTCGCACGCGCGTCCACGCTGGGCGCCACCACCGTGACGCCGCTCGACGACGGCTGGCAATTCCGTCTGGCGCCCGACTCAACGCTGGTTGCTCAGCACCCTGACCAGACGACCTGGACCCCGGCCCACGTGCCCGGCAGCGTGCAGACCGATCTGCTGACCACAGGCAACATCGGCGACCCGTTCTTCCGCGACAACGAAGCGCAGCAGCAATGGATTGGCCTGGCCGACTGGGATTACCAGCTAGTCTTCAACGTCGATGCCGCCACGCTGAAGCAGGACCATGTCGATCTGGTGTTCGATGGCGTGGACACCTTTGCTGACATCAGCCTCAACGACAAGCCACTACTGAAGACGGGCAACATGTTCCGTCGCTGGCGCCTGCCCGTGAAGGATGTGCTGCACGCCGGCAGCAACACGCTCACAGTGCGCCTGCATTCGCCCATCGCGAAACTGCAACCGTGGCTGCTGATGCAGCCGTACGCCCTGCCCGGCGAATTCGACTCCGCCTTCGGCGACGAGCCCAAAGGCAAGCAGACCTCCAACTACGTGCGCAAGGCCAACTACCAGTACGGCTGGGACTGGGGCCCGCGCTTCGTCACCATGGGCATCTGGCAGCCGGTGCAACTGGAAAGCTGGACCGATGCGCGACTGGAGGATTTCCACGTTGCCCAGCCGCACGTGGATGCCGACAACGCCGAACTCGCCGCGGAAGTCTCGCTACAGGCAGGCAAGGCTGGCCGCGCGCGCGTCACGGTGAACTGGACCGCGCCGGATGGCAGCCAAGGCGAGATAGCCCAGGATGCCACGCTCAAATCCGGCGAGAACACGCTGCGCGTGCCGTTCGCCATTGCCAAGCCCGAACGCTGGTGGCCTGCCGGCTACGGCATGCAGAACCTCTATCGCTTCCACATGGAAGTGAAGCGCGGCAACGACACCCTCGCCAGCGCCGATCGCAGCACGGGCCTGCGCAGCGTCGAACTGCGCCGCGATCGTGATCAGTGGGGGCGCGGCTTCGCCTTCGTGGTGAACGGCGTGCCGATCTTCGCCAAGGGCGCGGATCTCATCCCGACCGATAGCTTCCCGGAGCGCACCACGCCGGAACAACTCAAGCAGCTGCTCACCTCCACCCGCGATGCCAACATGAACATGCTGCGCATGTGGGGTGGCGGTTACTACCAGAGCGATGCGTTCTACGATCTCGCCGACCAGATGGGCATCATGATCTGGCAGGACTTTATGTTTGGCGGCGCGATTACGCCGTATGACCACGAATTCCTAGGCAACTCGCGCGTCGAAGCCGAGGAACAGGTACGCCGCTTGCGCAACCACCCCAGCATCGTGCTGTGGTGTGGCAACAACGAAGTGCAGACTGGCTGGGAATCCTGGCCGGACCGTATCGACTTCAAGAAGGCGATCAGCACCGACGAACGCCAGCGCATCGAGAACGGCATGCGCGAGCTATTCGGCCACACGCTGCGCGAAGTGGTGAAGGCCAACGATCCCGACGTGCCCTACTGGGCCAGCTCGCCCAGCACGGATTTCGATGGCGAAGCCAACGTGCTGAACGACGGCGATTATCACTACTGGAAGGTGTGGTCGGGTTCCGAGCCCATCGATCACTATCTGGATATCACGCCGCGCTTCCAGTCTGAGTACGGCCTGCAGTCCTTCCCGGTGATGTCGACCATCGAGAGTTTCGCCACGCCGGCCGACATGACGCCGAACTCGCCGGTGATGCGTGCACACCAGAAATTCGCCAATGGCAATGGCAACGACCGTCTGCTGCTGTACATCCGCGCCAACTACGGTGAGCCGAAGGACTTTGCCTCCTTCGTCTACCTTAGCCAGCTGATGCAGGCCGAGGGCATTGAGCTTGCGGCAGAACACCTGCGCAGCGCGCGACCGCAGAGCATGGGCTCGCTGTACTGGCAGCTCAACGACGTATGGCCGGGGCCGTCCTGGTCCAGCATCGACTACTACGGCCGCTGGAAGGCGCTGCAATTCCACGCCAAGCGCTTCTATGCGCCGGTGGATGTGGTGCCGATCCGCCGTGATGGCCACACCACGCTGCATCTGGTCTCCGACCGCACCACGCCCTTCAACGCCACGCTACGCACACGTGTCTATGACATGGCGGGCAAGTTGCTTAGCGAGAAGAGCGAGCCGGTGGAGGCCGCCGCACTTAGCAGCACACTCGTTGGCGAGTTCAGCGACGCGGAGCTGCTGCACGGTGCCAAGCCAACGCAAAGCGTCGCCTCTTTCGATGTGATCAAGAACGACGAGGTCGTGGCGCATCACCTGCTCTACTTCGGTCTCGCCAAGACACTAAATCTGCCCAAGCACCCTGGCCTGGGCGCCGAGTGGATCAAGGACGACAACGGCACGGTGTTGCGCGTCAGCACGAAGCAGCTCGCTCGTGGCGTGTGGATTGACCTGGGCAAGCTTGACGCCACCTTTTCCAACAATGCCTTTGACCTGCTGCCGGGCGAGCATGTGGATATCGCCGTCAACAGCCAGGCTGACCTGCACGCCCTCAAGTCGGCGCTCAAGCTGACCTCGCTGATCGATACCGTCAAACCGGAGACCACGCGATGATCACCTCTCGCCGCAACCTGCTCAAATGGATGGCGCTGGCGCCCGCTGCTGCATGGCTGTCGGATGGTGTGTTCGCAGCGACAGGTACGAGTGCCTTCGTCAGCCAGCGACCGCCCATCGGCAAGCGCAAGTTCACCAGCGCCGCTGTGGAAAAGCTGCTCGCCCAGACCAAGGCCAAGATCAGTGATCCCGAACTGGCGTGGATGTTCGAGAACTGTTTCCCGAACACGCTGGATACCACGGTCGAAGTAGGCACGCTGCGCGGCAAGCCCGACACCTTCATCGTCACCGGCGATATCGACGCCATGTGGATGCGCGACTCGTCCGCGCAGGTGTGGCCGTACGTGCAGCTCGCGAAGCAGGACAAGGCGCTGCAACGGCTATTCCGTGGCCTGATCCATCGCCACGCGGTATGCATCAGCATCGACCCCTACGCCAATGCGTTCATGCCCGATCCGGGTGCGAAGTCCAACCTGGATTGGTCCCAGCACGACATCACCGATATGAAACCCGGTGTGGCCGAGCGCAAATGGGAGATCGATTCGCTGTGCTACCCGATCCGCCTTGCGCATGGGTACTGGAAGGCCACGGGCGACACCACCGCCTTCGATGACGACTGGCATGCCGCCATGCGCACGGTGCTCAAGACGTTCCGCGAACAGCAGCGCAAAGACGGCCCAGGGCCGTACCACTTCCAGCGCAGCTCGCCGATCCCGACCGAGTCGCAATTCCTGCAGGGCTACGGCAACCCGACGCGCCCGGTGGGCATGATCCACGCGATGTTCCGCCCGTCGGACGATGCGACGGTCTACCCGTTCAATATTCCCGGCAACCTCTTCGCCGTCACCAGCCTGCGCCAGCTCGCGGAGATGCTTCGTGCCATCCGCCATGACGATGCTGGTGCGTCCGACTGCGTGGCGCTGGCCGATGAGATCCAGCGCGCGGTTGAAGCCTACGGCGTGATTCACGGCAACCAGGGTGACTACTGGGCTTATGAGGTCGACGGCTACGGCAACCAGTTGTTCATGGACGATGCCAACGTTCCCAGCTTGCTCGCCCTGCCCTATCTCCACGCCTGCGAACAGAACGACGCGCGCTACCTGCGCACGCGCGCGCAAGTGTGGAGCACGCACAATCCGTACTTCTTCAAAGGCAGCGCGGCAGAAGGTGTCGGTGGACCGCACGAAGGGCTGCGCATGATCTGGCCGATGTCGATCATGATGCGCGCCTTCACCACCGACGACACGCGCGACATCGCCCAATGCCTGACGTGGCTGAAAACCACGCACGCCGGCACCGGCTTTATGCATGAATCGTTCGATCAGGACGATCCCGCCAAATTCACACGCACCTGGTTCGCCTGGGCCAACACCTTGTTCGGCGAACTGATCGTGCATCTGGCCGATAGCCACCCCGAGGTACTGCGCAAGGCGTAGCACCGTTTTGATATCTCTACGGCCGCTGCTGGCGGCCTCCGTTTTGCTTCAAAGGAGTCAGACCATGGTTACGCGCCGCCGCTTTCTGCAAGGCATGGCCGCACTTTCCGTCCTGGGCAGCACCGCCAATGCCCTGCCGTCCTTTGCTGCCGCCGGCAAGAAGACCGCACTCGCCGATGGCGTCTCGCGCCACGTCGACGTGTTCGTCGGCACCGGCGGCCATGGCCACACCTTCCCCGGCCCCACGATGCCCTTCGGCATGGTGCAGCTCGGCCCCGATACCAACAACTGGCAGTGGGACAGCAGCTCCGGCTATCACCAGGGCGACGGCTCGATTATGGGCTTCTCGCACACGCACCTGTCCGGCACCGGCGCGAGCGACATGCTGGACGTGCTGGTGGTGCCGGCGATGGGCGCCGTACTCCTGCAGCCCGGTGACCGCGACTACGACGGGGTCAACTACACCTCGCGCTACGACGGCGTGCACGCGGACAACGGACCGAAGCCCAAGGGTTACCGCACCGGCATCAAGGGCTACCGCTCGCACTACACCGGTGAAGAGGCACGCCCGGGTTACTACCGCGTGCAGCTCACCGACAGCCATGTGCTTGCCGAGTTGACCACGACCGAACGCGCGGGCATTCATCGCTATACCTTCCAGCAACCGGGTGACGCCCATCTGCTGGTCGACTTTGCGCATGGCTTCCACGATGACGCGAAGACGCCGACCAAGGTCACCGATGCCGAACTGAAACTGATCGGCAACGACACGCTGGTCGGCAGTCGCGTGGTGCACCAGTGGGCTAATGGCCGCCACATCTATTTCGCGATGAAGGTATCTCGCCCGTTCAAGCGCGGCACGCTCTACAGCAATGACACCGCGCTTACCGCCGGCAGCACGCAGGCCAGCGGCACCAACCTCAAGGCCACACTGCACTACGACACGCTCAACGACGCGCCGCTGCTGGTGAAGGTGGGTATTTCCGGCGTGGATATCGAAGGTGCGCTGCGCAACCTGACCAGCGAGATTCCCGCATGGGATTTCGACGGCGTGCAGGCGGCTGCCGAAGCCGCCTGGGAGCGTGAACTCAGCCGCATCCGCGTGGATACGCCGGATGAAACCATCAAGCGCACCTTCTACAGCTCGCTGTACCACACCATGCTCGCGCCCACGCTGTTCAGCGACGTGGACGGCCGCTATCGCGGCATGGACATGAAGGTGCACCAGCTGGCCAAGGGGCAGCACAACTACAGCACCTACTCGCTGTGGGACACCTACCGCGCCGAGCATCCGTTGTTTACGCTGTATCAGGCCGATCGCGTGCCCGACCTCGTCAACGGCCTGGTGCGCATGGCACAGGAGAGCCCCGCCGGTCCGCCGGTGTGGCCGCTGCAAGGCATCGAAACGGTGTGCATGATCGGTTACCACTCCGCCGTGGTCGTTGCCGAAGCGCAGGCCAAGGGCTTCACCGGCATCGACTACGCCGCGGCATGGCCGGTGTTCCGCAAGCGCGCCATGGAAGACGACTACTTCGGCCTGCCCGAATACCGCAAGCGCGGCTACATCCCCAGCGATGTCGAGGGCGAAGCGGTCAGCAAGACGCTCGAGTACGCCTACGACGATTGGGTGATGTCGCACTACGCCGAAAAGCTCGGCCATCACGATGACGCCGTCGCGCTCAAGGCACGTTCGCAGAACTACCGCAACGTGTTCGACAAGGCGACAACGTTCACGCGTCCGCGCGGTAGCGACGGCAAGTGGCTGGAACCGTTCGACCCGCGTGCTATCGGCCATTCGAAGAAGTGGCGCGACTTCACCGAATCCAACGCGTGGCAGGCCACCTTCCTCAACCAGCACGACCTCTATGCCTACATGAAGTTGTTCGGCAGCGAGAATGCCTTCGAGAAGAAGCTGGACGAGTTGTTCAACATCGACAGCGAGCTGCCCGCCGATGCGCCGCCGGATATCGCCGGCATGGTCGGCCAGTTCGCCTTCGGCAACGAACCCGCCCACCACGTGCCCTACCTCTACGCCTACACCGGCGCGCACCACAAAACCCAGGCGCGCGTGCGCATGCTGCTGGAAACCATGTACCGCGCCGAACCTGATGGCCTGCCCGGCAACGAGGATTGCGGCCAGATGAGCGCGTGGTACGTGATGAGCGCGCTGGGCCTTTACGCGGTGGACCCGGTGAGCACGCACTACGTGTTCGGCAGCCCGCTGCTGGACCGCGCCGAAGTGCAACTGGCCGGCGGCAAGAAGCTGGTGGTGCAGACACAGGGTAACGGCAAGGGACGCCCTTACATCCAGTCGGTCACCTGGAACGGCAAGCCGTGGACCAAGAGCTGGATCAGCCACGCCGAACTCACCGCCGGCGGCACGCTGTTGTTCGTGATGGGCGACAAACCGAACACCGCGTTCGGCGCTGCGGCAGCGGATCGTCCGCCGAGCTACGGCAAGCCGGCCAGCGAACAGGTGTGATCGTGAGCGTCGCCCTGGATAAGAGCATGCGCGCTGTGGTGGTGATGGGTTTTTCCGGCTGCGGAAAAACCAGCATTGCTACAGCGCTGTGCGCGCATATCCAAGCACACATGATCGAGGGCGATGCGTTCCATCCCGAGCACAACATCCGAAAGATGGAGGCCGGCATCCCACTGACGGATGCCGACCGCCAGGGCTGGCTGGAAACCCTGGGCCGCGAACTGCAACGCACCGCCCAGGGCGAGGATATCGTCGTACTCACATGCTCGGCGCTGAAGCGGCGCTATCGCGATACGCTGCGTGCCGCACTGCCGGGCCTTGGCTTTGTCTTCCTGCAGCTTTCACCTGAGGAAGCCGGCCGGCGCGTCGCTCATCGCACCGGTCACTTCATGCCCGCGTCGCTGATCGACAGTCAGTTCCGTGATCTGGAACCACCGTCCGGCGAATCGCGTGTAGTAACTATCAACGCTACCGAATCAACCGACGTCATCGTCGACCAGATCGTGCACTGGTGGTCAACGGCTGCAACAACGCCGTAGGCATCGCGCCGAAGAGCTAGATCATCCCCGGCGCCGGGTCATCACTTTCGTCAGACGCCGCGAGCCACAGGCCCAGACACGTAGCGGTTATTCGGGACGCTCCATCGCCACGGCAAATCGACGCCCACGCGAATACCGATACGCGGTCCGCCGACCAGCGCCTTGGGCGGCGGCATGCCGTCATCGAGGATGGCGAAACCATCACGCGCACCGACCAGATCGATGCCGTTCTGCGCCCCCGTGATGCCCATGGCCTGCGTCAGGCGCGCCGGGCCGCGGCAAAGATCGCGCTCCTTCATTCCCCACGAACGCGCCTCGTACATCAGGTCTACGCCATGCAAGGGTTCCAGTGCGCGGATCAACACGCCCTCACCCACCTGACAAACGCAGTTGCTGCACCAGTGCATGCCATAGGTGAAGTAAACATACATATGCCCTGCGGGGCCGAACATAACGGCGTTTCTCGGCGTCTGCCCGCGATACGTGTGCGCGGCGGGATCCATGGAGCCGACATAAGCCTCCACCTCCACAATGCGACCGGCACGACCATCCGCACCCGCGAGGATCTTGTTGAGCAGTTGAGGAGCCACTTCCGTTGATGGGCGCTCGAAGAATGGCCGCGATACAACGGTGCCAGGCCAAGCCACGGATCGCCGAGATCTTTTGGGCATTCAAAGCTCCAGTCACGTCATGGATGAGGACATTCTAGGCATCCCAGCCGCTTATACTTGGTCAAGGCATCGACCCGGAAGCCCCAAACTGAGGATGGCAGAAAGAGGTCGATGATGAATACACGTCCCGCGATCAAGGACGTCACCTCAGCGCTAAGAAATGAAAAGGGGTGCTGAAGCACCCCTCTGACACAATGAACTAAACCATCAACTGCCGAATACCCATATCACTGGTAAGCGAAAGTAAACGTGGCAAAGGCATTCACGACGCCCGGGGTCACGGTATTGCTGGTGGCGATGTACCGCGCGGTAAATGGAATATTGATGGTGCCGCCCGTGGTGCTGCTAACGCTGAACTGGTTTTGCGAGCCCACCACGGCAGAATCCGGTCCAAAGCTCACTGGTGTGCCGTTTCGAACGAGTTGGATGCCCAAGCCGGTGACGGTGGAACTCGCGCCAAGATTGAGTATGTTGCTGGTGTTACCAGCATTCGTGGCGTCACTTATGGTCATGTAGACGCTGGTCGACTGGCCTACATCGCCCACCGAGCAGTTGAGCTGCACGTTGAAATCCACTGGATCGAACGTTTGGCCCACGGCCACATGCGGGTTGGCAACCACACCCATGCCCACTTTCACGGACGGCGTGCTGACGCTGCAGGCCGGGCTTTTGAGTGTCACAACGACCGACGAAGACCACTGATAGGTGACATACCGGGTCGTGTAGGCACCATTGCTGTCGGTCATTTGAAAGTAGGCAATATCGCCACTCAACGCACCGCCCTGGGTAATGGGACCGATCTTGACCAGTTCAACAAGTACTTGGCGCGCCGCAACGCCCGTGGTGATCTGGTAGGGCATGAACGGGCTCGGTATATAGCCCCAAAAAATGGAACTACCACCCGTGATATTCACTCGAAATCCCACACCCGGAATGGTGGTCGCATACAAATGGCCGCCGTTACCATAAGTGGGCCCCAAATCGGGGGCAGACCCTAAAAACCCGCCGCCAAAGTAAACATTCCCCCCTGGCGTCCCCGTGGACGTACAGTTGGGGTTGGCACCTCCAGGGAATGAGGTCGTAAGCGTACCGATCACATCGCCAATAGCAGCGTTATTGCTCACATTGATGGCAGGCCCCGTGACCATAGCAATGATGGGACTGGAACATGTCGTGCCGGCGGCGTGCACCATGGTAGGCATGATCGGCGCCAACGTTAGCAGGCCAAACAGAATCAGATGTCGAATAGTTGTGCTCATAATGAACCCACTGTGCTCAGAGGCATCACGAAATGCCCTAGGTGATGCAGTGACGGAGTGGTGGAGTGCCCTCCCCGGCACTGCAAATTAGGTTAGAGCCAATGTTGTTGCTTCAACGCCATTTATCGATACGCCGCATCGACATTTTCAAGCGCGCTGAACGCCGCTTCCTTGGCACGCACCGACAATTGATAGCTGACGTGGCACTGCTCCGCCGCCTCGCTGCCCCAGCGCACCAGCAAGGTGTTGCCCCTCTCGTTGAGCAGATCGGCGCCGAACGGCATGAAAGCAGGGGTCAGAGTGCAGCGTCGTCCATCGACCATGGCTGATGGACGCACGGTAGAGAACCACCACGTATCAAACCGGTCACGCTCAGGCCTCCCACCTGTCGTTAAGCACATCGGCACCGAGCGGCAGTGAAACGTCCTCGAACTTTCGCGTCAACGAGAACGGTCTGATTTAATTGGCGAGGCGTCGGCTTCTTTGCTTGGCTTCCAAGGGTGCCATCGGCTTGAAGTCGTCCTCGTTGATTCGAGCCAGATGGAAGTAGAGCTTCCCGTTCAAGTGCCGACTCCCCGCAAATCAGGCCACGGATAACTGGAGGCGGCCGGGTCGCGACGTCATGCACAATGGGCGTAATCTCGGTTTCGCCGCGAGCAAGTGAGACTGCCCCTATGGATCGTTTGGACGCCATGAAAGTCTTCGTCGCCACGCTGGACGAAGGAAGTCTTACCGGGGCCAGTCGGAAGACCGGTCGCTCCGTAGCAGCGGTAAGTCGCGCTATTGCATTCCTTGAAGCGCGAGTGGGCGTGCCCTTGCTGCATCGGACTACGCGTTCGATAAAGTTGAGCGAGGCAGGCGAACGCTACGCCATCGCGTGCCGGAGACTGCTGATGGAGCTGGAGGAGGCCGAACGCATCGCGGCCGGTGAGCGCTCCGTTCCCCGCGGCACGCTGACCATCTCTGCCACCGTTTTCGTTGGCGCAGAGATACTGCGGCCCATCGTCGATGCCTTCTTGGACGAATATCCAACCGTCAACGTGCGGCTGTACTTGCTGGAGCGACAGGTCAACCTGATCGACGAGGGAATGGATCTGGCCTTGCGCGTCACGCATCTGTCGGACTCCACACTCGTGGCACACAAAATCGGCGAGGTGCGCAGGTTGGTGGTGGCATCGCCGCGCTACCTGACGTCGCATCCGCGCATCACCGAGCCAGCCGACCTCGGCAAACATCAGATTATTGCCATGGATCATATGGGCCTGGCCTC
The DNA here is from genome assembly GCF_002878475.1 of Dyella sp. AD56. Lineage (NCBI taxonomy): Bacteria > Pseudomonadati > Pseudomonadota > Gammaproteobacteria > Lysobacterales > Rhodanobacteraceae > Dyella > Dyella sp. AD56. The sequence continues at coordinate 93,112 of NZ_NRDP01000015.1, forward strand.
GTGGAGCTTTCCACCGCTGGAGGGATCGGCAGTGCCGCGATCCATTTCGTTCACGCCTCGGCTGGTCATCAACAGCGTTCGCGGCGTTGTTGCGTCGGCGGTGGAAGGCCATGGTGTAACCCGTCTGCTTGCCTATCACGTGGCGCCTGAGATCAAGCAGGGTTTGCTTCAGGTTGTGCTTGCCGATGCGGAGCCAGCACCCGTGCCCGCACACATCATTTCTCCGTATGGGCGCCTCGCCGTGCCCAAGGTCCGCGCGTTTGTCGACTTCGCGCTTCCGCGCCTGCGCTCTCGCTTCGCGTCCCTCGCCAAGGACGCAGCGACCTCGCCAGCCAAGGCGATTACAACGCGGCGCGCAAAAGTGTTTACCGAGTAGCGGGGATTCGCTTATCCGCTGCTCACTCGTAGATTGATCACGTCGGCAACGCAGGCTATCTGCATAACGCCGGAAACCCCCTTCTACGAGTGAGACATAGAATGAACAGTCAACAGAAAGTCGCCATCATTACCGGCGCATCGCAGGGTATCGGCGCTGGCCTGGTGAAAGGCTTTGTCGACCGCAATTACCGCGTGATCGCGAACTCCCGCTCGATCAAGCCGTCCAGCGATCCCAACGTGATCGCCGTGACCGGCGACATCGCTGACCGCTCCGTGGCCGCACGCATCATTGACGAGGCGTTGTCGCGTTTCGGGCGCATCGATACGCTGGTCAACAATGCGGGCATTTTTATCGCCAAGCCATTCACCGCGTACACGACGGATGACTACAGTAGCGTTCTGTCGGTCAACCTTGACGGTTTCTTCCACATTACCCAGCTCGCCATCGCCGAGATGGAAAAGCAAGGCAGCGGCCATGTAGTCAACCTGACGGCGAGCCTGGTCGATAACGCGATCGATGGCGTACCGTCAGTGCTGGCCGCACTTACCAAGGGTGGCCTGAACGCAGCGACCAAGTCGCTGGCCATCGAGTACGCCAAGCGTGGCATCCGCGTAAACGCGGTAGCACCAGGCATCATGAAAACGCCGATGCACGCGCCCGAAACGTACGACGCGCTGGCCAGCCTGCATCCAGTGGGACGGATGGGCGAGATTTCCGACGTCGTCGAAGCTGTGCTCTATCTCGACTCAGCCACTTTCGTAACGGGCGAGATTCTCCATGTCGATGGTGGGCAGAGTGCTGGGCACTGACAAAGACGAAGCAGTTTATCCGGCCAATCTAAAGGAATCGTCATGATCCAGAAACTCGAAAAAGTGCTGTACACAGCCGAATCCCACACCACGGGCGGGCGCGACGGCGCAGGAAAGACCAGCGATGGCGCACTCAACGTGGTGCTTAGCTCGCCCGGCTCGGGCAAGCCTGGCACTAACCCAGAGCAGTTGTTTGCTATCGGTTACTCGGCCTGTTTCATCGGCGCGATGAAGGCAGTGTCAGCGAAGCTGAACATCAAAGTGCCGAATGATGTGGCTATCGATGGGCACGTGTCTCTCGGTGCCATCAACGGCGGCGCAGGGTACGGTATCGCGGTCAAGCTGGCGATCAGCCTGCCGGGCCTCGATAGCGTCCAAAAGAAACAACTGGTGGATGCGGCGCACCAGGCCTGCCCGTACTCGAACGCTACGCGCGGCAACATCGATGTCGAACTATTGATTGCCTAACTACACGTTGCCCCACACCCAGCACGGCAGACATATGCTGCACTGGGCGTGGAACGGTAGTGGAGTTAATTTCGACGGATAGATCCGTGTTTTAAAAATTATGCGAAGCCGATGTGTCGCCGAACGGAGTCGAACCATGGCTAGTGGATATTGGGTGATGACATTTCGATCAGTTTCGGACCAGACCGGCGTCGACAGATATGCGGCTGTCGCGGGGCCGGTCATCCGAGCTCATGGTGGGCGAGTTCTAGCGGCAGGTCTGCCGAGTTTTTCGTATGAAGCCGGCACGATGCAGCGCGTAGCCATCGTTGAGTTCAGCAATCTCGAAGCAGCTGACGCCGCGTACCGTAGCCCCGAGTATCAGGCAGCAGTGCAGTACCTCGTCGGTGCAGCCGAACGTGACGTTCGCATCGTTGAAGGCACCTGAGACGAAGATTGCGCTTCGCTTAAATTGTCGGAAGCGAAACAAGAACGCGCCAAAACCAGGGTCAGAGTGGACTTTCCACGAAAGCTGGCAGGAAAAGGGCGCTCTGACCCAGCTTTGCATCAGTTTTCGCATTGTCATTGCTATTTGATTTGCCGGCACACGGACAGGTGAAACTAGCGCGAAGATCTCGACTCACACCGCATTATTGAGATCAACATCGAGCCCGGCCACCTTCATTTCCCTCGCCAGCCCCAGCTGCCACCCTCCTGCCTCGTCAAACTCCGTATACACCACGCCAAGATAGTCGGTAGGAATTTCGACGCCCTTTTCGTAGAGCACGCAGACCCTGTCCCGACCTAACGAAGCCGTGAAGTAGCCCAACTCCAACAGCACATTCTGCCTTGCCCTGGGTTTTGCCTGATCAGGTGATTCCTTGGGTGCCCCTATGTCATCTGCAGTTAGAAGAACAACCGCGAAACCAACCTCAGCGGCGCTCTTCTCGAACTTTTCTATGATCGTGCGGCCCCGGTTCGGCTGTTCATGGAGAATGATCGCATTCAACTTGAAGCGTTCGACAAAGCGTGCGACACGAGTCTTCGCCGCCTCATTCGACCCGTGAACAATGAACACAGAGTTCGACTGGCCGGCACCAGATGCCTTACGGACGTCCATTACCGGCGCGCTGGCTGAAGCCGGTTCGGGCAGCAGTTCAAGTCGCCCGATAATCGACTCGATGTTGGTAACCTTGCCCTGAACTCCACGGCGGAATGCATCGACGCGTTGAGCAAACGAAGGATCCATGAGCACAAACCCGCCGTAAAGCGAGATCGCGTTATATTCGTCGGACAGGGTGTATGGGTCAAAGCATCGCTTTAAGAGTTCGATGTTGTAGTCATTCCACAGGGTTCGCTTGGACTGAATCTCTGCTAGGTCAGCCGGGGTACGCAGGGTTGTCGCCAGCATTTCGTTCCCCTGCTTGATCCTATCCTGTAACTTGCTCTCGACCTCAGCGCGAGGAAGCAGAAGCGTTGTCGGCCTTGCAAGGACATCTGGAGTCTTAGTGGTGGTCTTTCGCGCCATGAGCCGAATCCATGTGAGGGGTTGTAGCCGCCTTCTTGGAGCCTCAATAGGGAAGCAAAGGCTTTCCAAGCTACGCGCATTGACGCTCCGAGCTTATCGGATGCCATTGCATTCTCGCCAGATGCGCCACACCGTGCGGTCCAAACAGAGGTTAGAGTGCTTTTCCATCCATGCACGCTGACTAATGGACATGCGCGGTAGAGAAACACCACGCATCAAACGGGCCGGTCCGTCAAACACTCAGCGCAAACAAAAAGCCCATGGCGACCATGGGCTTTTTGAGATAAGCAACAAGTGCACCGACCCTATCGGTCAGAACGGAATATCGTCGTCGTCGAAGCTGTTGTTCTGCACCGGCGGCGCGGACTGGCGCTGCTGGTTCTGGTTGCCGTAGTTGTCGCCGCCGCGCGAGCCGCCGTCGTAGTTGTCGCCGCCACGGGCCTGCTGGCCACCGCTGTAGCCGCCCTGACGCTGACCACCGCCGCCGCCACCCTGCGAGCGCTGGAAGTTACCACCGCCACCGCCGCCCGAGCCGCCTTCCGAACCACCGCCGAGCATCTGCATTTCAGCCGCGACGATGTCGGTACTGAAACGCTCGACGCCATCCTTGTCGGTGTACTTGTCGGTACGCAGCGAGCCTTCGATATAAACCTGGCGACCCTTTTTCAGGTATTCGCCGGCGATTTCAGCGAGGCGGCCGAACAGCTTCACGCGGTGCCACTCGGTGCGTTCCTGCTTTTCGCCGCTCTGCTTGTCGGTCCAGCTTTCGGACGTTGCGATGCGGATGCTGGTGATGGCCGTGCCATTACCGGTGTAGCGGGTTTCCGGATCTGCACCGAGATTGCCGACGATAATGACTTTATTGACGCCGCGTGCCATGGATGTTGTTTCCTCTGTGAGCCGGCGCTGCGTTCTTGAGCAGTCAGCACCGGATGGTTGTACAGGCGGCCATCATAACCGTGCCCCGGCCGTGGAGACAGGCGTTGACCGGGGCCGGGGATCTATGAATCAGGCCAGCCGTCGCCCTGCCCGGCTGTCCGGGAAGGGCGGAAAAAGTCCGAAAATCAGACCACTACCGGCTCTCACCGGCTGCGACACGCACCCGATCGTTCAGCCGCCAAGAAAGCGGTAGCCCACACCCGGCTCGGTCTTGAGCCAGCGGGGGGTGGCCGGGTCGTCGCCCAGCTTTTGGCGCAGCTTGCCGACCACGATGCGCAGGTAGTGGCTGTCTTGGGTGTGGGTGGCGCCCCAGATATCGCGCAGCAGCTGTTGCTGGGTCACCACGCGCCCGGCGTGGCGCAACAGCAGGGCCAGCACCGCGTACTCCTTGCGGGTGAGCGAAAGCACCACACCGTCAAGGAACACTTCGCGGCGGGACAGATCGATGGCGAGGTGTCCATCGTCATAGCGCTGGGTGGCTTCCGGTTCGCCCTGGCGGTTGCGCATCAGGGCGCGCAGGCGGGCCATCAACTCCTGGATACCGAAGGGCTTGGTCACGTAGTCGTTGGCGCCTGCATCCAGGGCTTTGACCTTCTCGCTTTCCGCATCGCGCACGGACAGCATCACCACGGGCACATGGCTCCACTGGCGCAACTCGGACAGCACCTCGTGCCCTTCCTTGTCAGGGAGGCCGATATCGAGAATCACCAGATCCGGCGAGCGGGTGGCCGCCAACGCCAGCCCTTCCGCCGCATTCGCTGCGAGCAGCACCTCGTAACCCTCAGCACGCAGGCCGATGTCGAGGAATTTGCGGATCTGCGCCTCGTCGTCGATGACCAGGACACGCGCAGCAGAGGTCATACAGGGTTCGCGGGCGGCGCCGGGAGCGGCAAGGTAATGCGAATGTTGGTGCCTACGCCGTCGCCGGGCAAGGCCTCCACGCTGCCGCCGTGCGCGCCGATCATGCCGCGGCAGATGGCCAGGCCAAGGCCGGTGCCCTGCGGCGCGCGATCACCACGCGATACCGAATAGAACATGTCGAAGATGCGCGCGCGCTCGTCCTCCGGAATGCCGGGGCCGCGATCGACCACGTCGATCTGTACTTGTTCGCCTTTTGCCCGTGCCACCACCCGCACAGCTTCGCCCGGTGGCGAGAAGCGCGCGGCGTTCTCAAGGATATTGAACAGCGCCTGTTCGATCAGCGCGGGATGCACGTAGAGCAGCAAGGTCTGCGGCGGCAACGCTATGTCCACCCGCAGATCGGGAAACAATTTGCGCAAACGCGTGGTGGCCGCCGCGACGATCTCGGCGACATCCGTCCAGTCGCGATTGAGCTTGAGCGTGCCGTGGCCAAGCTTGGTCATGTCCAGCAGATTCTGGATGTAGCGGTCCAGGCGCTGACCTTCGCCAAGGATCGCCTCCAACAGTTCACGGCGTTCCTCCGGCGGCAGCTGGTCGCCATAGCTGGATAGCGTGCCGGCCGAACCGATCATCGAGGCGAGCGGCGAGCGCAGATCATGCGACACGGATGACAACAGCGCGTTGCGCAGGCGCTCGGTTTCGCCCTGCACGCGCGCACCCTCCAGTTCCTCCGCCAGACGCGCGCGCTGCAGCGCCTGCCCAATGTCCTGCACCATGGTCAGCGCAAGGCTGCGCTCATCGGTAGATGGCTCGCCCTGCCCTGGCGGAAAACGCAGCGCCGCTACGCCGAGATGATTGTCATCGCTGCCCAATGGCAACACCCAGCACGGCGCAGCATTGAGCGTATCGGTGTAACGGCCCGCTTGTTCGGTGTGCTTTTCGCACCAGGCAGCGGCACCCAGATCCTGTGCGGTCAGATCGAAATCACGCGGCGCCGCTGCCACCACACGCAGCACCTGGCTGGCATCGCGCGCCAGCATCGCTACGTCGCAACGCAGGACATCCGCCAACGCTGCTGCACCCACCCGACGGATGCCTTCGGCATCGGTGCTGGTGGAAAGCCGCTGCCCGAGGGCCAGCAGCGCACGCGCCTGCGCGTGCGCCATACGCAGGGATTCCACCTGGCTGGCCAGTTTGGTGGCCAGCCGACTCGCCACCAGTGCCGCGACGAGGAACAGGCAGACTGCCAGTACGTCGTCGAAATTGGCGATCATCAAGGTGTAGCGCGGCGGTGCAAAGAAGAAGTTGTAGCCGAGGAAACACAGCACCGCGGTGTACACCGCCACGGCCATGCGCGTGCGCACCGCCACCACCAGCACGGCGGTCAAGAAGATCAGCGAGAGGTTGGCTACCGACAGATAGCGATCGGCGATGAAGGACAGACCAAACGCGACCAGTGTGGCGAGGGTGGCATAGATGTATTCGCCACGACGTCCCCTACCACCCGGCATGCGCAGGCGCAGGCGCGACTTGGCCCGCTCGGCGGGCGTGGCAATGATGGTCAGTTCCAGGTGCGCACCGCGACGCAGCAGCAACTGCGTGAGCGATCGACCCAGCATGCGTGCCAGCGGTCGCTCGCGTGTACGACCCAGGATGATCTGGCCGATGCCTTCGCGATCTGCGTGCGCGATCAGTTCGTCCGCGATGGCATGGCCACGCAACACGACGGTGTCACCGCCCAGCCGGCGAGCCAGACGCATGGCGGCATCCATCCGCTCGCGGCGTGCCTTGTCGAGCGTGATGCCGGTATCGACGAAAGCCACGCTCCATGGCGCGCCGCGACGCTCCGCAATGCGGCGCGCAATGCGCACGAGGTATTCACTTTGCGATTGCCCATCGATGGCGGCCAGCACGCGACGACGCACGGGCATGACGCCACCGCGCGCCAGCATGTGCTCGCGCAGATCGCTGTCCACGTGGCCCGCGACGGTGTCGACGGCCAGTTCACGCAAGGCAACGAGGTTGGTGGGAGAGAAGAACGCATCGAGCGCAGCGGCGGCCGTCTCCGGCACGTAGACCTTGCCCTGTTTCAGGCGCTGGATCAGCTCGCGTGGCGGCAGGTCGACCAGCACGATGTCGCGTGCGCGATCCAGGAAGGCATCCGGCACGGTTTCGCGAACGGTGACGTTGGTGATGCGTCGCACCTGATCGTTGAGACTTTCGAGATGCTGCACGTTGAGCGCGGTGTACACCTCGATACCGGCCTCGATCAGCTCGGCGATATCCTGCCAACGTCGCTCGTGGCGACCTCCCGGCAGGTTGGTGTGCGCAAGCTCGTCAACCAGGATGATGTCCGGCCGACGAGCCAACGCCGCATCGAGATCGAACTCGGTGAAATCACGCCCCTTGTAGTTCACCGTGCGGCGGGGCAACTGTTCGAGCCCTTCCAGCAAGGCCGCGGTTTCCTGCCGGCCATGCGTTTCTACCAACCCGATCACCACGTCCACACCCTGCCGCTTGAGCTCGCGCGCGGCAGAAAGCATGGCGTACGTCTTGCCCACGCCCGGCGCGGCACCCAGGAAGATCTTCAGGCGACGCGTGCGCTCCTCCTGCACGGAATCAAGCAAGGCATCGGCACGTGCGTCGCGGGAGGGTTCGGACATGGGTTCGCAGGTGATGGTAGGTGTGGAGTTAGGGTAGGACTTGGGAGATAGGACCGGAAGTGAAATCGTCGGTTTGCAACTCCGCCGCAAGCACCACCCTTTGACTCCCCTTTTCGGGGCTTACCCCAGCCCTCTCCCCTCAGGAGAGAGGGCGGAATGCCGCTTCACCGACCATCCAACGCCAGATTGAGCTTGAGCACATTGACGCGCGGCTCACCGAGCATGCCGAACTGACGTCCTGTGGTCGCCATCGCCACCATCGCCTGCACTTGCGAAGGACTCATCCCACGCACCTTGGCCACACGCGCCACCTGGTAATCCGCCGCAGCGGGCGAGATCTCCGGATCGAGACCGCTACCCGAGGCCGTTACCAGATCCACCGGCACCGGCTTGGTGTTGCCTGGATCGGCCACACGCAGCGCGTCGATACGCTGTTTGACGGCGTCAGCCAACGCCGGATTGGTGGGACCCTGGTTCGATCCGGTCGACGACGCACCATTGTTCGGCTGCGGCGCCGTAGCCGACGGACGACCCCAGAAATACTTGGGGTCGTCGAAGGACTGGCCGATCAGCGTGGAGCCGACCGGCTTGCCGTCTTTCACGATCAGGCTGCCGTTCGCCTGCGACGGGAACAGCACCTGGGCCAGGCCGGTAACGACCAGCGGGTACGCCACGCCGGTTATCACCGTCATCAGGAGCAGCATCACTATGGCGCTGCGAATCAGCTTGCCCATGTTCATGACCTCAGTAGTGAAGGATGGCGTCGACCATAGCGACTGCCTGGTAGTTCTTCTTGCCGCCGTTGTACGCGTTCACATCGTACGAGTGCTCGTAGCGAATCTCCGGGCGGATCTCCAGGTCCGACGACACCCAGTGCGTCAGGCCCAGCGTGTGGCTGCTGTACTTGGTGGCGTAACCGGTGCGCTGACCTTTCTGGTCGTTGTAGAACTCGTTGCGGAACGACAGCATGTTGCTGGAGTTCAACTCGAAGTTCAGGTAATTCACCACGCCGTACTCGCCGGCCTTGCCCGGATACGGTGACGAGGCCACCACGCCTGGCTCGCCATCCGGCCCAAAGCCAGGAATGTTGCGGCCGTACATGTAGTAGGCCTCGGTCTGCATGTGCACGCTCTGGCTGAAGCGATGGCCCCAGGTCATCACGTACATCTGCACGTTGTTGTAGTTGTAGTCGGAGGTGTTCCAGCTGTTGATGCAGGGGTAAAGCATGTCGTTGTTGTCTTTCGACACCCAGCGCACGCAACCTTGCAGCGTGGGCCGTGCCGAATGGTTCCACGGCGCCGTGTCGTTGCTCGCATTGATGCCCAACTGCACGGTCCACTGCTGACTCAGACGCGTGGTGGTCATGATGCCGGTCTGGGTGTACGGATCCACCGTGTAAAGGATGGAGTGCGTCACCAGGTAGTTCTGCGGCGAGAACTGCGCCTCGATGTCGGGCAGTGACAGATAGCGACCGATACGGATCACCATGCCCTCCGCGACCGACGGGATGTACAGATCGTAGTAGAACAGCATCGGGTCGACGCCGTAGATCTTGCCGTTGAGCGCGCTGTTCGACTTGGGGTTATTCAACAGCTGGTTGCTGAATACGCCCTTGCTCACCGTGTAGTGATAGTCGTAGCCGTACAGCGTGGAGATGTTGAAACCCCAGTCCACGTGATCCGTCTGCACGGTGTCTTCGACGCGGGTGATGTTGAACACAAGCTGGTCGAACTCCACGCGATTGGGGCGTGTGGCGTACGACAACGGGTAGTTGGTGAAGCTGGACGAGCTCACGTTGGCCGAAGGATTGATCCAGCCGTTGATCTCGATGCGGTTGCGCTTCATCCAGTTGCCGAGCTTGGTGCACGACAGCGCTTTCTGCAGCGGGTACTGCCCATAGGACGTCGGGACGCCGATGGGCGCAGCAACGCCACCCAGCTGCCATTCACTGCTGGGGAACGGCGGCGAGTCGAGCGGCGCGTCCATCGCGCGGCGGGCGGGTGCCGGTGCATTCGGGTCGGCCGGCTGTGCATCTTCGCGATAGGCAGCGCCAAGGCGGGAGAAGAAACCCTGCGAACAATCATCACTCGATGCCGGCGGCATAGTGTTATGGGTGGTACCGTCGTCGAGGCTGGCCGCGGGAGCGACGTCAGTCGCAGCAGCGGTGATGCCTTCGGCGAAGACTTGACCCGCCGGGGCAAGCGCCAACAACAACGCAACTGAAAGAACCTTCTTGGACATCATGGGTGTTCCTGAAACCGGCCCGGGGCGAGCCGTCCTTTTTGTGAGTAGAGAATGATGGGCCGCTTTCTTGCGGCCTCGTATCAGATGCCGGCGTAGCCGCCGAGTACGTAGTCGTCCTGCTCGCTGTGCGGCGCATCCGTGTCACGCGACTGGATGCGCGTCCGTCCCTGCGCCGGCAGTGCGATCACCACGTCGCAGGCGGAGTCGTTCGAGGAAAGCCGAAGCTCCATGTCCGGATGGGTGTCGTCGGGCAGCGAAACGGAAAGCTTGAGGATCTGCATGGCAATGACTCCAGGAGTCGAGTGCGATTGGTTTATCGAGCCATCATTCCCGCCCTGCGGGAATGACGTTTCCAGACGGTTTGGCGCGTTGATCAGGCCAAGCCGCAAAGCACCAGCAACATATCGATCACCTTGATGCCCAGGAACGGAACCACGATGCCGCCGAGGCCGTAGACGAGCAGGTTGCGACGAAGCAAGGCGCCTGCACCCAGCGCGCGGTACTTCACGCCCTTCAGCGCCAATGGAATCAGGAAGATGATGATGAGCGCGTTGAAGATCACCGCCGACAGGATAGCGCTCTGCGGGGTGGCGAGCTTCATCACGTTGAGCGTGTTCAGCGCCGGGTACGTGGTCGCAAAGGCTGCCGGGATGATGGCGAAGTACTTGGCGATGTCGTTGGCGATGGAGAACGTGGTCAACGAACCGCGCGTGATCAGCATCTGCTTGCCAATCTCCACCACCTCGATGAGCTTGGTGGGGTTGGAATCCAGATCCACCATGTTGCCGGCTTCCTTGGCCGCCTGGGTGCCGGTGTTCATCGCCACCGCCACGTCGGCCTGGGCCAGCGCAGGGGCATCGTTGGTACCGTCGCCGCACATGGCCACCAGGCGGTTCTCGGCCTGGATCTTGCGGATCAACTTGAGCTTGGCTTCCGGGGTGGCTTCGGCGAGGAAGTCGTCCACGCCGGCTTCTGCCGCGATCGCGGCGGCCGTCAGCGGGTTGTCGCCGGTGATCATGATGGTCTTGATGCCCATGCGGCGCATTTCGGCGAAGCGCTCACGGATACCGCCCTTCACAATGTCCTTCAGCTCGATCACACCCAGGGCGACGGCGCCTTCCGTGACGATCAGCGGCGTGGCACCACGACGCGCGATGTCTTCGGCCATGCGCTTGACCAGCGGCGGTAGATGGCTACCGCAGGATTCCAGGTAGCGTTCCACCGCGTCCAGCGCGCCCTTGCGGATCAGGCGCTCACCGAGGTTCACGCCGCTCATGCGGGTCTGTGCGGTGAACGGCACGAACTCGGCGTGACCTTCTTCCAGCTGACGCTCGCGGATGCCGAAACGCTCCTTGGCCAGCACGACGATGCTGCGGCCTTCCGGCGTTTCATCCGCCAGCGAGGCCAGTTGCGCGGCATCGGCGAGCCTGGCTTCCTCGACGCCCGGAGCCGGTACGAAGGCGACAGCCTGGCGGTTGCCCAGCGTGATGGTGCCGGTCTTGTCGAGCAGCAGTACGTCTACATCGCCCGCCGCTTCCACCGCACGGCCGGAGGTCGCGATGACGTTGGCGCGGATCATGCGATCCATGCCCGCAATACCGATGGCCGAGAGCAACGCGCCGATGGTGGTGGGAATCAGGCACACCAGCAGCGCCACCAGCACGGTGAGCGTGATGGGATTGCCCGAGCCAGCCACCTGCACGCTGTAAATGGAGTACGGCAGCAGCGTGGCACAGGCCAGCAGGAAGATCAGGGTGAACTTCGCCAGCAGGATGGTGAGTGCAATCTCGTTGGGTGTCTTGCGACGCGATGCGCCTTCCACCATGGCGATCATGCGATCCAGGAAGCTTTCGCCCGGATTGGCGGTGATGCGCACCACCAGCCAGTCCGACAGTACACGCGTGCCACCGGTCACCGCGCTGCGGTCACCGCCGGATTCGCGGATCACCGGCGCGGATTCGCCGGTGATAGCGCTTTCATCGACGCTAGCCGCGCCCATCACCACTTCGCCGTCGCCGGGCATCTGTTCGCCCGCCTCGACCAGCACGTGATGACCCACGCGCAGTTCGGAAGACGGCGTGAACGTCACGGCGGAGTCCTTGGTCGGCGCAGCGAGGCGCTTGGCCACCACATCTTTGCGCGAGCTGCGCAGTGCAGCAGCCTGTGCCTTGCCGCGGCCCTCTGCCAGCGCTTCGGCAAAGTTGGCGAACAGCAGAGTGAACCACAGCCAGATCGTCACCCAGAAGATGAAGCTGGTTGGCGCCTCGCCGTGGCCGGTCAGCGCTTGTACCCACAGCAAAGTGGTCAGCACGCTGCACACGAACACCACGAACATCACCGGGTTGCGGAACTGCTGCTTCGGCGACAGTTTGCGGAACGAATCCGCGATGGCTTTCACGATCAGGTCGCGGTCGAAACTGCGAACGCCGTGGACGGGGGTATGAGTCGTTGTCATGGATCAATGTTCCTTCGTGCGCCGATCAGCGCACCGACATCAGGAATTCGGCGATGGGGCCGAGCGCCAGCGCGGGGAGGAAGGTGAGCGCGCCCACCACAACCACCACGCAAGCAAGCAGGGTCACGAACAGCGGTGTATGCGTGGGCAGCGTGCCGGCCGACGGTGGCACGTGGCGCTTGGCGGCCAACGAGCCGGCCATGGCAAGCATCGCGATGGCGAGCAGGAAGCGCGACAGGTACATGCACACGCCCAGCAACACATTCCAGAACGGGGTATTTGCCGAGAGACCGCCGAACGCGCTGCCGTTGTTGTTCGAGGCCGACGACACCGCGTAGAGGATCTCGCTGAAGCTGTGCGCACCCGGGTTGCCCACGCCCGCCACACCCGCCGGCGTCATCACCGCGATAGCCGTGCAGATCACCACCAGCGCACAGGGCACCAGCACGGCGAGGCTGGCCATCTTCATTTCATGCGCTTCGATCTTCTTGCCCAGGTATTCGGGTGTACGGCCCACCATCAGGCCAGCGATGAACACCGCGACCACGGCGAAGGCCAGCATGCCGTAGAGACCGCAACCGACACCGCCGAAGATCACCTCACCCAACTGCATCAGCCACATCGGCACCAGGCCACCCAGCGGGGTAAGCGAGTCGTGCATGTTGTTCACTGCGCCGCACGAGGCTGCGGTGGTGACGGTGGAGAACAGACCGCTGGCAGCGATACCGAAGCGCGTTTCCTTGCCTTCCATGTTGCCACCGGCCTGCAGCGCGGAGGCCTGCTGGTCGACGGCCAGGCCGTGCAGTGCCGGGTTGCCGGCCTGTTCGGCGGCGATGGCGCCGAAGGCGAGAGGGACAAAAATGAGCAGCATGGTGGCGAGGATCGCCCAGCCCTGGCGGCGGTCGCCGACCATGCTGCCAAACGTGTAGCAAAGTCCCCCAGGAATCAGGAAGATCGCCAGCATCTCGATAAAGTTGCTGAACGGCGTCGGGTTTTCATACGGGTGGGCCGAGTTCGCGTTGAAGAAGCCGCCGCCATTGGTGCCGAGCTGCTTGATCGCGATCTGCGAGGCGGCCGGGCCCATCGGCAAGGTCTGCGTGCTGACCGTACTCGACTTGGTCACGTCCTTGCCCTGAGCGTCCTTCACCGTGTTGCCGGCAGCGTCCTTCACCGTTTCGACGGCCGTCGTGTTCTGCATGAGCGGAACATCGACATAGTTCTTGAAGTTCTGCACCACACCCTGCGAGGAAAGCAGCAGCGCGACCACCAGCGAGAACGGCAACAACACATAGAGCGTGCTGCGGGTCATATCGACCCAGAAGTTGCCAACGCTATCGGCACTGCGGCGCGTGAAGCCACGCACCACCGCCAGCAGCACGGCAATACCCGTGGCGGCCGACAGGAAGTTTTGCACCGCAAGACCCACCATCTGGGTCAGGTAGCTCATGGTGTTTTCGCCGCCGTAAGCCTGCCAGTTGGTGTTGCTGACGAAGCTGATGGCGGTATTCATCGCCAGATCCGGCGACAGCGCATCGAAATGCTGAGGGTTCAGCGGAAGCCACTGCTGCACGCGCTGCAAGGCGTACAGCAGGAACAGGCCAGCCATGTTGAACAGCAACATGGCGATGGCATAGCGCTTCCAGCTCATCTGATCGTCGGCACTCACGCCCGAGAGACGGTAGAGCAGATGCTCGACCTTGCCACCCACGCGATTCACGCCGTTGGACGTATCGGCGAAGGCCAATGCCATGTAGGCGCCGACCGGCTTGATAAGCACGAGCAGCACGCCCACGAAGAGCACAACCTGGAAAATGTCAAAGGTGGTCATTCGAACCACTCCGGTTTGAGCAGGGCCACGCACAGGTAGCCCGTCAGGGCCACCGCAATGACGGCAGCCACGAAATACAACGCGTTCATTGAAGGAGTCTCCCGGAGGAAAGGCGCGGACCCGGTCGCCAACAGCGGCGACCGGCGGTCGTCAAGGGCGGCGGCCCAGGCGGTCGCAGATCAGCAGGAAGCCGAGCGCCGCAGCGAACAGCACGATCGAAAAAAGGAGGTAGATGGCGTCCATGGATGCCCGATTCACCGTGTTAGTTAACGATGAAAATTGTCGGCAGTGGCGCATAAGAAAGGGGTAGTGATTTCCATCGGCCGCGTATAGAAGCCGTAAAAATTTGCCCCGTACCTGGGTTACAGCGCCCAGGACACGCGAATCAAACGGCGTGAGAAACCACGACCTCTTCCGCCACCGACATGCGATGCACCGGGTAGCCTGCCGCATCCCAGGCGTCCAGGCCGCCCAGCAGCGGACGCACGCGCTTGTACCCCCGCAGCATCAGCGCCTTGGCCACCAGCGCCGCGGAGTATTCGTTGGGGCAGGTGCAATAGAGCACCAGCTCCGTGTCCGGCGGCACGGTATCGGCGATGCGCTCGATGCTGTTGATATCTGCCAGCAAGGCACCGGGAATGACACGCGCGTCAACCAGCCGCGCGCCATCCGAACGCACATCCACGATGACCGGGTTGCCGCCGTTGTTCACGACGTCGTTGAGTTCTTCCACAGTGATGCGCGCCATGCGCAGGGTGCGCATCAGGTGATGCCGCTGCCACCACTTGACGATGATGTAGAGCGCGAGCAGGCAGCCAATGAACATGAGCGCCACGCTGCCGGCATTGGCCAAGGCCATCAGCACCGCATCGATCTGATTGGCGAAGATGTACCCAAGGCTGACTGCCGTGCCCACCCACATGAGCGAACCCAGGCCGTCGAACAGGATGAAAGGCGCCGTGCGCAATCCCATTGCACCGACCAGCGGCGGGGCTACGGTGGACAGGCCTGGCACAAACTTGGCCAGCAGCAAGATGCTTCCGCGCCACTTCTGGAATCGCAGTTCCGACTGCCTGACGCAAGAGTCGGGGGACAAGGAAATACGGCACAGCGTACGCATGACGCTGCCGCCGAAATAGCGGCCGGCCGCATACCAGGCGTAATCGGCCAGGAGGCAGGCGAGCACAGCCGCCGCCGCCACGCCCGTCAATGGAAGCCGCTCCATCGATGCCAGCGCGCCGGCCACGATCATGGTGGGCACGGCGGGCACGGGAACGCCCGCCTGCTCGACGAGCACGTTGACGAAAACCAGCAGCAGTCCGTACTGCGCGATGAGTTCGATGATGTGGTGAGCCATGGACGCCAACCTCGCCGCCCTATCAGGCGGCGACACGCCGCCCAGCGCCACGATGATTGGGGTTACGGGGCGCAAACGCAATGTGGTTTTGCGCTCTTTTTAGCAGTCAGGCGCCGCTGGAGGCCTCGGCGGTGCCGCCTGCCAGACCTGCGGCACCGGCCATCCGCCGGGCACCCAGCAGAACCAGCGGCAACCAAAGCAAAGTCAGGGCCGCGGAGCACAGGAAAATGCCCTCGATACCCAGACGCCCCAGCGCTATGCCACCCACGGCACCGCCCACGAAAGCGCCCAGGAACTGGCTGGTCGAATAGGCCCCCATGGCCGCGCCGCGTAATGCCCCCGGCGCCAGTTGGGAGACCAGGCTGGGCAAGGCCGCTTCCAGCAGGTTAAAGGCCGAGAAGAACACGGCGGCCGCCAGCCCCAACGCAGCGACGTGGGTCCCGGCCACGCCGAGGCCGAGCAACCCGAGCCCCACTGCCACCACGCACACGGCCACTACTCGCAGGCTCTGTGCCAGATCGCGCATGCGGCGCAGACAGGCGCCCATCACGAAGGCGGCGATCACCATCACCGGGAGGTAGAGCTCCCAATGGCGATTCACCGGCAGCTGCAGGCGGTCCGCCAACAGCAGCGGCAAGCCCACGAAACTGGCCGTCAACAGCAGGTGCAGGAAGAACACCGAGCCGTTGAGCACCAGCAGGCGGCCGTCACGCAGCATCGATAGAACGCCACCGAGCGAGGCGGACGCCGGTGCCGAAGGCCGCTCTGGTGTGGGCACGATCAACCACAGCAACACCAGGGCTGCCAGCGCAAGGACGGAGGTAGCGGCAAACAGGCCCGGCAACCCGCCAAGTGCTTCCAGCGGCGGCCCCAGGATCAGCGCCAGCAGGAACGCCACGCCAATAGAGACGCCAATGATGCCCATCACCTTGCTGCGGTTCTCATGCCGGGTCAGGTCGGCGGCCAGCGCCGTTCCCGCCCCGGCGACAGCGCCCATACCCTGCAAGGCCCGCCCGATCACGATGCCGAGCAGCGTGTGCGACATCGCCGCCACCAGGCCGCCGGCCGCGAACACCAGCAGACCCAGGGTAATTGCGGGCTTACGGCCGATGCGGTCAGACAGCAACCCAAGCGGGATTTGCAGCAGGACCTGCCCCAACCCATACACGCCCAGGGCCAACCCGATCAGCCACGGCGTTGCATCCGGCAGGCGCTGCGCATACAGCGAAAACACCGGCATGATCAGGAACAGACCAAACAAACGCAGGCTGATCACGCAGGCCAGGGTCAACGCACTGCGCCGCTCAAGGGGGGAGAGTTTGCTCACCGGGGGCTTCTTAAAAGGGTCGCATCAGGCAACGATTATTACGTTTCGGTCCAAAAAACCAACCGTGGTGCCGTGTCGCGGCGGTTTCTTGCGCTGTTCTCTCTCTATAATCCCTGGATACGACGCTACGATCGCCTCATGACCACGACCCAAGCCGACACCCGCCGCTCTGCCGACTTTGCCGCCGTCCGAGGGCTCGCCGCCGCAGACATGCACCGGGTCGACTCGCTGATCCGCCAACGCCTTTCGTCGGACGTGGTGCTGATCAACCAGATCGCCGACCACATCATCGCGGGCGGTGGCAAGCGACTGCGTCCGATGCTGCATGTGCTGGCCGCCAATGCGGCGGGTTACCACGGCGAGCACCACATCAAGCTGGCGGCTGTCATCGAGTTCATCCACACCTCCACCCTGCTGCACGACGACGTGGTGGACGAGTCGGATCTGCGCCGCGGCCGCAAGACGGCCAACGCGCTGTGGGGCAACGCCGCCAGCGTGCTGGTGGGTGACTTCCTCTACTCGCGTTCGTTCCAGATGATGGTTGAGCTGGATGACATGCGCATCATGCGCATCCTGGCCAATACCACCAACACCATCGCCGAAGGCGAGGTGCTGCAATTGCTCAACATCGGCAATGCCGACGTCGACGAGGCGTCCTACCTCAATGTGATCGAACGCAAGACGGCAGTGCTGTTCGCCGCCGCGACGGAACTCGGCGGGCTGCTCGGCGGGCTACCAGCGGATCAATGCGCTGCCCTGCGCCACTACGGTATGCAGTTGGGTTATGCGTTCCAGATCGCCGACGACCTGCTCGACTATGTGTCCGACGCGGGCACGCTGGGCAAGAACATCGGCGACGACCTCGCCGAGGGCAAGCCCACGCTGCCGCTGATCTACGCACTGCAACGGGCGGATGCCGAACAGAAACAGTCGCTGCGCCATGCCATTGAGCACGGCGGGCTGGATTCGCTGGACCGCATCATCGCGGCCATCCGCGATTCCGGTGCACTGGAGCGCACCCACGAGCGTGCGGTGATGCACGCCGACGCTGCGCGCGACGCGTTGCGCGTGCTGCCCGATTCGCCATGGCGCGATGCCATGGCGACGCTGGCGGACTATTCGGTGCAGCGCAGCTTCTGAGCCTAGGGAGCGCACAAGAAGTGTGCGCCCCGATTCACGACCGGATTACGGCGTACCGTTGAACGCCCCGTGCAGCCAATCCCGCATCATGCGATAGCTGCGCTGAGCGGCACGTTCGTCATAGGCACATCCGGCGCTGTGCTGATCGGTCTCGGTGAAGCAGTGCACGGCATTGCCCAGCACAACGAACTGCCAGTCGACCTTGGTGGCGCGCATTTCGTCCAAGAACTTGTCGGCGTCGGGCATGGTGCCCTTGTCATCGGCGCCGTTCATCACTAGCACGCGTGCCTTGATGTTCTTGGCCAGTGACGGATCATCCGTCTGCAGGCCACCATGGAACGACACGACGGCGGCCACGTCGGCGCCACTGCGCGCAAGATCAAGAACCGCCGTGCCGCCGAAACAGAAGCCGATCGCGGCGAGCTTGCTGACGTCGATGGGTGCGGTCTTGGCCTGCGCCTTCAACTGATCCAGCGCCATATTGGCGCGCTTGCGCATCAGTACGCGGTCGCCGTAGAGCGGCTTGATCGCAGCCTTGGCTTCGTCATCATTGGTCGGGCGGATCTTCGCGCCGTACATGTCGGTGAGCAGGATCACGTAGTCCTTGCCGGCGATCATCTCCGCCTTCTTGATGGCGAGATCGTTCACGCCATACCAGTTAGGCACCATGACCAGGCCCGGGCGCTTGGTGGTCACCGCGTCGTCGTAGACCAGCACGCTGTGAAAGGTGGTGCCGTCCTGCGTCCACTCGGTCGGCTTTTCCACCATCTTCGCCTGCGCGGCGACGGTGAATCCTGCAAACAACAGAAAACTGCAAAGGCGGGCAATGCGCATGAGGATCTCCTTATTGCGGTGACTACCACGGGTAAATCAGCTATTTTTTTCCAGCGCTTGAGCCAGACAAGCGGGACATGCCAAACGAAAACTGCGCTTCATTTTTTGCATGAAGAGGCGATCATTCAATGCCTTCGCTGATCGCGCCCGATCTACCAAGCAAAGCTCCGCCCGATCGTTTGACTTGAGATAGGCCACAACCCGCTCGAAGTCCTGGGCGTCCAAATAAGCGCTGCTTACTCGATGAGCTTCGGCACGATCAGGGCTAAGCGTCCGAATCGGATGGACACTGGCCCCCGCCAGCGATCCTTGGAGTATCAGCGGGCCCAGTGAGGCGCTGACACAGGCCATCTTCCCCAGGGGACCATGTTCCTTGCAAACGTATTTGCCACCCATGTCACTTCCCTGCAGGTCTATAGACCAGCGGCGTGCTTTGCCAGTCTGCGCTTGATGGGTGACAGTTTGTCGATCAGTTTCACCCCGAGACCGCGCGCCGCCACCCATGGCGACGATTGCCATGCGTAGATGCGCGCCAGCGCGTCGAAACCGAGGGCATCGACGGTATCGGCACTGCGCCGGCGACGCGCATACCGGCGCAACACGTGCGCGGCCGCGATATCACTGCCCGCGTCGCGAGCGGCGACCAGCGTGTCGCGCAACTCGGCGACATCGCGCAAACCAAGGTTCACGCCCTGCCCCGCCAGCGGATGCACCGCATGCGCCGCATCGCCGAGCAGTACGAAGCGCTCGGCCTGATAGGTTTCGGCCAGTTGCAGCCGCAACGGGAACGCTGCGCGTGGCGTGGCACCCGTGATGCGGCCAAGGCGGAAGTCGCTGGCCACGCCCAGCTCCCCAAAGAATGCTTCATCGTCCAGCGCGAGCACGCGCTGCGCTTCGTCTTCCGGCAAGGACCACACGATGGAGCTGCGGCCATCGGCCAGCGGCAACAAGGCCAGCGGCCCAGTGTCCAGGAAGCGCTGCCATGCTGTTCCCTCGTGCGGCCGCTCGGTCTGTACGTGTGCAACGACGCCACGTTGGGCGTAATCGCGCCCCTTGGTATCAATGCCCGCCATCGCGCGCAAGGGTGAGGCCGCGCCATCGGCGGCGACCAGCAAACGGGCGGAAACCGCGTCGGTCTCGGCGCCGTTCAAGGACAACTGCACACGGTCTTCAAGCGCCTCATAGCTACTGACCTTTGCAGGGCAAAGGCGACGCACGCCGGCGGCATCCAGCGCCTGCCAAAGCTGCCACTGCACAAGGTTGTTTTCCACGATGTAGCCCAGCAGGTCGCGATCGTCGTCGGCAGCATCGAAATGGATGGCCGAACCACTCGCCGCGTCCCACACGTGCATGTGTGCATAAGGGCTTGCGCGCGAGGTGCGGATGGACGTCCAGACGCCAAGCTCGTGCAGGAGGGCGATCGACGATGGCGCCAGCCCGACCACGCGAAGATCCACATCGTCATTCGCGGACCACGGTGCCGGTGCGCGTGCCTCGATCAGCGCCGTGGCGAACCCGGCACGGGCCAGTGCCAGTGCTGCCGCCGCACCCACCATGCCACCGCCGACTACCGCGATGTCGAGGGCCGGGCCGCGACGACGCGATGATTCGTGGCGAGAAGAAGCCGTCGCGTTCATGGCAAGCGCTCCAGCACGGCCTTGGGCGGCTCGCCGCGAAAACCCATGCCACGACGGGCCATCAGGCGTTGCAGCGGTGGCACGCGATCGAATGCCAGCATGGCCATTGAGCGCAACGGCCCCAGCAGCGGCTGCGGCAGACAGGCCAGTTGCACCAGTCCGTGGCTCATCACCATGGTGCCTTCGCGATCCGGCGCGCGGCGGGCGGCGTAGTTCGCTAGCAGCCCTTCCGCGCCGGGATCGGCAGCACCGGTGAGCAACTCGGCCAACGTGAGCGCGTCGCGCAATCCGAGGTTAAAGCCCTGCGCGCCAATGGGATGCACGGTCTGCGCGGCATTACCGACCAGCACAGCACGTCCAGACACCAGCGAACGAGCGGCGACGCGCTGGATCGCATAAGGATGGCGCTTGCCCGGTCGGCTCAGGCGGCCCAGACGCCAGCCGAATCGCTCCTGCGCCAACGCGACAAAGGCTTCATCGTCCATCGCCTCAACCAACTTGGCCTCATGCTGCGGCACGGTGAGCACCAGTCCGCAGCGGCGACCGGCAAGGGGAAGCAGTGCAATCGGGCCGTTGTCCGCAAAGCGCTCATAGGCACGATGCGCGTGATCGCGCTCCGGCGTCATCGTGCAGACGAACAGAGTCTGCCGGTAATCGTGGCGTTCCGCCTCGATGCCCAGGCGTTCGCGCACGAAGGAGCCCGCGCCATCGGCACCAACCAGCAAGGGGGTGTCGATATCGACTGGCCCTTCGCTGGTTTGGATACGGGCACGCCAACCCTCGGCCAACGGTTCCAGTGACTCGACGCGGGCCGGCGCCAGGCGGCGCAGGCGTGTGCATTCATCGAGCCGACGCAACAACGCCGCACCGAGTTCGCGCGCGGGCAGTGTCCAGCCCATCGCATCGACGCCCTGGCGCGCGGCATCCATCTGCACGCTGCCGAACTCGCCAGCCCGCGTGACGTGGATATGACGGATCGCCGTAGCCTGCGCCTGTGCGTGCTTCCACACGCCAATGGCGGTCAGGCCGTTCACGGTAGATCGAGCCAGCGCCAGATTGCGCTCGTCGTAGCTTGGCTGCTCGCCCACCCGCGGCGCGGCTGCCTCGACCATAACGGCGTCGATGCCCGCAGCGTCCAGGGCGATGGCCAGACTGGCACCAACCAGCCCGCCGCCAACGATGAGCACCGGCTGCCGTGCAGCCGCCTGAAAGGATGAGTTCGTCATGGCGCCGAATCATACGCGCCCGGGGCCTGCCCCATCTGGGCTTCGCGCAATTGCGCTAAACTCAGTCTCTGCTTACGACGCGACCTTATTCTGGAGCAACTCATGGCTAAGACGCAGACCCAGCGCCTGGGCATCTTCCTGGCCCTGGCCGCGGTGATGGCTGCCACGCGCATCCATCTTTCGCTGTTCCATCACGACATCTGGGATGCGTCGTGGGGCATCTTCTTTCTGGCCGGCTTCTGGCTGCGCAGTTCGGCACGCTGGGCGTTCCCCCTGCTGATGGTCGAGGCCGTGCTGGTCGATTACCTGGTCATCAGCAACCAGGGCATCAACTTCTGGGATCACTACTGCGTCTCCGCGGCCTACTGGTTCCTGGTGCCGTCGTATCTCAGCCTGTGGCTGGGTGGTAGCTGGTTGGCCGGACGCAAGCTCGGCTTCAACGCCAGCAGCCTCGCGCTCACCGTCAGCGCCGTACTGGTGAGCTGGCTGGCCTGCTACGTGATCTCCAATGGCAGCTTCTATTGGCTGAGCAACAGTGTGCCGCAGCCGCGCAGCGTCGCCGCGTGGTTCTCCAACATGACTGACTGGTACGGTTTCTTCCTCGAAACCACGGTGCTTTATGTGGCGCTTGGCTTGGTGATGCACGGCCTGGTGGTGCAGTTGTCGCGCCTGCTGGGTCATGCCGATTCCTCCCGGCTGTCGCGCTGATCTCTATGGGTAACCGCCTCTCGAAGATCTACACCCGCACGGGCGATGACGGCAGCACCGGCCTTGGCGATGGCTCGCGCGTAGCCAAGGATTCTCTGCGTGTTTCCGCCTACGGCACAGTAGACGAACTCAACAGCACGCTAGGCATGGTGCTGGCATCCGACGGTGTCGCCGACGATGTGCGGGAAGCGCTGACGCAGGTGCAGCACGATCTGTTCGACCTCGGCGGTGAGCTGTGCATTCCCGGCATGGCGATGGTCCACGACGCTGATATCGAGCGCCTGGAACAGGTGCTCGATGCGTTCAACGACCCGCTGCCGCCGCTTAAAGACTTCATCCTGCCTGGCGGCGGCATGGCGGCCTCTTGCTGCCATCTCGCACGCACCGTGTGCCGCCGCGCCGAACGCGAAGTGATTGGACTTGGGCGTGTGGAGGAAGTGCGTCCCCAGGCGCAGCGTTACCTCAACCGCCTCTCCGACCTGCTGTTCGTCGTGTCTCGCGTGCTGGCCCGCACCAGCGGTCACGGCGAGGTGCTCTGGAATCACGAGCGTCGGCGAAAGCCTCAGGCCTGATCCTCGATGCTGCGGCTCTACACCCACGCCAGTTGTCTGCAGCACGATCCCGGCCCGGCCCAGCCTGAATCCCCGGCCCGCCTTCGCGCCGTCCTGCAGGCACTGGACAGTGATCGCTTCGCCGCGCTCGACCGCATCGAGGCGCCTCGCGCCACGCGCGAGCAATTGCTGCGCGTGCATGCAGCCGAACACGTAGAGCACATTCTCGGCATCGCGCCTCAGGACGGCACAATCCGCCTCGACGAAGACACACTGATGTCGGCCGGCTCGGCCGAAGCCGCGCTACGCGCAGCCGGCGCCGTGGTGGCGGCCGTGGACGCGGTAATGAGCGCCCAGGGCGGCAAGGCATTCTGCGCGGTGCGTCCGCCCGGGCACCACGCCACGCCTGAGCGCGCCATGGGCTTCTGCCTGTTCAACAACGTGGCCGTGGGCGCGGCGCATGCCATGGCCGAGCACGGCCTCAAGCGTGTGGCCATCGCCGACTTCGACGTCCATCACGGCAATGGCACGCAGGACATCTTCGCCCGCGAGCCGCGCGTGCTGTTTATCTCCAGTCATCAGATGCCGCTGTACCCGGAAACGGGGAGCCCTGATGAGCACGGCGTTGGCAATATCGTCAACGCACCGCTATCGCCTGGGGACGGCTCCTATGAATTTCGCGAGTTGTGGGAAGGCGTGCTGATTCCAAGGCTGCACGCCTTTCGGCCACAGCTGCTGCTGGTGTCGGCGGGCTTCGATGCGCATCGCAACGACCCATTGGCCGATCTGCGCCTGGGTAGCGAAGACTACGCATGGATCACCCAGCGGCTGGTCGATGTTGCGCACGCCCATGCCCAGGGCCGGATCGTGTCGACCCTGGAAGGCGGCTACAACCTGCTCGCCCTCTCCACCAGCGTCGCCGCCCACGTAGGCGAACTGCTCGAAGCTTGAATCAATCGCCGGCGGGCACGAAATCCAACGCCACTGAATTGATGCAATAGCGCAAGCCAGTGGGCTTGGGGCCATCCGGAAAGACATGCCCCAGATGCGACTCACATGCGGCACAGCGCGCCTCGGTGCGGCGCATGCCGTGGCTCTCGTCCTGCCGGAGGCCAACAGCTTGACGGGTCAGCGGCTGAAAAAAGCTTGGCCAACCTGAGCCCGAGTCGTACTTGGCCTCGGACGCAAACAGCGGCACCCGGCAAGCCACGCAGACGTAAGTCCCCGCGACCTTGTGGCGGTACCACTTGCCACTGAACGGCGGCTCGGTCGCCGAACACCGGCACACCGCATATTGCTGCGGCGTCAGCTCAGCACGCCACTGGTCATCGCTTTTGGCTGTTTTCTGATCAGTCATGCTGAATCCTGTTCTCGGGGGTGACCCTACCAACTGCCGTCCACGGGGCCTTTCTGCTAGTTTTACGAGCCTCCCAGCCGACAGACTGCCATCGTGACGCCCAAGCTCCCTCCGCGCCACCTGCCCCCTCGCCGCCTGTTGGCGGTTGCCGCCGCCCTCGCCCTGTTCGGTGGCCCGGTCGAGGCACAGTCGGCATTGGATCAGCCCAGCCCGACGGCGCCGACTAACCCCGATCAGCCTTCACCGACGTCTCCGCCGAGCAACGCTCCGCGGTCGACAGTGCCGTCCTGCCCGCTGGGCACGTACCGCTGCCCGCAGCGCCCGCTGAACTACAGCATGTGTCGGCCTAACGCCATGCTGTCGTTCTACGACCCGACGATGAGCAAGGACAGTTCGGTCCGCAACACCTCAAACACATACGTTGTGGCGGAACGCGTGGACAGCTCGAACCAGAGCATCTACCACCTGGAAGGCAACGTGAAGGTGGACCGGGCTGACCAGCGCATTCAGTCGGACGTAACTGACTACAACCAGGACACCACCGACTTCGATGCGCGTGGCAATGTCCGTTACCAGGAAGCCGGGCAGCTCACCTCGTCGGACCATATCCGCGGCAATCAAGATGCCAGTACAGCCATTGCCGACAACGTCGCCTATCAGATGCTGACTAACCGCGGCAACGGCGTGGCGGTGCAGGGCCAGATGCTGGACGACCAGCGTAGCCGCTACTTCGTCGCCACATACTCCACCTGCGACGTGGGCAACCATGTGTGGGAGATCCATGCCAAGGACATCCGCATGGACAAGGAGACTGGCGAGGGCGTGGCGCACAACGCCACGATGTATCTGTACAGCGTGCCGTTCTTCTGGCTGCCGACCTTCTCGTTCCCGATCAACGATGATCGCAAGACCGGCTTCCTGACGCCCTCCTTCGGCAGCTCCAGCCGCTCTGGGTTCACGATCAGCGCGCCGTACTACCTCAACCTGGCGCCCAACTACGACGCCACGCTCGACCCCCGCCTCTATGCCGATCGTGGTGTGATGCTGGCGAGCGAATTCCGCTATCTGGTGCCCGGCAGCTTGGGACAGATCAATTTCGAGTTTCTGCCGCACGACAACGGCCAGAGTGATCCGGACGGCACCGCCAATACCGACGGCAAGAACCGCTGGCTGCTCAAGTACAACGATCACACGCAGATCTATGGGCCGTGGTCGCTCAATATCGGCGTCAATCGTGCATCCGATCGCAACTATCTCCGCGACTTCGGCAGCGATCTCTACACGACATCCGTCGGCCAGTTGACCTCGTCCACCTACATTTCGGGCGGTGGCAAGTGGTGGAACAAGGTGTACTGGAACGCCAGCATCGGCGCGGACTACTACCAGAACGTCGACTACTCGTTACCGGACTCGACCGTGCAGTACAAACGTTGGCCGCGCGCCACGTTCACTGTGGACTACCCGATCAACCGCTGGCTCGATGTCGGCGCCAACACCGAGGCCGTCGCATTCCGCAAGGATGAAGCGGTCGAGGGCAACCGCTTAGACCTGTATCCCTATATCCAGGCCGATTTCCAAGGTGCCGCGTGGTTCGTGAAGCCAAGGGTCGCCTACCGCTATACCGGCTATGACCTGATCGGCAACTACCAACAGTTCGGCTACACCGGGAATGGCCCGAACTACAGTAGCCTACTCGCACCAGGGCAAACCTCACCCTTTACCAACGGCTCCCCCAGCCGCTCGCTACCGATCGTCAGCATCGACAACGGCTTGATCTTTGATCGAAGCACATCGCTGTTCGGCACCAGCTATACGCAGACGCTCGAGCCGCGCCTGTATTACCTATATATCCCGTATCGCAACCAGAACAATATCCCGCTCTTCGACACCAACCTGATGTCGTTCGACACCTGGGAGCTTTTCACGCCTAACACGTATTCCGGCGGGGACCGCCAGATCAACGCGAATAATCTCAGCGCCATGCTGACCACGCGCCTGCTGGACAACAACGGCGTGGAGCGCTTGTCCATCGACTTCGGACAGATCCGCTACTTCACTCAGCAGCGCGTTCAGTTGCCCAACAGCCTCAATACGGTTACGCCCGCCACCAACTGGTCGGGCTCCGACTACGTTATCGACCTGACCAGTCAGCTCAACGACGACTGGAAGGTCACGTCCCAGTATCAGTGGAATCCCAACACCAGTCTCACCGACCTTGGCGCCATCGGCGTGCAGTACCGTCTCAAGACTGATGGCGTCGTCAACTTCTCTTACCGCTATCGTCGACAGCCCGGCTCGGAAACGCCCCTACTGGAACAATACGATGCCTCCGTGGTCTATCCCCTCTCCGACCGCTGGCGCCTGATCGGCCACTGGGCCTACTCAGTACTTGACAAAAAGACTGTGGAGGCCACGGCCGGCGTGCAGTACGACAGCTGTTGCGTGGCGTTGCGCCTGGTGGCCCGCCGTTACGTGAACACCTATGACACCACGACACAGGTTGGCTCGGCCAATACGGCGATCATGTTCGAAGTGCAGTTCAAGGGCATGGGTAACTTCTCCGGTCAGTCGGAAAACATCCTGCGCAATGGTATTCTTGGTTATCAATAACTTCCCTGTCGCCTACGGCGATTGAAGGCCCCGGACTCTGATGAAGCAGCCTCTCGCGTTCTTCCTGCTCGCGGTCGCCACCGCGACCGCCCTGCCCGCTCATGCCCAACTGTTGCCGCAGACGGCTCAGGGCAACCAGCCGCTCGACCGTATCGTGGCGGTGGTGGACGAAGGGGTGATCCTGCAGAGCGAGCTGAACGAGGCCGTGCGTTCGGTCCAGCAACAGTACGCCAGCAATCCGGGCCAGTTGCCCCCGATGGACGTGCTGCAGCGCCAGGTGCTGGATCGCCTCGTCCTGATGAAACTGCAGGTCCAACGCGCCGACGACCAGGGTATCCGCGTGTCTGACGCCGACGTCGACCAGGCAGTGAATGCCGTGGCTCAGCAGAACCACATGACACCGGAACAGCTGCGCGCGGCCGTGGAGGCCGACGGCGGCAGCTTTGCCGCGTTTCGCCACCAGTTGTCCGACCAGTTGGTCGCCCAGCGCCTGCATGACAGCGTGATTCGCGACCAGGTAACCATTACCGATAGCGAAATCAACAACATGCTGGCCAGCCCCACCTACAAGGCGGGCGAGGTCCACCTGGCGCACATCCAGGTCAGCGTACCGGCCGGCGCCAGCGCCGCCGATATCAAGGCAGCCCAGGACAAGGCGACCCAAGCCGTCGACGCCATCAAGGGCGGCATGGACTTCCATGCGGCCGCCATCCGCTATTCGGACGGTCAGGATGCCCTCGAAGGCGGCGACCTTGGCTGGCGTCGCATGGACGAAATCCCGCCGGCATTTGCCGACGCCGTGGGCAACATGAAGCCCGGCGACGTCTCCCCGGCCATGCGCGGTCCGACCGGCTTCCATATCCTGAAGCTGATCGAGCAGCGCCAGCCCAGCCGCCAGGTGGTGCAGGAGTTCCATGCCCGCCAGATCCTGATCCGCCCCAGCGAGCTGATGACGCCGGAGCAGGCCCATCAGAAAGCCGAGGATCTGTATAACCGCCTCGTCAACAAACATGAGGACTTCGCGAAACTGGCGAAGGAGAACTCCAAGGACGACACCACCGCGAACAACGGCGGCGACATGGGCTGGTTCATGCAGAACGACTGGGGCTCCACCATTGCCCAGCACCTGAACGATCTGAAGGACGAGCAGGTTTCGCAGCCGTTCCAGAGCGAAGCTGGCTGGCACATCCTTGAGCGCCTCGGCACCCGCCAAAGCGACCGCACGGACGAGCTGGAGCGCAACCAGGCCCGCCAGGCCATTGGTAACCGCAAGGCCGAGCAGGCGTATGAGGACTACCTGCGCGAGATGCGTTCCGGCGCCTACGTCAACATTCTGGTACCCGAACTGCGCGACCCGAACGCCCAGCAGAGCCAGAAGTCCTCCTGAGGCCACGTTGAACGCCCAGACCCTCCCCCGGCTGGCCATCACCGCAGGTGAGCCAGCGGGGATCGGTCCCGAACTGCTTATCCGATTGGCCGCCACTCCGCTGGCGGCCAATTTCGTTGCAGTCACGGATCGAAACCTGCTGGAGCGCGCCGCCATGCGCTGCGGTCAGCCCGTCCAGCTAATCGACGATGACGGCACCGACATCACGGAGCGCCGACCCGGCCAATTGCGTATCCGGCATATTCCGCTGGATGCCGCAGAGACTCCTGGCACGCCCGACCCAGCCAACGCCCGGCACGTACTCGCCACACTGGCCGAAGCTGCTGACGGCTGCATGAGCGGGCGCTACGCCGCCATCGTCACGGCGCCCTTGCAGAAGTCCTCGATCAACGAAGCCGGCATTCGCTTCAGTGGCCACACGGAGTTCTTCGCCGAGCGCGCCAACGCCGACGTGGTGATGATGCTGGCAAGCCCGGAGCTACGGGTGACACTGGCAACCACACACCTCCCGCTCTCCGCCGTACCGGCATCGATCACCCGCGACGCGCTCGTGCGCGTGCTGCGCATCGTCCATCGCGAACTCCACAATAAATTTGGCCTGCCTGAGCCACGCATCGCCGTACTCGGCCTCAACCCACACGCGGGCGAAGGCGGTCACCTCGGACGCGAAGAACTCGATACCATCATTCCCGCGCTCGACGAACTGCGCGCTCAGGGCATGCGGCTGCTCGGCCCCTTGCCCGCCGATACGGCCTTTGTGCCCTCAATGCGAGAGCGCTATGACGCCGTGCTGGCGATGTATCACGATCAGGCACTGCCGGTACTCAAGAGCGAAGCGTTTGATCGCACGGTGAACCTCACGCTGGGCCTGCCTTTCATTCGCACGTCCGTCGATCACGGCACAGCACTCGATCTCGCCGGCACGGGTCGCGGCGATCCGTCCAGCCTGATCGCAGCAGCGAAGATGGCGCTTGAGCTCGTGGCACGCCGCCGCGTCCATCTGCAAGGAATTTCATGAACGCCCGCCCCAAGAAAAGCTTCGGCCAGCACTTCCTGCACGAGAAGCGCTACATCGAGCGCATCGTCAGCGCGATTTCTCCGCGTCCGGACGACTTCGTGGTGGAGATCGGTCCCGGCGAAGGCGCACTCACGCTTCCTCTACTCGCGGCGGCGGGCAAACTCACGGCGATCGAACTGGACACGGACCTGATCCCTGGCCTGCAGGCACGCGCCGCCAGCGTCGGTGAACTCAACATCATCCACTCCGACGTGCTGAAGGTGGACTTCACTGCACTCGCGCACCGCCACGGCGTGGAACGGCTGCGCGTCGCCGGCAACCTGCCGTATTACATCTCCAGCCCCATCCTGTTCCACTGCGTGGAACACGCGCGTGCGATCCAGGACATGCATTTCATGCTGCAAAAGGAAGTGGTGGACCGGATGGCCGCTGAGCCAGGCAGCAAGGTCTATGGACGCCTTTCGGTCATGTTGCAGCTAGCCTGCCGCGTAGAGCCCCTCTTCGTGGTGCCGCCCGGTGCCTTCCGGCCGCCGCCGAAGGTGGACTCGGCCGTGGTGAGGCTGGTACCGCTGCCCCCTGAGCAGTTGCCCGATGCTGACCCGGAGCGCATTTACGCGATCGTGAAGGCCGCTTTCGCGCAACGTCGCAAGACGTTAAGCAATGCTCTGAAGAATCTCATGGATGCCAACGCGATCATGAGTGCCGACGTCGACCCTAAGGCACGCGCCGAAACACTTTCCCCGCACGATTACGTCCGCCTCGCACGCGTACCCGCCGGCTGATCGACCATCGGCCGTTCGGGGGGGCTTCTCGTATTCAGCGAGTCGCCTGCAAGCTTCACCCATGCGGCACGACAACCCTTACAATCGGGGCATGAATGAACGATCTTCCTACACGATCGACGTGCAGGTCGAACCCCGCTTTGTCCCCGACCAATCCCGTCCCGGCGACAACCGCTATGTTTTCGCCTACACGATCACGCTGCACAATGCGGGCGACGTCGCCGCGCGCCTGCTGACCCGTCACTGGATCATCACCGATTCCAACGGCAAGGTTGAGGAAGTCACTGGCGAAGGGGTCGTCGGCGAACAACCGTGGATCCGTCCCGGCGACCAGTTCGAATACACCTCGGGCGCCGTGCTGGAGACCTCCGTGGGTATCATGCAGGGCAGCTATCAGATGCTGGCCGACGACGGCACGCGCTTCGAAGCGCCGATCCCGCCGTTCACGCTTTCGATTCCGCGCACTCTGCACTGATGGCTACGTACGCAATCGGTGATGTGCAGGGCTGCTATCCCGAACTCCAACGCCTGCTCGACAAGATCCGCTTTGACCCGTCCAGTGATCGCTTGTGGTTCTGCGGCGATCTGGTCAACCGCGGCGGACAATCTCTGCAGACTCTGCGCCTGATCCACAGCCTGCGCGAGCAATCGATCATCACGCTGGGCAATCACGATCTGAGCCTGCTCGCTATCGCGCAACGACGCCCGGAAGCGCAGTCGAAGGTCAATCCCGAACTGCGCGAAGTGCTGTTCGCGGACGATGCGCCGGTGCTACTGGAATGGCTGCGCTCGCAAAAGCTGCTGCATCACGACGAGCAGCTCAACTGGACAATGGTGCACGCGGGCCTCGCCCCGATCTGGACCCTGCGCCAGGCACAGCGATCGGCCCAGGAAATCGAACGGGAACTCGGCAGCCCACGCCACCCGCGCCTGTTGAAGAACCTCTTCGGCAATCGCCCGGCCGCATGGAATAGTCGCCTGCAAGGCGTCGAACGCATGCGTGCCTCGATCAATACGCTCACCCGCATGCGTTACTGCGATATCCAGGGACGTATCGATTTCGAAAGCAAGGGCATACCCGGGACGCAAAAACCTGGCATGTATCCCTGGTTTGAAGTTCCTGGCATGCGCCGGCGCGAGACGCGCATCGTATGCGGGCACTGGTCGGCGCTGGGTCGCTTCGCTGGCCTGGGCATCTATGCCATCGACACCGGATGCGTGTGGGGCGGGCAACTCACTGCCCTGCGACTGGATGTGGAGGAGCCGCAGTATCTGACAGTGGATGCGGAACCATATCGGAAGAAGGTTCCAGGCGGAGATTGAGTCGTCTCGTTGTTGCCGCCCGCTGCGGCGCTGAACTCGATGCTGAGGACCAACACAGTCAATGCACTTCAGCACCGAGCTCTGATGTAACGAACGAAAATCCCGTCTCTCGCCAGCAGCAACGCCAAAAAGAAACCCCGCCGAAGCGGGGT
The DNA here is from genome assembly GCF_002878475.1 of Dyella sp. AD56. Classification (NCBI taxonomy): domain Bacteria; kingdom Pseudomonadati; phylum Pseudomonadota; class Gammaproteobacteria; order Lysobacterales; family Rhodanobacteraceae; genus Dyella; species Dyella sp. AD56. The sequence goes on from NZ_NRDP01000015.1 coordinate 124,674, forward strand.
TTCTCGTATCAGTTCAGCTGACCGTGGCAATGCTTGAATTTCTTGCCCGACCCGCAAGGACACGGATCATTGCGGCCCACGCGCGGGCCATCCTGCTCCGGTCCACCCACGGGCGCAGACATGCTCCCGGCAGCCACCGCCTCGGCATCGGCACCAAGCGCCGCGACTGGCGCACCGCCACCACTGGCCAGCATCTGACGCTGCAGGCGGTCGGCAAGACGCTGCTGCTCGGCTTCCATCGCGGCGACTTCTTCTTCGCTGCGAACGCGAACACGCGCCAGCATCTGCACCACTTCGGACTTGATGCGATCAAGCATGCTGGAGAACAGCTCGAACGACTCGCGCTTGAACTCCTGCTTCGGCTGCTTCTGTGCGTAACCGCGCAGATAGATGCCTTGACGCAGGTAATCCATGCTCGCCAGGTGCTCTTTCCACGCGTTATCCACCACGCTCAGCATGATGTGCTTTTCGAGCTGACGCATGGTGTCGCTGCCGATCTGCTGTTCCTTCGCCTTGAACAGCTGCTCCACGGCTTCGCGCACGTGCTCGAGGATCATCTTGTCGTCGATCTCATGCTGCTGATCGACCCAGGTCTTCAGGCTGAGCGACAAACCGAATTCGCTTTCGAGCTCGCGGTCGAGACCGGCGAGGTCCCACTGTTCGTCGATGCTGTCGACCGGCACGTAGCGGCGCACCAAGTCGGTGACCACGTCGTCGCGGATGTCAGCGATGGCGTCCGACACATCGTCCACCACCAGCAGTTCGTCGCGCTGGCTGTAGATCACCTTGCGCTGGTCGTTGGCAACGTCGTCAAACTCCAGCAGGTGCTTGCGGATGTCGAAGTTGTGCTGCTCGACCTTGCGCTGCGCCTTTTCGATCTGGCGGCTGACCATACGGTCTTCCAGCGCATCTTCTTCCTTCATGCCGAACATGCGCATCCAGCGACCGACCCAATCGCCGGCGAAAATACGCAGCAGGTTGTCTTCCAGTGACAGATAGAAGCGCGAGGAGCCCGGGTCGCCCTGGCGACCCGAGCGGCCACGCAACTGGTTGTCGATACGGCGCGACTCGTGGCGCTCAGTGCCCACGATATGGAGGCCGCCAGATTCCAGCACCTTCTCGTGCAGCTTCTTCCACTCGGCCCGGGCCTTGGCCCGCTCGGCGTCGGTCGCCGTTTCCGGCAACGTAGCCAACGCCGCCTCCAGGCTGCCGCCCAGCACGATATCGGTACCACGACCCGCCATGTTGGTGGCAATGGTCACGGAACCCGGCGCGCCCGCCTGGGCCACGATGTGCGCTTCGCGCTCATGCTGCTTGGCGTTGAGTACCTCGTGCGGAATCTTTTCTTTACGCAGCAGATCCGACAACAGCTCGGATACCTCGATGGACGTGGTACCCACCAGCACAGGCTGGCCGCGCTTGTGGCAATCCTTGATGTCCTCGATCACAGCGCCGTACTTGGCCTTCTGGGCAAGGAAAACCATGTCGGGATTATCTTGGCGGATCATCGGCTTGTGGGTGGGGATCACCACCACTTCCAGGCCGTAGATCTGCTGGAACTCGTAAGCTTCCGTATCAGCTGTACCGGTCATGCCGGCCAGCTTCTTGTACATACGGAAAAGGTTCTGGAAGGTGATCGTGGCGAGCGTCTGATTCTCGCGCTGAATCGGCACGCCTTCCTTCGCCTCCACCGCCTGATGCAGACCGTCGGACCAGCGACGGCCCGCCAGCGTGCGGCCGGTGAATTCATCCACGATGATCACCTCGCCGTCGCGAACGATGTAGTCGACGTCGCGGTGGTAGATGGCGTTGGCACGCAGTGCCGCGTTGAGGTGGTGCACGACGGCCAAGTTCTTGGAATCGTACAAGCCGCTATCGGCATCGATCACACCGGCCTGGCGCAGCAGTTCATCAGCGTGCGACATGCCCTCTTCGGACAGGTGCACCTGCTTCTGCTTCTCGTCGACGAAATAATCGCCCGTGCTGTCTTCCTTCTCCTGGCGGATCATCTTCGGGACGATCTTATTCACCGCGAGGTACAACTGCGGAGAATCCTCGGCCGGGCCGGAAATGATCAGCGGGGTGCGCGCTTCGTCGATCAGGATGGAGTCGACCTCGTCGACAATGGCGTAGTGCAGACCGCGCTGGTAGCGCTGGTCCTTGCTGAGCGCCATGTTGTCGCGCAGGTAATCGAAGCCGAATTCGTTGTTGGTGCCGTAGGTAATGTCGGCCGAGTAGGCCGTGTGCTTTTCCGAATGATCCATGCCCGGCCAAACCACACCCGTGGACAAGCCCAGGAAGCCATACAGCTTGCCCATCTGCGCCGAGTCGCGTCGAGCCAAATAGTCGTTCACGGTGACTACGTGCACACCCTTGCCTTCCAGCGCATTGAGGTACACCGGCAGGGTGCCGACCAGGGTCTTGCCTTCACCCGTACGCATTTCGGCGATACGTCCCGAATGCAGCACCATGCCACCGATCATCTGTACGTCGTAATGGCGCATGCCGAGCACGCGCTTGGCGCCCTCGCGCACGACGGCAAAGGCTTCCGGCAGGACCTTGTCCAGCGACTCGCCGGCGGCGATGCGCTGCTTGAACTCGTCGGTCTTGCCGCGCAGGGCGTCGTCACTCAGCTTCTCGAACTCGGGTTCCAGCGCATTGATGCGCGCGACATTCTTGGAGAGCTGGCGCAGCACGCGTTCATTGCGGCTACCGAAAAGGCTCGTCAGGGCACGGTTGAGCATCGATCTTCCGGATCAGGATTCGTGAACGCCTGCCACGGCAAATCCGGGCAGGACGAAAGGATTGATGATACTAGGGTCAGCCGGCTATCCCAAACGCCCTGCCGCCGCAGGTTCCTGCCAGCGTCGCAACGTGGTTCTCCCTGACGGGCGACCACCGCGCACTCCCCTAAATCATCGTCCCGACCATGGAGTGGCGTCGGGCACAAAGGCTTTCAAGGGCGCCATCGGACGCCCTTGGGACGCGGCTCAGCGATGGTTCTTCACGAAAGCCAGCGGATTGACCACGCGGCCCTTGTACCAGACCTCGAAATGCACGTGCGAACCGGTCGAGCGGCCGGTAGAGCCCGCCTCGGACACCACGTCACCCACGTGGACGCGCTGGCCCGGGTGGACCTCGAGCTTGCTGTTGTGGGCATAGCGAGTCATGTAGCCGTTGCCGTGGTCAATTTCGATGACCTCGCCATAGCCGGTGCGGTCACCGGCGTAGGTCACCATGCCCTCGGCCACGGCGTGGACCGGCGTCCCCTTGGGAGCGGAGATGTCCAGGCCCGTGTGGTAAGCGCTATGCCCGCTGAACGGATCGGGCCGGCCACCGAAGTAGGAGGAAATGTAGCCCTCGACCGGCATCCCAGTGGGCTTGAGATTGGACTCGATCTTGGCATCCAGCAGCAGGCTTTGCAGCGCTGAAAGCTGCGCCTGCTGACTGTCGAACTGGTTGGCGAGCTGATTGATGCTGGTATCCAGGTTCTGGGGCAGCAAATACCCGCTGTCCGACGCATCCTCCACACCACCGACCGCCGGCTGTTCGTCGAAATTGAATTCGCCATCGTCGAGCTTGCCGACCTGGGTCAGGCGCTCGCCCAAGGCATTGAGACGGGTGGACTGTGCTTGAAGCTGACCCAACTTTACGGCCAGTGCATCGATGTCGCGCTGGGAATCCTTACGGATACCGGCGAGCTGATCGTTCTGCTGCTGCACCTGCTGACGAAGCCGACGGATCTCCGTCAACGCCCGGTCATGCGGGCTGGCCGCGACCATGGCCACCGCGCCGCCCAATCCCGCACACCCCAGGATCGCCGCAGCAGCCGCCCCCATCAGGCGATAGCGCAGGCGCCGGTCGGCGAGATTGAAAGTTTTGGGCACCTTTTTGGTGCGGGACACAAGTATGATTTGCATGTTGTTCTACGTCAGAAGATGTCGGCATCCATGCAGCGCGACGCTCCAAAACCCTCTCGCCGCACCGGTTCTGGACTAAAAGCCATCACCGAGTTTGGCCCCATTGCTTCACTGGCTCGCAAGGCCCGGAAGCTGGATGCATTGGATCGCGCACTGCGCCAGACGTTACCGTCACCACTCCGCGAGCAAGTTCGTTTCGCCAACCTGCAAGACGGCCGTCTTATTTTCTTGGCTCCGTCATCGGCTCTGGCCGCCAGGCTGCGCCTACTCCAGGCACAAATCCTCTCGACCGCACGCGCCGTAGGCACGTACGCCAATTCAGTCACCGTGAAAGTGGCCCCCCCTCTACCGGTAGACATCGTGCCGGATCGGTCAAAACCGCTTTCGCCAGCCGCCGCCTCTCACCTGAGAGCCGCCGCGGCCTCAACCACAGACCCCGAATTACGGGAACTGTTCCTTGAGTTGGCGTCCGTCGCCGAAGTTTCTGATTCCCAATCCGACGAAACCCGCTGACTCTGGGCTCCGACGTACTCAAAAGCGATACATCCCTGACACCGACCCTTCGATCGGTGCGTATGGGTTTATACCACGCCCCCACGGACCTGACAGACCCCGATGTCATCAGTACGTGAACAGCTGCCGAGAGAAAGCGCGAGATATATCACAAAACAAACGGCCGCGTCTTTTTGGACGCGGCCGTTCAGTTTGTTCAGATTTGTCGAGGACTTAGCTGATCGGCGGAACGATCAGATCGCCTGCGCCGGGTGGGCATAGGAGATCGGCGAGGTCGCCGGATCGTCCGCGAAGCTGACCTCTTCCCAGGCAGAGGCATCGGCCATCAGGGTACGGAGGAGCTTATTGTTGAGTTCGTGACCCGACTTGTGGGCGTAGTAGGCACCAACCAGGCTGTGGCCAAGCAGGTAGAGATCGCCGATCGCGTCGAGGATCTTGTGCTTGACGAACTCATCCTCGTAACGGAGGCCATCTTCGTTGAGCACGCGGTAGTCGTCGAGCACCACGGCGTTGTCCATCGAACCGCCGAGTGCGAGGTTATGTTCGCGCAGCATCTCGATGTCGCGCATGAAACCGAAGGTACGGGCGCGGCTCACTTCCTTCACGAACGATGTCGTGGAGAAGTCGATCTCGGCACGCGACGTGCGCTTGCTGATGATCGGGTGGTTGAACTCGATCGAGAAACCAACCTTGAAGCCTTCGAACGGCTCAAAGCTCGCCCACTTGTCGCCATCCTGCACCTTGATCGGCTTCTTGATGCGGATGAAGCGCTTGGCGACGTTCTGCTCTTCGATGCCGGCAGACTGCAGCAAGAACACGAACGGACCCGCGCTGCCATCCATGATCGGCACTTCCGGCGCGGAAAGATCGACGTAAGCATTGTCGATGCCGAGGCCGGCCATCGCGGAGAGCAGATGCTCCACCGTCGAGACCCGCACATCGCCGTTGACGAGCGTGGTCGACAGACGCGTGTCACCGACGTTGTCGGGGCGCGCGTGGATTTCGACCGGCGGATTCAAATCGGTACGACGAAACACGATGCCCGTATTCGGGGCGGCGGGGCGAAGCGTCATGTACACCTTGTCGCCGGTATGCAGACCGACGCCTGTGGCGCGAATGATGTTCTTGAGCGTACGCTGCTTGATCATTTTTTTGGTACCTGTAAGGGGCAGCAGCCAAATTAGGGAACGGATGCTAACACAGTCTTAACCTGTGAAAAGGCGATCCGCGCCACACACACTGTTCACCCTTTCATGTTCCTTTCATTCACGAATGAAATCCATTCGTGGGGCGATCAGTACTTTTCCAAGCACTTTCAATGACTTGAATGAAGCGCAACGCCCCAAGACCGGGACGGGATCCGGTCTCGGGGCGTCGGACCGGCCGCGGAAATCATTTCCAGGCCGGTCATGCTCATCCATGAAGCATGGCCCTACATCTCAAGAACGAGCACCGGAACAGCGTCAGACAAGCCGCCCTCTGCCCTCAAAAGGCAGGGAAAGCGGGCTCGGACAAGGGTTCCGCCGAGGCGGATCCCATGCGCGATTCGTTACTGACAAGTGAAACCGGCCGTTTGTTCAATTTTTCTTCAAATTATTTGCCCTGTCAGCTTTATCAGTCGGCCTGGCGGCGCAGGAAAGCCGGGATGTCCAGGTAGTCGAAGCTCGGATCAGCGCTCTTGGCCTGGCTGCTGGCCTCAACTCGGCTGGTCATGGTGACTTCGGGCTGGGCGTAGTCGACCACTTCGTTGCCGGTGCCGGTACGCAGCACGACCGGACGCGGACGCTGACGTATCTCCACCTGCTGGGTGACGACCGGGCGCTGCGTCTGGCGGGCGGTCGCGCGGTTGAGGCCGGTGGCCACGACCGTGACGCGCACGTCGTCCTGCATTTCCGGGTCGAGCGAGGTACCCATCACCACAGTGGCGTCTTCGCTGGCGAAGTCGTGGATGATGCGGCCGATCTCGTCGAACTCACGCATGGTCAAGTTCGGTCCCGCGGTGACGTTCACCAGGATGCCGCAGGCGCCGTTGAGGTTGACGTCTTCCAGCAACGGGTTGTTGATGGCGGCTTCCGCGGCGGCCTGTGCGCGGTCGTCGCCGCGAGCGGTGCCCGAACCCATCATCGCCATGCCCATTTCGGACATCACCGTGCGTACGTCGGCAAAGTCGACGTTGATCAGGCCCGGGGCGGTGATCAGGTCAGCAATGCCCTGTACGGCGCCAAGCAGCACGTCGTTGGCGGCCTTGAACGCATTAAGAAGCGTGACTTCACGACCCAGCACCGAAAGCAACTTTTCGTTCGGCACGGTGATCAACGAGTCGACGTGCTGCGACAGGTCTTCGATACCCTTGGCGGCAACCTGCATGCGGCGGCGGCCTTCGAACGGGAACGGCTTGGTGACCACGGCCACCGTAAGGATGCCCTTTTCCTTGGCCAGCTGGGCCACTACCGGCGCAGCGCCAGTGCCGGTACCACCACCCATGCCGGCAGTGATGAACACCATGTCGGCACCTTCGAGCATCTCTTCGATGCGCTCGCGGTCTTCCAGCGCAGCCTGGCGACCCACTTCCGGGTTAGCGCCGGCACCCAGGCCCTTGGTTACGTTGGCACCAAGCTGCAGGTGCGTGCGAGAGCCACAGGCCTTCATGGCCTGTGAGTCGGTGTTGGCGACGACGAAGTCGACGCCTTCGATGTTTGCATTGAGCATGTGAGCCACGGCGTTGCCACCACCGCCGCCCACGCCGATGACCTTGATGACTGCATTCGGTGCGAGTTTTTCGATCAGTTCAAACATTTCCCGTCCTCCGTAGAGCTTCGTTGTCGTTGTAACCGCAGGTGTCGACATTCCAGTCGCCCCTTGGTGGTGGACGAATATCCATTCGTCCTGGACGGGGCTTCCTGCCCCATCCGAAAATCAAAAATTCTTGGTGATCCAACCGCGCAGCCTGTCGACCAGGCCACCCACGCTGCCGCCGCTCGGCCCGCTCACGCGCATGCCGCCGGAGCGCGCGCCGTGCAGCAGCAGGCCAACGCCGGTGGAGTGAAGCGGATTAGCGACAACCTCGCCCAGGCCCGAGACGTGTTGCGGCACGCCGACGCGGACCATCTTGTGGAAGATCTCCTCGGCCAGCTCCAGCGCACCCTCCATGCGCGAAGCACCGCCGGTGAGCACCACACCCGCCGCCACCAGACTCTCGTAGCCGGAGCGGCGCAGCTCGTCCTGCACCATCTCGAAGATTTCCTCGTAGCGCGCCTGCACCGACTGCGCCAGCGACTGGCGAGCCAGGCGGCGCGGCGGGCGATCGCCCACACTCGGCACCTGGATGGTTTCTTCGGCATGGGCCAGCTGCGCCAACGCGCAGGCGTACTTGATCTTGATCTCCTCCGCATGAGCGGTCGGCGTATGTACGCCATAGGCGATGTCGTTGGTGACTTGATCACCCCCCACCGGTAGCGACTTGGTGTAGCGGATCGCGCCCTGCGTATAGATGGAGATGTCGGTGGTGCCCGCGCCAATATCGACCAAGCACACGCCCAGCTCGCGTTCGTCATCGGTCAGCACAGACTTGGCGCTGGCCACTGCTGACGGCACCAGCTCATCGACGGTGAGGCCGCAGCGCTGGATGCACTTGCTGATGTTTTGCACCGCTGCCGCTGCGCCGGTGACCAGATGCACGCTCGCCTCTAGGCGCACGCCGCTCATGCCCACCGGTGAGCGAATGCCGTCCTGGCCGTCGATGCGGTACTCCTGCGACTCCTTATAAAGAACCTTGCGATCAGCCGGGATCGCCACGGCGCTCGCCGCTTCCAGCACCTGTTCCAGGTCACCCGGCGTCACTTCGCGATCGCGGATCGGCGCGGTGCCGTGGGAGTTCTTGGTTTCCAGGTGGCTGCCAGAAATGGATGCATAGACTGAGCGGATATCGCAGCCCGCCATCAGCTCGGCCTCTTCCACGGCGCGCTGGATGGAGTGCACGGTCGACTCGATATCCACCACCGAGCCTCGCTTCATGCCGCGTGACACATGTGTGCCGATGCCGATCACTTCGATCGGCTCACCCGGTTCGTACTCGCCGACGATCGCCACCACTTTCGAGGTGCCGATGTCGAGGCCGACCACCAGTTGCTTGTCGTTCTTGGTCTTCATGTGCGGGGGGAGCCTCCAGCGTTCACGGTGCTCGCCTGGGGCGGCCATCGAACGGCAAATCCATTGGTATAACGAAGATCGGCATAGGCGAAACCATCGGAATGGCCCGCCATCAGTTGTGGATAGACATCGAGGAAGCGGCGCAGGCGGCGACCGGCCTGATCGCGATCACCGATGATGATCTGCGCACCGCTACTCGTGGTGAGGCTCCAGCTGCCGCGCTCGGTCAGCGAGACGCCAGTGATTTTCAATTTGGTGTTGGTGAAGGCCTTCTGCGTTTCCGCATAGAAGCTCACCACCTCGGCAAGGCGTGCGTCAGGACCACGCAGGTCCGGAAGATCGGTATTGGCGGACACATCCGGCACGTCGAATACCAGGCCCTGACGACTGATCAGCTGCTTCTCGTTCCAGCGTGCGAACGGCTGACGCTCGTAGATGCGCAAGATCAACGTATCGGGCCAGCGCTTGCGCGCTTCTACCGACTCCACCCAGGGCAACGTGGCCACGGCCTTCTGCACGCCATCGATATCGAGCGCGAAGAACCCTTTGCCGAGACGCGGCATGACGACCGCGCGGAGCTCGTCCTCGGTCACATGCTTGAACTCGGCTTGCACCATCAGCTGGGTCACCGGCCAACGATTGGCCGCAAACCATCCGCGCAGCACGCCGACGATCGGCAGCGCCACGAGCGCAATGGCCAAAACCCAGGCAATGAGGCGGACGGTTCCCCTCACACGTCCTCCCGGAAACTCGTTTCGAGAATGCGCCAGCACAGCGTCTGGTAATCAATACCAGCCACCGCCGCCGCCTTGGGCACCAGCGAATGCGAGGTCATGCCCGGTGCGGTGTTCACTTCCAGCAGCCAGTTGCGGCCCTGCTTATCACGCATGATGTCCACGCGCCCCCAGCCCCAGCACGCCAACACATCGAACGCGCGCAGGGCAAGTTCCTGCATTTCGCGTTCGGCGTCACCGTGTAGACCCGGGCAGATGTACTGGGTGTCCTCGGCGACGTACTTGGCGTTGTAGTCGTAGTACTCGCCCTTGGGCACGATGTTGATGCTGGCGAGCACCTGCCGATGGAGGATACCGACGGTGTACTCGCCACCTTCGATGAGCGTTTCCATCAGCATGTCGCCGGGGTATTTCTGTGCCAGCGTCACGGCGGCGTCGAGGTCTTCTTCTTTGAATACACGCGTGACGCCCACGCTCGAGCCTTCCCAGGCCGGCTTCACGATCAGCGGGAAGCCGATCTCGCGGGCGGCGGCGTGCACGTCTGCACCGCGCGGCAGCGCCTTGAACTTCGGCGTGGGCAAGCCAAGCGCCTGCCACACCAGCTTGGCGCGGACCTTGTCCAGCGACAGCGCAGAACCCAGCACGCCCGAGCCGGTGAAGGGAACGCGCAATGCTTGCAACGCACCCTGCAGCTCGCCGTTCTCACCACCGCCACCGTGGAGGATGTTGAACACACGCGCGAAGTGACCTGCGCGCACGGCGTCCAGCAGCGCTGGAATGCCATCGATCGCATGAGCATCGACACCACGGGCCTGCAACGCGGCCAGCACGTTGCGGCCAGAATCCAGCGACACCTCGCGCTCGGCCGAGCTGCCGCCCAAGACGACGGCGACGCGGCCAAACTGTGCAGGATCGGTCATCGTCTTGCTCACTTGTTCGTCCTCAGGTTGCCGGCATTAGCCAGCTCCACCGCTGCCGCACCAATGTCACCGGCGCCGAGCAACAGCAATAGATCGCCGTCGCGCAGAAGCGCGGGCAGTGTGTCCTTCAAGTCGCGAGGATGATCAATCAGCACCGGATCAACCTTGCCGCGTGCACGCACGGCGCGCGCCAGCGCGCGGCCATCGGCACCAGCAATCGGCGCTTCGCCCGCCGCGTAGATTTCCGTCAGCACCAGCACGTCGGCCTCGGCCAATACGTTGGCGAAATCGTCCAGCAGGTCGCGCGTGCGGCTGTAGCGATGCGGCTGGAAGCCGACCACCAAGCGGCGATCTGGCCAACCGCCACGCGCAGCCGCAAACACGGCAGCGAGCTCGCGCGGGTGATGGCCGTAGTCGTCGACCAACAGCACCGAGCCCTTGTCCAGCGCGATCTCGCCACGACGGTGGAAGCGACGGCCTACACCCTGGAAGTTCTGCAACGCATGCGCAATCGCCTCGGCCTCCACGCCCAGCTGCCAACCAATGGTGGCTGCAGCCAGTGCGTTGAGCACGTTGTGATGGCCCGGCAGGTTGAGCTTGATGTGCAATGCGTCGTTGCGGCCCGGCAGCCACAGGTCGAAATGCATCTCGAAACCATGCTGCGAGAGGTTGCTCGCACGCACGTCGGCATCCTGGGCATCGATGCCATAGGTCATCACGCGGCGCGTGGTGGACTTGGCCAGCGCGGCCACTTCCGGATCATCCACGCACAGCACGGCAAGGCCATAGAACGGCAAGCGATGTAGGAAGTCGTCAAACGCCTTCTTTACCTGCGCGAAGTCGTTGTTGTAGTTCTCGAGGTGATCCGCATCGATGTTGGTGATCGCGGCAATCACCGGCGACAACATCAGGAACGATCCGTCCGACTCATCGGCTTCGGCGACGATGTACTGGCCCGTGCCCAAGCGCGCATTCGCGCCTGCGGCATTGAGCTGGCCGCCGATCACGAACGTCGGATCGTAGTTGGCTTCGGCCAGCACGCTGGCGACGAGACTGGTAGTGGTGGTCTTGCCATGCGTGCCCGCGATGGCGATACCGCGACGGAAGCGCATCAGTTCGCCCAGCATTTCCGCGCGCGGAACCACCGGTATGCGCGCAGCACGCGCGGCTTGCAGTTCCGGGTTGTCCGAACGGATGGCGCTGGACGTGACCACGACGTCGGCATCGCCAATGTGCCCGGCCTCGTGGCCCACATGGACGACGATACCCAGGCTCGCCAAGCGCTGTGCCGTCGGCGAGTTAGAGCGATCAGAGCCCGACACGGCATAGCCAAGGTTGTGCAGCACTTCGGCGATGCCACTCATGCCTACACCGCCAATGCCGATGAAGTGCACGCGGCGGAAGGTGGTCATCAGGTCTTCGTGCGCAAGCAGGCGACGCGGCGTCATGCGGCCACCTCCACGCAGGCACGGGCGATCACTTCCGCCGCATCAGGCTTGGCTAGCGTGCGCGCAGCCTCACCCATCGCGATCATGCGCTCGCGATCATCCAACAGCGCTTCCAGGCGCTGCGCCAACTGCTGTACGTCCAGATCCTTCTCCTGAATCAATTCGGCCGAATGCGCGGCGACCAGCGCCTCCGCATTGCGGGTCTGGTGGTCATCCACCGCATAAGGGAACGGCACAAGCATGGCGCCGAGCCCGGCAGCCGTGAGCTCGGCCAGCGTCAACGCGCCTGCACGGCAGACGGCCAGGTCGGCCCACGCGTACGTGCCAGCCATGTCTTCGATAAAGGGCACGATCTGTGCCTCGACGCCGGCCTTGGCATAGGCTGCGCGTGCTTCGTCGATACCGCGGTTACCGCACTGGTGCAGCACTTCCGGACGCTGGGCAAGTGACATCAACGCCAGCGCCTGCGGCAGGGCGATGTTGAGCGCGCGTGCACCGAGACTGCCACCCAACACCAGCAGGCGTGGGCGGCCCTCGCGACCGGCCATGCGTTCGCGCGGCGCCGGCAAGGCGGCAATGGCGCTACGCACCGGGTTGCCCACCCATTCGGCATTGGGCAATGTATCGCTGAAGCCTTCCAACACGCGCTGCGCGTGACCCGCGAGTTTGCGATTGGTGAAGCCCGCGACGCGGTTCTGTTCGTGCACGAGCAGCGGACGATGCGTCATGCGTGCTGCCACACCGCCAGGGCCGGCTACGTAGCCACCCATCGACAGCACGCTACGCGGCTTGATCCTGCGCAATGCGGACAACGAAGAGAACAGCGCTCGCGCCAGCATCAGCGGCGCCATCAAGCGCGTCTTCAAGCCCTTGCCGCGCAAGCCGCCCACCGGCACGGTCACCAGTTCAATGCCGTGCGCTGGCACCACCTTGGTTTCCATGCCACCTTCTGCGCCCAACCAAACCACAGGAACGCCCTGTGCACGCAGCGCCTCGGCCACGGCAAGGCCAGGAAAGATATGGCCACCGGTACCGCCAGCCATGATCAGCACGGGCCGCTGCTCACTCATGCGGTCACCGCCTCACGCCCGGGGGCGGCGGCTATGTTCGCATCGGGCACCGCGCTGGCTGGCATGCGCGCAGCCATCTGGCGCGCATCGATGGCGCGGTTGATCTCGTAGGTGGTACGCAACAGCACGCCCGCCATCGCGCAAGTAAGCACGATTGACGAGCCACCGTAACTGATCAGTGGCAAGGTCAGGCCCTTGGTGGGCAATGCGCCGAGATTCACGCCAATGGACACCATCGCCTGCAGGCCGATCATCAGCGAGATGCCGCAAGCCACGTAACCGGCGAAACGCTGGCCAAGTTCCATGCCCTTGACGCCCATGATGAGACCGCGCCCTACGGTGAGGGCGAACAGCCCCATCACCACCAGGATGCCAACGAGGCCGAACTCCTCGGAGATCACGGCAAAGATGAAGTCGGTATGTGCTTCGGGCAGGTACGACAGCTTCAACACACTCGAACCCAAGCCGACGCCTGTCCATTCGCCACGGCCGATCGCCATGAGTGACTGCGTCAGCTGGAATCCGTCGTTGAAGGGGTCGGCCCAGGGGTCGACAAACGAGGTCAGGCGACGCATGCGGTATGGCTCGAACTTCGCCACGAACCAAAGCAGCGCTACCACCGGCAGGCCCATGCCACCGAGATAGACAGGCTTGGCGCCACCCAGCCAGATCATGCCGATGGTCACCGCAATCATCAGCGTGGCCGAACCGAAGTCCGGCTGCGCCAGCAGCAGCACCACAAACATGCCCGCCACCATGATTGGCTTGAACAGGCCCCAGAAGCTCGACTCCACGCTTTCGCGGTGGCGCACCAAATAGCTGGCGGTGTAGATGACCAAGATCAACTTGACCGCTTCTACTGGCTGGAAGCTCGTGATGCGGAAGTTGAGCCAACGGTGTGCACCGTTGAGCCTCATGCCAATGCCTGGCACAAACACGAGCATCAGCAAGGCAACTGCGCCACCGAAGAGTAAATAAGCATGCTTTTCCAGCAGCTTCAGCTCGGTGCGCATGGCGAAGCTGGCCAAGACCACGCCCAACGTCAGGAACAACAGGTGGCGCTTGAGGAAATAGAACGCGCCGATGTGCTGACTCTCAGCCACCGCGATCGAACTGGACGCGACCATCACGACACCGACGCAAGCCAGACCGACGAGCGCGATCAACAGCGGCATGTCGAAACTGCCGCGGGGTCCTTGTCGTCGCTTGGCTTGGGTGGCGTCGAAGATCATGTCAGCGCACCTTCAACGTGGCGAGGCCGATCAACACCAGCACGACACTGATGATCCAGAAGCGCACGATCACGCGTGGCTCAGGCCAGCCCTTGAGCTCGAAGTGGTGATGGATGGGCGCCATGCGGAACACGCGCTTGCCCGTCAGCTTGAAGCTAGCCACCTGGATCATCACCGAGGCGGTTTCCATCACGAACACGCCGCCCATCACCAGCAACACGATCTCCTGGCGCACGATCACCGCGATGGCCGCCAGAGCCGCGCCGATGGCCAGCGCGCCAACGTCACCCATGAACACCTGCGCCGGATAGGTGTTGAACCAGAGGAAACCCAGCCCTGCGCCTGACAGCGCACCACAGAAGATGGCCAACTCACCCGCGCCGGGGATCGACGGGATGCCCAGGTATTCGGAGAACAGGCGGTTACCCGCGAGATACGCGAACACGCCCAGCGCGCCGGAAACCAGCACAGTCGGCATGATGGCAAGGCCATCCAAGCCGTCTGTGAGATTCACCGCGTTGGAGAAGCCCACGATCATAAAGTAGGCAACGACCACGAACAGGATGCCCAGCGGAATCGCCACCTGCTTGAAGAGCGGCACGTACAAGGCCGTTTCCGCCACGGGCGCCACACCCGTCGCCTGCGGAGCCGTGTAATAGAGAAACAGCGCGGCGGCGAGGCCAAACACCGACTGCCAGAAATACTTCCAGCGCGACGCAAGGCCACGACTGTCTTTCAAGACCAGCTTCTTGTAGTCGTCGTAAAAACCGATCACGCCGAAGCACAACATCACGGCCAGCACCAGCCAGACGTAGCGGTTGTGCAGATCGGTCCACAGAATGGTCGAAACCGTCACGGCGAGCAGGATCATCACGCCCCCCATGGTCGGCGTGCCGGCCTTGGACAGATGCGTCTGCGGGCCGTCCTTGCGTACCACCTGTCCGGCCTTGAGATCCGCCAGTTTCTGGATGAGCGCAGGACCAAACAGCAGCGACATCGCCAATGCGGTAAGCGCGGCCATGATGGTGCGGAACGTGATGTACTGGAACAGGTGCAGGGCGGTAAAGTGCCGTGCCATCCAGTCTGCGAATTCAAGCAGCATCGGATGCGCCCTCCCCTTTTCCCTTGTTGTCGCGAAGTGCGGCAACGACCTGATCCATGCCGGCGGAACGCGAGCCCTTGACCAGGCACGTGACGCCGCCATGCAGTTGTTGCTTGAGCGCCGCCGAGAGCGCCGCCTTGTCGGCGAAATGCTCGCCGTGCTCTCCAAACGCCTTCACCGCCGATGCGCTGAGCGGGCCAACAGCGAACAGGCGATTGATGCCGTGCTTGCGGGCACGCTCGCCGATGCCCGCGTGAAGCGCGGCGGCGTTATCACCCAACTCCGCCATGTCGCCCAGCACTAGCCAGCGTTCGCCCTCGGCGAGCGCCAGCGTGTCGATGGCGGCGCCAACCGACCCCGGGTTGGCGTTGTAGCTATCGTCGATCAACGTCCAGCCACCCGGCATGTGCTCGAGCTGCAGACGCCCGGCCACGCCCGGCACTTGCTCCAGGCCTTCCACAATGGTGTCGAGCGGCACGCCAAGCGCCAGCGCGATCGACGCAGCCGCCATCGCGTTGGCGATGTTGTGGCGGCCCGCCAATGGCAGATGCACATCAGCATCACCAGCCGGGGTGCTCAGCACGAAGTGCGAGCCATCCACGCGCTGATCGACGATGTCGGCACCCACATCGGCCTTGTGGCTGAGCGCAAAACGCAGCTGTCGACGCGAGCCGGCAAGCCCCGCGAAGAAGCTAGCGAATGCATCGTCCGCATTGATGATCGCCACGCCGTCCACCGGCAGCGCCTGATACAGCGCGCCCTTGGTCTCGGCCACGCCTTCCACGCTACCCATGCGCTCAAGATGCGCCGGCGCAATGGTATTCACGAGGCCGATATCAGGCCGTGCAATGGCGGCGAGATAGGCAATGTCACCCGGCTTCCCTGCGCCCATCTCGAGCACGGCGTACTCGGTGTCCTGCGGCATGGTCAGCAGAGTGAGCGGCAGACCCAGTTCGTTGTTGTAGTTGCCGGCGTTGACGTGAGTGCGACCGTGACGCGACAAAATGGACGCTGTTAGCGTCTTCACCGTGGTCTTGCCGTTGGAACCCGTAATGCCGATCACGCGCACATTGCTCTGCGCACGTACCGCACTCGCCAGGTCACCCAACGCCAACGCAGTGTCATCCACCACCACCTGCGGCAGCGAGGAATCGACCTTACGCGTTACCAGCGCGGCAATGGCCCCGCGGGCCTGCGCATCGGCGAGGAAGTCGTGACCGTCAACGCGCTCGCCCTTGATGGCGACGAACAGATCGCCGGCCTGCACCTTACGGGTATCAATGGACACGCCGGTCACATCCACATCGCCACCCACCAGGCGACCCCGAGTCCAAAGCGCGATGGTGCTCAAGCGCATCATGCGCGTACCTCCAGCGCCTGACGCGCAACGGCCAGGTCGTCGAACGGGCGCTTGCCATGCGCGCCCTCCTGATATGTCTCGTGACCCTTGCCGGCGATCAGCACGACGTCGCCCGGCTGGGCCGAGGACAGCGCGAATTCGATGGCCTTCGCCCGATCACGCTCCACGATGACCATGTCGGGCTGGCTCAGCCCGGCCACGATCTGCGCGACGATGACGTCACCGTCCTCGCCGCGCGGATTGTCGTCGGTAACGACGATGCGATCCGCCAGACGTTCGGCGATGGCGCCCATCTGCGGACGCTTGCCTGCATCACGCTCGCCGCCACAGCCAAACACGCAGATCAGCTTGCCGTCGCAGTGCGCACGCAGCGCGTTAAGCGCCTGCTCCAACGCATCCGGCGTATGGGCGTAGTCAACGACCACCAGTGGCAAGTCGGAAACACCACCGAGGCGGTTCATGCGACCGTTGATCGGCTCCAGCACCTCGATCGCAGACACGATGCGCTCGAACTGCTCACCCAGTGCGCCCAGGCAGGCGATCACAGCAAGCAGGTTGGCTACGTTGAAGCGGCCCAGCAGACGGCTGCGGATGTCGTGACTGCCCCACGGCGTCTGTAGGGCGAAGGCAAGGCCTTCCGCCGAAGTGACCACGTGGGTGGCGCGAACGTCGGCGTCCAGGTCGCCTTCAGCGCTCAGGCACAAGGCGCGTACGCCCTGCGGCAGCCGATGCGCCAGCGTGCGGCCGAAGGCATCATCGATATTGATGGCGGCGGCATCGAGCGTGGACCATGCGAACAGTTTGGCCTTGGCGTCGCCGTAGGCCTCCATGCTGCCGTGGTAATCCAGATGATCACGGGTGAGGTTGGTGAAAGCGGCAACATCGAACGCCACCGCCGCCACGCGTCCCTGCTCCAGCGCGTGCGAGGACACCTCCATCGCCACGTGCGTCGCGCCGTCATCGCGGAACGAGGCCAGCAGGCCTTGCACGTTGATCGCATCCGGCGTGGTCCGCTCGCCTTCCTGGAGTCGGCCATGCAGACCGGCGCCCAGCGTACCGATGGTGGCGGCACGATGGCCCAGATGTTCCAGCGCCTGCGCCAGCAGCTGAACCGTTGAGGTCTTGCCATTGGTGCCGGTCACGCCGATCACCCGCAGCGATTCGGATGGGCGACCGAAGAAACGCGAGGCGATCTCACTGACCTTGCCGTGCAGGCCATCCACCCACAGCACCGGCGCGTCGATGCCCTCGACATGCGCCGCCGGTGCTTCGGCTAACACCACGCGCGCGCCGCGCTCGACAGCGCCACGGGCAAAGGCAATGCCATGCTCGCGCGTGCCGCGCAGAGCGAAGAAGGCATCACCCGGACGCACTTGGCGCGAGTCAAGCGTAAGCCCTGAAACGACGATATCGCCGACACCTGGGGTCTCGGCGATGCCTTTGAGTAGCTGATCAAGGCGCGCGGTCATTGGGGAGTCTCATCGACCGGTGCGTCATCTACGGTTTCGACAGCGGGCGGCTTGCTTCCTGTTAGGCCGTTCTGTCCTTGCAAAGGTCCGCCGACGTACCAGCGGCCAATGTTGTCCGGCGGCACGTCCAGAAGCCGCAGTGCGCCATCCAGAACCTTGGAAAACACAGGACCGGAAACCAGCGCACCGTAGTAGCTGCCTTTCCTCGGATTGTCGACGATCACCACCGCCGCCAGACGCGGATTGGATGCGGGTACGATGCCCGCAAAGGCGGAACTGTAATTGCTGCTGGAATAGCCGCCGGCCGTCGCTTTGTGCGCCGTTCCCGACTTGCCGGCCACGCCGTAGTTGGCAATCCATGCGTACGGCGCGCCTGTACCGCCCGGCTGCGTCACCGCCACCATCATCTGCACCAGTTCGTTGGCGATCTTGGGATCGATGATCTGCTTGGCTTCGTTATCCGAGCCCTTCACGAACGTGGGCAAGTGCATCACGCCGTTGTCGGCAATGGTGGCGTAGGCATTTGTAAGCTGCAGCGGCGTCACGTTGAGACCATAGCCATACGCCAGGATCGCCTTCTCCAGCATGCCCCAGCTCTTGCCCGGCCTGAGATAGCCGGATGCTTCGCCGGGGAAGCCGCTGTTGGTACTGGCGCCGAAGCCGAACGCGCGATAGGTGTCATACATCAGGCCGGTATCCAGCGTCAGCGCTACCTTGGCAGCACCGATGTTGCTGGACTTGGCGATGATGCCTGTGGGCGACAGCATGCCGTTCGAGTGCGTATCGCGAATGTCCTTGCGGATATAGAAGAAGTGACCGTTACCGGTATCGACCAGCGGACCGGTCGGCGTGTACCTGCCGCTGGACAGTGCAGCGGCCATCAAGACCGGCTTGATGGTAGAGCCTGGCTCTACCACGTCGGTCATCGCGCGGTTGCGCCGACTGGACGGATCACTGCCGCGTAGGGCGTTCGGGTTGTAGGTCGGCCAATTCACCATGGCCAGCACTTCACCCGTACGCACGTCGATGATCACCATCGAGCCAGAGTCGGCGCTCGACTGCTGGATGGTGTTCTTCAGTTCGTTGTAGGCGAGGA
The DNA here is from genome assembly GCF_002878475.1 of Dyella sp. AD56. Lineage (NCBI taxonomy): Bacteria > Pseudomonadati > Pseudomonadota > Gammaproteobacteria > Lysobacterales > Rhodanobacteraceae > Dyella > Dyella sp. AD56. The sequence goes on from NZ_NRDP01000015.1 coordinate 143,687, forward strand.
ACTGGATGCGGCGGTCGATGCTGAGCGTGATGTCGCGACCCGGCTGCGGCGCGCGCACCAGGTCCAGGTCTTCCACCACGTGGCCCTGGCGATCGCGGATGACGCGCTTGCGGCCTTCCTTGCCGGCCAGCCAGTCGTCGAAGGCCAGCTCCAAGCCTTCCTGGCCGTGGTCGTCGATGTTGGTGAAGCCAAGCACGTGCGACGTCACCGGGCCGGACGGATAGAAGCGGCGGAACTCTCGCTGTCCATTCACGCCCGGCACCGCCAGATCCAGCACCACCTGCGCAGCATCGGGCGGCATCTGCCGCTTGAGGTAGACAAACTCACGCTCGGAGCGCTGCGCCAGATATTGCTTGAGCGCATCCGGGTCCATGCCGATGGCCTTGGCCAGCGCCGGCAGCTTGTCCTCGTTGTCCAGCACTTCCGCCGGATTGGCCCAGATCGACACCACCGGCGTGGATACCGCCAAGGGCTCGCCATTGCGATCAAAAATGGTGCCGCGCGACACCGCAATCGGCACTTCGCGCAGGATGCGGGCGTCAGCCTGATTCTGGTAGAAGTCCTTGCGCACCACCTGCATATCGAATGCGCGGGCCACCAGGGCCAGCGAGGCGACCGCGAGTACGGCGCCCACCAGCAACATGCGACGGCGCGCGCTGGGAGCTGCAGCGTGGCGGCGGGACGAAGAAGATGTGCGCGGACGCGGCTTCATCGGCGCACCAACTGGATGTCTTGCGGCTTGGGATTGACCATGCCGAGCACCTGGCGCGCTTCGTCGTCCACGCGACGCGGTTCGGCCCAGGTAGCCTGCTCCAGCTCGAGCTTGCCGTATTCAATGTTGAGGTCGTCGCGCTGATTCTGTAGACGAGTCAGCTCGACAAACAACACGCGGCTCTCATGGCGCGTCCACACCACGGCAATGGCGCTGGAAAGCACCGCCGCGATCAGGATGAACATGAAGAGGCCGCCGAGTACCTTCATGCGAGCTTCTCCGCCACGCGCAGCACCGCCGAACGGGCGCGCGGATTGACGGACAGCTCTTCTTCCGACGGGAACTGCGCCTTGCCAACAGCAGCAAGGCGGGCAGGTGCGGCGACCACCGGCGGACCGCGGCGACTGCCCTGCACGCGACCGGAGTGGTCGCGGATGAACAGCTTCACAGCGCGATCTTCCAGCGAATGGAAGCTGATGATGGACAGGCGACCACCCACCTTCAGCAGATCCAGCGCCGCGTTGAGGCCATGCTCAAGCGCTTCCAGCTCGCCGTTCACACGGATGCGCAGGGCCTGAAAGCTGCGGGTGGCTGGATGCTTGCCGGGTTCACGGCGACCGATCAGGCGCTCGATCAGCGCCGCAAGTTGACCGGTACGCGTGATGGGGTTTTCAGTGCGGTCTTCGACAATGGCGCGAGCGATCTTGCGGCTGAAGCGCTCATCGCCATAGTTCCACAGCACATCGGCGATCTCTTTTTCCGACGCATGGGCGAGGAAGTCCGCAGCGCTTTCGCCCTGCGTTGTGTCCATGCGCATGTCCAGCTGTGCGTCAGCCATGAAACTGAAGCCGCGGGCGGCTTCATCGAGCTGGGGTGAGGACACGCCGAGGTCGAGCAGGATGCCGTCAAGACCGCCGGCGGTCTCATCCCACTCAGCCATGCTGGAAAAATTGGCATGGCGGATGGACACGCGCGGATCGCTGGCGAACTCGGCCTGCGCCGTGGCGATGGCGGTGGGGTCGCGATCCATCAGCAACAACCGACCATTGGGGCCCAGGCGCGACAACACGGCGCGAGCGTGGCCGCCGCGTCCGAAGGTGCCATCGAGATAACGCCCGCCAGCCTGCACGGCGAGACCCTCCACTGCTTCACCCAGCATCACCGGGATGTGCTTCAACTGCTCGGCCATGCCGCCGCACTCCCGCTCGCGTCCCGTTCACTCCACCGCCCGCCGCCACCGTTGCCGGTTACAGCTGCAGCTCCGCCATCTCGTTGGTGATCTCGTCTTCGCCGATGGTCTGGCGGATCTTGGCCAAGTGCGCCAGTTCGCTCCAAAGCTCGAACTTGTTGCCCATGCCCAGCAGAACCGCCTTCTTCTCGATGCCCGTGGTCGCTCGTTGGCTCGCCGGCAGCAGGATGCGCACGGCGGAGTCGGGCTCGACAACGGCCGCGGCACCCACCAGCTTCATCTGCATGTCGCGATGCGCCGCCTTGACCTTGGGAAGTGCGTTGACCTGGTCGCGCACCTTTTCCCACTCCGCGTACGGGAACAGCCAGAGGCAGCCCGACTCGAAGGGGTTGTAGGTGATCACCAGACGATTGGCGCAGGCATCGGCCACCAACTCGCGATACGCGGTCGGTATGGCCAGCCGGCCCTTGTCGTCAACGGTGATGGCGGTTTCGCCCTGGAACACGACGCTAAGACTCCACTAATTCCCACGATTTCACACAGGAACCCACGATAGTCTCGCCCCCTGAGACTGTCAAGGAAATTTTTCTTGTGAATCAATGAGAAAGGCGGTGATCTGGCAGTAATTCCAGCCATTTCTGAGGAAATACCCCAAGGTGTTTGAATGGCTAGGATTTTTTGCTCCACGACCGTGCCATCCGTCATGCTTCCGTGCGCCTGGAAAGCGCCCGGACATGAATCGCCATTCATGGCGCATCAGACGCAACCGTCACCGCCGCGCCGACTGGGGCGCGACGGTGACGATCGGTTGTGAAGGAGGTGGAGTCGGCCTGTAAGCCGGGTTCTGTACGCCTTGCGGCGCGACAGTCATTCCTCTCGGCCTGGCGTCACCGCCAGGCTCCAGCAACCTACCCGGGAACAACGCGGGCCGCGTTATCGTTCCCCTATTCGGTCTTGCTCCAGGTGGGGTTTACCGTGCCATGCGGCGTTAGCCCCGCACGCGGTGCGCTCTTACCGCACCCTTTCACCCTTACCACGCACGCCCGAAGGCGCCGTTCGGCGGTCTGCTCTCTGTTGCACTGGCCGTCAGCTCGCGCTGCCCAGGCGTTACCTGGCACCTTGCCCTATGGAGCCCGGACTTTCCTCGATGCGCTTGCGCGCGACGCGACTGTCCGGCCGACTCCACCGCCTATTCTAAAGGAACACAGCGAGCAAAGCCCCATGAGAATCGGGCTTTTTACGGGCGATGCCGGCCTGAGGCCCCATCAACCCTCATAGAGCAGCTTGCGCGGCGCGCCCGTGATCGCCGCCGCCAGCTTGGCCGCCTTCGCCGGCGGCAGTTCCTCGCGCAGGATGGCGAACACACGCCGCCCCTCCGCTTCGCGCGCATCCGTTTCTTCGCCACGCCCCGCGACGAGAATCACGCACTCGCCGCGCTGCTGATTCGGGTCACTGGCCACGCGAGCCGCTAGCTCACCGAGCGGCACATCGATGACAGTCTCGAACAATTTCGTCAGCTCACGCGCCAGCACGCCTTCGCGCGTTTCACCAAACACATCGCGCATATCGGCCAGGCTTTCGGCCACGCGATGCGAAGACTCGTAAAAGATCAGCGTACGCGCATCGCCCGCAAGTTCCTGCAGGCGCGTACGGCGCGCGGCCGTCTTGGGCGGCAGAAAACCCTCAAAAACGAAGCGGTCACTGGGCAATCCAGCCACGGAAAGCGCCGCAATGGCCGCGCAAGCACCGGGCACTGGCGCGCAACGGATGCCCGCCGCGCGAGCCGCGCGCACCATACGAAACCCGGGATCACTAATAAGTGGAGTACCCGCATCGGAAATCAGCGCCACCGATTCACCACCCAGCAAACGACGAACGATGGCATCGACGATTTCGCGCTCGTTGTGCTCGTGGAGCGCCACGAGCGGCGTGCCGATGTTGTAATGCATGAGCAAGGGTCGACTGTGCCGGGTGTCCTCAGCGGCAATCACCGCAACTGAACGCAAGGTCTCCACAGCACGCGCGGAAAAGTCATCCCGATGACCGATCGGCGTGGCGACCACCCATAGCAGGCCGGGCTGAATCTGTGACATCTTGCTGTTTCCTGGACATTAGTGCGGCGAGCCAATGGGCTATCATCGCCCATCCGCTCCACCACGTCGTCAAAAAAGCTCGAAGGGATTTGGCCATGCGCTTGTATCGCGCCGCAGGCGTTGCCCTGCTGATTTCTCTTGCACTCGTTGGTTGCGTACCACCGGCAGCGCAAAAGTCGCCCGCCGAAATCGCGGCCAGCCAGCAAGCCGATGCCTTGGTGCAGCAGGGCAAGTTCGATGAAGCCGCCCAGGCGTATCTCGCACTGGCTCAGACCGGCGGCAACCGCGATCACTATCAACTGCTTGCCGCCGAGGCCTACCGCCAGGAAGGCCAGCTTGATCGCGCCGCCCCGCTGCTTGATGGCATCCGCCGCCAGCGCCTCACCGATGACGAGCCCTCCCGACTCGACTTACTGCAGGCCGAGTGGGCGCTGAAGCAACACAACGCACCGCGCGCCCTGCAACTGACGACCCAACCCAACATCAGCGTACCTCCCGCACTCCAGCTACGACTGCTGGAGCTGCGCTCCCAGGCGATGCAGCAAACCGGCGATCTGTGGGGTGCCGCGCGCTCGCGCGTAGAGATGGATGCTCAATTGAGCGGTCTGGACCAAGCGCAGAATCGCAAGGAGATCGTCTCCCTGCTCAGCAAACTTGGCGTTGACCCGCTCAAGCAACGCGCTGCAGCCATGCAGCCGAGCGATCGCATGCTGCCCTGGGTCAACGAAGCGCTGACGCAGCTCGGTGTGGCTGTGGCACGTCCGGCGCCCGCGCTCGAACAGGAAGTGGGCACCATGATCCCGGGCGAAGGCGCCAACGTGCGCGAGGGCTTCAAGATGCCCGCCCATATCGCCCTACTACTGCCGACCAGCGGCAATCTTGCAGTGGCGGGCACGGCGATTCGGGAAGGCTTTTTTTCGGCCTATGCCGATTCCGCGCGTAACCACACACCGCGTCCGCCTGTACGCATCTACGACAGCGGTGGCACCACCAATGGTGCAGTGAAGGCTTACCAGCAGGCGGTGACCGATGGCGCGCAACTGGTCATTGGTCCGCTGACCCGCGGCGAGGTGTCCGCGCTGTTCAGCCTGCCAGAGCTGCCCGTGCCGCTGCTTGCGCTCAACCATCCGGACGACAAGAGCCTGCCCTCCAATGGCGTCAGCGAGTTTGGCCTGCTGCCGGAAACCGAAGGTGCGCAAGCTGCCGATCACATGTCGGAAGGCGGTATCACCAACGCCTTCGTCATCGTAAGCAGCGACGATTTCGCGCAGCGTGCAGCCAAATCGTTCAAGGCCGAGTTTGAAGCGCGCGGCGGAAAAGTGGCCGGCACCGGCAATCTGGCTGGCAGCGGGGTCAACTTTGCCTCCACCATTTCCGGCCTCGGCATGCCCACCGACAACGGTGACCCCAGCACCAGCAGCAACACGGGCCTGTTCATCAGCATGCGCCCCCAGCAGGCACGTCTGCTGCTGCCGCAGATCAAACTCGCCCGTGTGAACCTGCCGGTGTTCGGCACCTCACATATCTATGCCGGCACGGATGACGCCAGCGCCAATCGCGACCTCGAAGGCGTAGAATTTTGCGATGCGCCGTGGATGTTCGATGCGCAGCCGGGCCTGCCCAACCACGCCGACGTCGCCTCACAGCTGCCCGCCGCACGAGGCACCTCCGCGCGCCTATTCGCCTTTGGCATGGACGCGTGGAACCTCGCGCCCTACCTCGACTGGCTGCGCGCACACGCGGGCAGCTACCTACCGGGCGCGAGCGGACAGCTGACGTCGGATCAGTTCGGTCGCATTCGACGTGTATTGGTATGGGCCAAGTTCCAGGATGGCCTTGCCCATCCGATCAACGGCAGCTTGCAGATGGACACCGCGCCCGCACTGGCACCGCCGACTGATGCGACCGGCACCCCGCAGCAGCCGCCGACCGAACAGCCTGCCACGCAGCATTGATGCGCGCGGCTGGCGCCGCTTTTGAAGAACGCGCCTGCGCGGAACTCCAACGCGCAGGCTTCGTTGTGCTCGATCGCAACTACACCACGCGTTACGGCGAACTTGATCTAGTGATGCTCGAAGGCGGCACCGTTGTCTTCGTAGAAGTTCGCCACCGGCTCCACGCCACTCATGGCGGCGCCGCCATTTCTGTCGCCGCGAGCAAACAAGCTCGCCTCATCGCCGCCGCAGAACTGTGGCTCGCCGCCCATCCGAAACGCGCGCAACAGCCCTGCCGTTTCGACGTAATTAGTTACGACGGCCCGATCACCAACGCGCGCATGAATCATTGGCGCAACGCGTTCGAAAGCTGCTGAGCACTTCGCGCCTCAGCACCATGGCCGCATGCGTCAAACGTGAACGCAACGCGCCACCAAATTCAGATTCATCAAGAATCTGACACGACATGATACGAATCCTCTCATCACGCGTAGTCAAAACCCTACACGTCAATCGTTTCATTGCTGACACACTTTAAGAGTTTTCTCAGCACAATAGTCAGCAACGCAAGACCGTTGCTTTCTTACATGTGAAACCGTTTTCCCAGACACCACTTCACGGCTTCAAACCAGTCTGCAAAAGCAGGCATGTGTCCGTCGAGTTGAAATGCACTTGTTTTGCGTGTTTCTGGGACAGGGGCGCTGGCTATCCAAACGTTTGAATGTGAAGGCCACGACCGCAGTAGTGGCGTCATACGCCTGCACATATTCGGCAACACAAGCGACATGCGGGAAAAAGTAAGCAGACTCCGTCACATTTTTCGGTGCTGACGGTAGTCATGAGAAGAATCTGTGCGATCTACTAAATAAGGTGCCTACCGCTGCCACGCGGCGATATCGCGGGCACCGGCGGGAATTCCAGAACGCCCACAGCGTCGCTGGACCAAGGAACAGGGAGCTCGGAATGGAATCTACGGTCATCATCTTGCGGACACGCTTGCTGCCCGCTGTTGCGTCAAACCCCATGCGCTCGCCGGCTGGCGCTGATCGCATGCGTGCTCACGTGGCACGTGTTTTCTCGCAACTCATACAGCCTCAACACTGAATCCGTCGCTTTCCAACGCCACCCCTAAGGCTGGCGCGTGCCGATGTGCGTGATCGAAACACCGGGCCACTGAAGTTCTCCAACGTAACCACCCTCTCTATCCAGTCTGCGAGTACGTCGTGAAAAAGGAACTCTCCAAGCGTGCCCTCTCGTGCTGTGTGCTGCTGGCCGCGGCGAGCCTCGCTGCTTGCGGCACACCACCGGCCAAGGACTTCCGCGGCTCGTGGAAACCAGTGAACCATTTCCAGGACACCCCTTCGGAAATCCCGCTCAACCAGGCCTATACCTATTACGCCGCGCCGATGGACGAAACGCTTCGCACCATGCTCAGGCGCTGGACCAAGGACGCCGGCCTGCAGTTCTCCTATCAGCTGCAGTCGGACTACACCTTGTACAAGGCGGTCACGCAGATCCACACCACGGACGTCTATTCGGCTGCGTCCGAGCTTTCGTCCATCTATGCGGCTCAGGGCGTGTCGGTCACTACGGACGGCCATGAGATACGCGTAAGCGCTGCAAGCGCTGCGGGCGGTGGCGCCGCAGCACCCACGAGCGAGAGCCAGCAAGGCACTGCCCCTCCTCAGAACACCATGCCTGCACAGGCCAAGTAACGTCGACCAGGGAACCGTTGAGATGACCGCGCAGGGCTTTCGCAGATGTTAAAGAAAAAGACTTCCACCAAGATCGATGAGGCCGTAGCCAAGTCGGTCAACTTCGAGATCACCGTGGCGGATCTCGCCAGGCGCAGCGAACGTCGCGCGTGGTGGGTCGCGTTCTCGGCCATCGGCATGTCGCTGATCCTGGCCGGCGGCTATTTCTACATGCTGCCGCTGAAAGAGAAGGTGCCGTTCGTGGTGATGGCTGATGCCTACACCGGCACGAGCACCGTCGCGCGCCTCACCGACGACTTCAACAACAAGCGCATCACGACGAGCGAGGCGATCAATCGCAGCAACATCGCGCACTTCGTTCTCGCGCGCGAATCGTATGACTCGGCGATGATCAACCTGCGCGACTGGGCAACCGTACAAACTATGTCGGCGTCCAGCGTCGCGTCCGCGTATACCGAGCTGTATTCGCCACGCAACGAAGCCAGCCCATCCAAGATCTACGGAAGGAATCGCGCCGTTCGCGTGAAGATTCTCAGCATCGTGCTACTGGGCGGCGGCCCCGACACGCCCCCGAAGGGCGCCACGGTACGTTTCCAGCGCAGCGTGTACGACAAGCAGACGGGTGCCACCGTACCGCTGGACAGCAAGATCGCGACGATCTCCTTCACCTACAAGACCAACTTGCGGATGGACGAGCAGTACCGCATCGAAAACCCTCTCGGGTTCCAGGTGACTGAGTATCGCGTCGACAGCGATTATGCGACCGCGCCACCCGACGAAGTGCCTGCCACTGGCGATGAAAGTGCTGCCCACCAGCCCGGCACCGGTGCACCCGCCAGTAGTTCCAGTGTGGGTGAAGCACTGCAGCCCGGCGTGATCCCTCCGCCACCGACGATTCCTGAAAGCAACCAGGAACCGTCTGCGCCACGTCAAACACCTGCCACCAGCCCCCGGACCAACCCTAACGGAGGGCGTGGGTGATGAACCGACTGAGTCAATTCGCCCTGGCTACCGCGCTTTGCCTCGCGGCAGTCACTACGCCTCGCAACGTCCACGCGCAGGCAGTGCAGCAATACGACTATCAGGCTGATCGCGTGTATCAGGTCCGCACTGGCCTTGGCATTACCACGCAGATCGAGCTCAGCCCCAACGAAAAGATCCTCGACTACAGCACCGGCTTCAGCAGCGGATGGGAGCTGAACCGTCGTGACAACGTGTTCTACATCAAGCCGAAGAACGTCGATGTGGATACGAATCTGATGATACGCACGGCCACCCACTCGTACATCTTCGAGCTCAAAGTGGTCGCCACGGACTGGCACACGCTGGATCAGGCGCGCACGAAAGGCGTGCAATACAAGATCACGTTCGCCTACCCCGGCGACACCTCGTTCTCGAACGAAGCGATCAAGGCCTCGCAGACGCCGGAGTTGAATACATCCCTGGTGAAAGGGCGCTACTACAACTTCAACTATGACTATGCGACACGCTCGAAGGCGGCGCCGTGGCTGGTGCCCGTCAATGTGTATGACGACGGCCAGTTCACCTACATCAAGATGAGCGACATGAAGCAGTTTCCTACCGGAAACTTCCCTTCCGTCTATATGCGTGAGACCGCGCACGGCGAAGATTCCGTCGTCAATACGACCGTGGAGGGCAACACCATCGTTGTCCACGGGACGTATCCCTTCTTGGTCATTCGTCACGGCGACAACGTCGTTGGTTTGCGCAGGAACACCGCCAAATGAACCACTACGAAGAAGAACAGCAGGGCAACGGCGGCTCTGGCCAGGGCGTGCCACCACGTGAGCCGAGTGGTAACGCGAATCCCTATGCTGCCCATCACCAGCAGCAATCCTCGCCTGACCTTGATGCAGGCGCGCCGCAGCTGAAATCCAATGAGCTGCGCAGCATGAACCGCAGCGCGATGGGCATGCTCGCCGCACTGGCGGGGCTGCTCGTATTCGCCGGGGCATGGATGTTCTTCGCAGGCAATTCCCAGAAGAACGCTAAGCCCCAAGCGCAGAAAGAGGAGACGGTCCGCGTACCAGAGGCCCCTAAGGCTCCGCCCCTGCCGCTCGCCCCCGCTCAGCCACAACAAGTTGTACAGCAGCCCATTGCCTTAGCGCCCCCGCTGCCGCAAAACAGCAGGCCCGCAGGCCCCGTCGGTCCGCATGAGCCGACGCTGCTCGAACGTCGCATTGCCGCTGCAGAGCGTGCCTCGGGCGTCAGTTCAGTGGACGGCAGTGGACAGGCCTTGCCCCAAGGCGGCAACGGTGGGCCGTTCCCGCCTGGGATGCCAGGCATCCCAGGTATGCCTGGCGGCGATGACGGCACCAATCGTTTCCGCATGCCCGGCAACTCGGCGTATGGCGCCAAAGCACTCCCCGATGTGTCAAACGCGCAACCGCTGACGCACCCGGACAGCCTCATGCTGCGGGGCACCTACATCCGTTGCGTGCTGGAAACCCACATCATCACCGATATCCCGGGTTTCACTTCCTGCATCGTCACTGAGCCCGTGTACTCGTTCAACGGCAAGCATCTCTTGCTCCCCAAGGGCTCGAAGGTGCTGGGAAGCTATAGCCAAGAGCCCAACGGCCCCCGCGTTGCAGTCATCTGGGATCGCATCGTCACTCCGACCGGCATCGACGTAAACATGGCCAGCCCTGGCGTGGACAACCTGGGCGGCGCAGGCCATCCGGGCTACTACAACGCGCACTGGGCCAGTCGCATCAGTTCCGCACTGCTGATCAGCATGCTCAGCGACGCGTTCAAGTACGAGGCGGCCGAACATGGCCCCAAGACCAATTCCGTTGCCGCCAACGGCGTCGTGGTCCAGGAGCCGTTCGAAAGCAACACCGCGCAGACCGTCCAGGATCTTGCAAACCAGGCCGTTCGCCGGTCCGCCAATCGCCCCGCGACCGTCACCATCAACCAAGGCACCGTTGTGACCATCTACGTCGCCAAAGACGTGGATTTCACCGGCGTGCTCGCCCGCTACTAATCGATCCCGCCCAACGACCATGGCCGACGAAACCCTCGCCAACATTCCGAACGAATTCCTGGAGTACCAGTACTCCGTGCTGGGCATCCAGGAATTCATGGCCTCGTCCGAGGTCACGGAGATTTGCGTCAATCGGCCGGGAGAGCTGTATCTGGAAGCTGGCGGCCAGTGGCAAAAGGTGGAGATGCCCTCGCTGACCTTCGATCGTGCCCGCCAGTTCTGCACAGCCGTGGTCAATGAGAGCAACACCGGCCAGCGCATCACCGATGTCGACCCGGTGGTGTCCCTGACTTTTCCCACAGGGCAACGCGCGCAATTTGTTATCCCACCGGCGGTGGAGGCAGGCAGCATTTCCATCACCATTCGCTTGCCCTCCAAGCAGACCAAGACACTGGCGCAGTACCAGGACGACGGCTTCTTCAACGAGATTCTTGAAGACACCCACGGCATCAGCGAACAGGATCGCGAGCTACTGCAATTGCGCTCCCAGCGTCGCTACGCGGATTTCTTCCGCCAAGCGGTGCTCAACAAGAAGAACATCGTCGTCTCCGGTGCCACCGGCAGCGGCAAGACGACCTTCATGAAGTCGCTGGTGCACCACATCCCGGCCAATGAGCGCCTCGTCACCATCGAGGATGCTCGTGAGCTGTTCATTGATCAGCCCAACGTCGTACACCTGCTCTATTCCAAGGGCGGCCAGAGTGCCAGCAATGTCACGGCCAAGAGCTGCATGGAAGCCTGCCTTCGCATGAAGCCCGACCGCATCATCCTCGCGGAGCTGCGTGGCGATGAGTCGTTCTACTTCATCCGCAACTGCGCTTCAGGCCACCCGGGTTCCATCACCAGTTGCCATGCCGGCAGCACGGAGCAGACCTGGGACCAGCTGGCGCTGATGGTGAAAGCGTCCAATGAAGGCTCGGGGCTCGAGTTCTCCACGATCAAACGCTTGCTGATGATGACCATCGACATCGTGGTGCATATCAAGGCACATGCCGGCCGTCGCTACATCACCGGTATCGACTTCAACCCTGGCCGCCAGGCCGAAGGCAACCACGGATAAGGGAGACACGGATGATGCCCATCGCCAACATCGCCAGCTGTCATGAACTCGCCGTTCCGGCACAGGTCATGCAGCACGTGGTCAACGTGGAATCCGGCAGCAACCCGTTCGCTATCGGAGTGGTCGGCGCGCACCTCGAGCGACAGCCACAAAACCTTGACGAAGCTGTAGCCACGGCACGCATGCTGGAAAGCCAGGGTTACAACTACTCGTTGGGCATCGCTCAGGTCAATCGCACCAACTTTGCAAAGTTCGGCCTCGATTCGTACGAGAAAGCCTTCGATGTGTGCCCTAACCTGGTGGCAGGCACCCAGATCCTGGCCCAGTGTTACGCACAGGCAGGCGGCGATTGGGGCAAAGCCTTCAGTTGCTACTACTCGGGCAACTTCGCCAAGGGCTACGAAGACGGCTACGTGCAGAAGGTGTTTGACTCGATGAATCGCTCGTCGTCCGCGATATCCGGACAGGCGCGCGCCACTCCTATCCAACTCGCGCAAACCACGCGTACCCAACCCATGACCGCGTCCGAGTACTTGGTCCGCATGCGCAGTTCGGTCATCGACAATGCCGGCGCCGCTGCCGTGGCGAAGATCGCGCAGAACCTGATGCCGGAAGCGCAGGCGATACCCAGCAGGGAGTCGCCTACCAATACGCCACCTTCCGCCCTGGATATCCAGGCCGCGGCCGTTGCGGGTACCCATCTACCAGCAAATGCAGCCGAGGTTGAACCGGCAGCTTCGGGATCACAGCCTTCGGCGCTGGATATCCAGGCCGCCGCGGTGGCCGGCACGCATCTGCCGGCCCCTGATCCGGCAATACCCGCCTCACCGTCGAATAACGACATCTTCGAACCGCAAGTGCGTGGCCCCAACGATCCTGTGGCAGCCCCTAAGCAGGAAACAGCGGCATCACAGCCGGGAGTCGATCGCGCAGATCTTCGACTGGGAGGGCATGACGACGCCTTCGTGTTTTGAAATCTGACATACACCGACGGAAAGCCCGCGACGTCATGACTCGCAAGACGCCGCGACTTCCTTCGGATACCAAGCACCGATAGTTCCGCTGTCGCGGAATGGTCGAGTCCCGGCAGGGCCAATGCTACGGACGTGCAGCGAGACGCGTCGCGGTGCCCACTTCCAACCACTCTCAATCGATCGACAAGGAAAGACACCCATGGCAATCAAACCCTTCATCAATACCACCGCCCAGCGCAAGCGCATGCTGGATCGCGCCGTCATCTTGACCATGACGGCTGCCATCATCCTTCCGGGCATGGCGTTCGCCGATGATGCGCAATCCAACCTCTGCGGCGTTCTCGGTACCGTCAACACGCTGCTAAACGTCGCATCGTTTGCCATCGTGACGATCGCCATCATTTTCTCCGGCTATCAGATCGCCTTTGCGCATAAGCGCATCACCGAGGTGGCGCCGGCACTCATCGGCGGCGTGCTCATCGGCGCTGCCGCGCAGATCGCCAAGATGGTCATCGGCGGCAGCTCCAGCGCCAGCACCACCTGCGGCGGCACCTCCAACAACACCACCATGCTGCTGGATCACGTGCATTCGGCCGTGCAGTTTCTGCAGCACTATGCATAAGAACGTGCTGTTTCGCGGCTGCACCCGCCCGCCCATGTTCATGGGCGTACCTTACGTGCCCTTTTTTCTGGTCGCGGGCGGCGGGCTGCTGCTTGGCATGTACTTCAATCTTTACTTTCTGTTGCTGATACCGCCAGCCATCATGGTGATGCGCCAGATGGCCAAGCGAGACGAGTTGATCTTCCGCTTGCTTGGCCTGCGTCTTCAGTTCCGCACACGCGTACGGAATCTGCAGCTGCATGACGGCATGTGGGCGTTCACTCCCAACAGCTACCGCGATTCGCGCGACAGGAAGAAGTAATGGCGTAAGGCATGGGCGGCAAGCCAGATAGCAGCCCATGCCTCTACTCCACGTTTTGTTTTGCTCCGTCGAAGACCTCACCCTTACCCTTGACCGGCAGCTCCCCTCATGTTTACCCCAGACGCCCCCATCAGCGCACACGTTCCGCTGTCCACCCATGTATCGCCAACGGTGATCAAGACCGTTGAGGGCGACTACCTGATGACGTGGCGCCTTGAAGGCTTACCCTTCGTCGGGCGCGATGAGTGGGAGCTGGAGCACCGCCATAACACCTTCAATCGCATGCTGCAGACGCTGCGTGCGCCCGACTTCGTTAACGTAGCCTTCTGGGTTCACGACGTACGACGTCGTCGACGGCTGCGTGATCACAGTGAGTTCAAGCAAGCATTCAATCAGCAGATGTCCGACCAGTACTACGATGCACTGTCGAGTCAGAAGCTGATGCAGAACGAGCTGTACCTGACGCTGATCTACCGCCCGGTAGTCGGCGGCAAACGCTTCAAGGACAAGACGTCGGATGTCGGTCAGCTCGAATCCGCGCAAGCTCACGCGGTCGCCACGGTCAACGAGCTAGCCGGCAACGTGGAGGCTGTACTCAAGGACTATGCTCCGTACCGCCTCGGTATGTACGAAGCGTCCAACGGCTTGGTGTTCTCCGAAACATTAGAGCTGTTCGGTTATCTGTTGAACCGCATGGATGAACCTGTGCCGGTGCTATCTGCACCCGTGCCCGCTTATCTCCCGATCAGCCGTCTGCGCTTTTCGGCCAAAAGTGGCGATTTCGCAATCACCACGCCGAGCGGCGTCAGCCATTTCGGCGCCATCCTGAACGTCAAGGAATACCCGGAGGGCACCTACCCCGGCATTCTCAACGGCCTGAAGTACCTGGACTTCGAGTACGTCATCACCCACTCGTTCAGCCCTATGGGCCGCCACGATGCGATCAAGGCGCTGGAACGTACCAAGGGCATGATGATCTCCTCCGGCGACAAGGCCGTGAGCCAGATCATCGAGCTAGACCACGCCATGGACCAGTTGGCGTCCGGCAACTTTGTTCTCGGCGAATATCACTTTTCCATGGCCGTTTACGCGACTAGCCAGGAGTTGTTGGCGCAGCAGCTAGCGGTCACACGTGCAGAGCTTTCCAACGCGGGTTTCGTCTCGGTGAAGGAAGATCTAGCTGTCACCTCGGCGTTCTATGCGCAGTTCCCAGGCAACTGGAAGTACCGCACGCGTCTGGCCAACGTCAGCTCACTGAACTTTCTTGGGCTTTCGCCGCTGCACAACTTCGCCACCGGCAAGAAGGCCAACAACCCGTGGGGGGACTGCGTTACTACGCTGCAGACCACCAACGGCCAGGCCTATTACTTCAACTTCCATGCCACCCATCCCAACGAGAACTCGCTGGGTGAAAAAGCCATCGCCAATACGATGGTGATCGGCAAGTCAGGTACCGGCAAGACCGCACTGATCAACTTCCTGCTCAGCCAAGTGCAGAAGCTCTCGCCAACGCCGACTATCTTTTTCTTTGACAAGGATCGTGGCGCGGAGATCTTCGTGCGCGCTTGTGGCGGCAACTACCTGGCACTGGAGAACGGGCAGCCCACCGGCTTCAATCCTTTCCAGTGCCAGCGTACCGAAGCCAACGTCCAGTTCCTGGTTGAGCTCATCAAAGTTCTGGCCGGTAAAACGATCTACAGCTCCCGCGAGGAAGAGGACATCCACCGCGCGGTGGAGAACATCCTCGATACGCCGATGCACCTGCGAACCATGGCCAACTTCCAGAAGAGCCTGCCCAACATGGGTGACGACGGCTTGTTCATCCGCATGCGCAAGTGGACCACGGGCCACTCGCTGGGCTGGGTGTTTGATAACCCGGTGGATACGATCGACCTCAAGAAGGCCCCGATCATCGGCTTCGACTACACCGACGTGATCGATAACCCGGAAGTGCGCGTACCGGTGATCAACTACCTGCTGCACCGACTGGAAGAGCTCATCGACGGTCGGCCGCTCATCTATGTGATGGACGAGTTCTGGAAGATCCTCGATGGCCAGGGCGGCCTGAAGGAGTTCGCCAAGAACAAGCAGAAGACCATCCGTAAGCAGAACGGCCTTGGCATCTTCGCCACGCAAAGCCCGGAAGACGCACTGGCCAGCGACATCGCTGCCTCGCTCATCGAGCAGACCGCCACGATGGTTCTGCTGCCCAACCCCAATGCGAGCCGCGAAGACTACGTGGAGGGGCTGAAGCTGACCGAGGCGGAGTATCAGGTGGTGGTCAGCCTGGACGAGCGTTCGCGGTGCTTCCTGGTCAAACAAGGCCACGCATCGGCTGTTTGCCAGTTGAACCTGCGCGGTATGGATGACTCCCTGGCAGTGATCTCCGCATCTACCGACAACATCGACATCATGCATCGCGTACTCAAGGAGCACGCAGATGCCGCAGGCGCTCCGGTCGACAGCCTGGGCCCGGAACAATGGCTGCAGACGTTCTACGACCAGCGCAAAGGCAGCGGCAAGGGCAAGACCAAGACTGAAGCACCGCTTCGCCGCGCGGCCCATTGAGCTTTAACCGCAACACTTTACCCGCCACCCAAAGAGGCATCCGACATGATTCGTCCACTCACGCATCGCATACAAATCAAGATTGTGGCGCTTCTGGCTTGTCTTTCCGTTGGCGGGTTCACGGTCATGCCGGCGAATGCCCAGTGGATTGTGAACGACCCCACCATGCAGGGCTTGGTAACGGCAAACCAGGCGACGCAGATCACCAGCCTGGCCGATCAGCTGAGCCAGCTGGAACAGACCTACAGCACCATCAAGAACACCATCAGCAGCATGGGTCTCAATCTGCTGCCCATCTCGAATAGTCTGCCCATCATCAGCGACTCCGATGCGCAGACCACGGCAACGAACCAATGTCCGGGCGCCGATCCCGTTAGCATGGTCGCCAATGTCTTCGGCGTGGACATGAGCAGTGATATCAAGGGCCAGCAGACCCAGATCTGCTACCAGATCGTGATGCGGCAGATCCACAAGTACAACATCGTGGCCGGGATGCTCAACCGCATGAATGACTACTCCAACAATCTGAGCAGTCTCGTCAGTGGCCTGAACAGTCTCGACGCCTTCGCCTCTGGCAGCCGCCAAGTTTCACAGGCCCAGACCAGCCAGTCGCAGAACGCACTGAGCGTAGAGATGGCCAATGTCGACCAGCAGATCAAGGCGGACGACGCGATCATCGCCACCCTCAAGGAACGACAGTCCATGCTCGCCCAGACCGCCATGAAAGGCACCATGCTCGGCAATGCCATGCAGGTCGTCACCTTCGGCGCAGCACTGTCCGTCGGCAACTGATCCAAAGCCAGCGCTCGTGACGTGATGGGAAACCACTCCATCATGTTGCGCCGAGGCCCCACCTGAACATCGTGAAAGCCCATGGACTCCGCATACTTTGCACTGATCTACAACTACCTCACCAATAAGGTTGAGCAGTACGGCGTTGACATGATGGGCAACGCCACCGGCTGGGTCGCGAACTTCGCGTTCATCCTGGTGACGTTGTGGGTCTTCTTCCGGGGCTACCGCATGGTCACGGGGCAGTCGCACGAGTCCATGATG
The DNA here is from genome assembly GCF_002878475.1 of Dyella sp. AD56. NCBI lineage: Bacteria > Pseudomonadati > Pseudomonadota > Gammaproteobacteria > Lysobacterales > Rhodanobacteraceae > Dyella > Dyella sp. AD56. The sequence goes on from NZ_NRDP01000015.1 coordinate 160,918, forward strand.
ACCACCGTGACGCACATGATCAAAGTTTCACTGATCGTTGCGGCAGCCAAAGCCTGGTCGGTCGGCGGTGGCGACCTGTACGACCTGCTTTACAAACAGCTACCGGAAGCCGTCAATCAGATCGTCAACGGATCGGACAGTTCGCCCGCATCGCAGATCGATAAAAATCTCGTGCTCGTGTCCGCCGCCTCCAGCGCCATCGACATGGTGCAGGTACCTATTGGCGATGTCGTATCCGACAACGCCAAAGCGCGCGCCTCGCTGCTCGCCACCCTGGGTATTGCTGCACCGGCGATGACTGCGGGCGCCATGCTATTGATGTATCAGGTGGCGCTCGCGCTTATCGTAGGCCTCGGTCCATTGTTCATACTCAGCCTGATGTTTGATCAGACCAAAGACCTCTTCCGGCGATGGCTCACCTATGCTGTCGGCACCATGTTCTCCATGGCCGTACTCAGCGGCATGATCGCCATCGTGCTTGACCTCACCTATCGCGTCGCCGGTGCCATCTGGTCGGCCGACCTCATCACCCGCCTCGCGGGCTTGGGCAACCCCGGCTTCAATACCGCTGCCATGCAGCAGGGTGGTGTCGGCCTGTTGATGACGGTAATCATCATCACCACGCCACCGATGGCGGCGGCTTTCTTCAACGGCGCTATGGGTAACTTCATTCCGGCGCCACAGGTGAGCGCCGGCAAGCAAGCGGGCGGTTCTGCCTATAGTGGCGGCGGCGGATACAACCCTGCATACGCCGGAGGTGGGGCTCCTGCCACCAGTCAAACCAGCCAAACACAGCAGCACGGCAGCGGTGGGTTCAGCAACCCCGCCACAACGCCTCGCGGTCTCGCTCAATCTGTAGCCAACCAAGACGCCGTCAAATCCGGAGGCACGCAAATATGAAAGCCTTCACTCTGATGTGCCTAATGCTTGTCATGGGCGCGATGTCCTTGCACGCGAACGCACAAGTTGCCGGATGCGCTCCTGGGGATATCCTCTCGACCGCCGGAGGCGTGAGCACCTGCTTACCTGGCAATGAGCCACCTCCGGAGCAATCTCAAGCACCCCAACCGCCGCCCCCTAAGTGGGAATCGCGATGGGGCGCCATCGCGTCGGATGAACCACACGGTGTGCTTGGCGTCGCCATCGACCAACTAAGCCAGAGCGCTGCAGAGCGAGCAGCCATGGCTGATTGCAAACAGAAAGGCGGGGCCGCATGCAAAGTAGAAATACCCTACGAGAACGGCTGCGTTGCGTTCACGGTAAGTGATTCTGGGTATAACGCCGCCGCCGACACCACTATCGAGAAAGCGTCGCAGAGAGGCATGAGCACATGCAAAAGCGCCGGCGCGAACAATTGCCACACTTACTACACCGCCTGCAGCCGTCCGATCCAAGTTCATTAGACCTGGAGCGAGAACACTCCGCCACGCTAGCGCACCAACAGCCCGTACCTACCGCGGAACATATACGTTGAAAGCCTCCGGGTCGAACCTTCGCGTCTACTTAAGCGAAGGGACGACCACCGGCTAGATGCTTACTCCACCCGCTGACGAAGGACCGTTATATGCGACTGTTCAAACCGCTGCTTGCCGTTGTTTTGATGGCGATAGGTACCAGCGCCATCGCTACGCCGTTCTATACCGTCATTCCGTATTACGACAACAACCCTTTCCTGTTCTGTACGCTGGGCTGGCCGCCGGACTGCTGGGCCCCCTTAGATCCGGCCACCGGCACATACGTGGTTACCGACGAAGAGTGCTTCAACCCGGTATCGGCGAGGCTGTATACCGCCGTCTGTCCTTTTGCTTTTGGCAAATAAAATAAGTGTTGAGCTCGGCCAAACCGACCTCGTCTTCAGCTCACGACGCTGACGGAAAGCCGGCCTTCGCCAATCAGCCGTATACAGATCCGCTGACTAAGGCGGGCACCAAGGTCTACAAGGCCAAGCTCCATGTGGACCGCTTCGTCGACGAGGATTACTACGGGCTTCGTGTATGTCACTGGGAGATCATGGCCGCAGATTTCGATATGAAAGTCGGCAGGATGAACTTCAGTCCAGGATTTTTCGTGAAGGACGTTCGACCCGGCAATTCAGTCCTCATCTACCTGTCGAAGCAAGTCGATACTGGTGCACATAATCCCGCGATGCCCCCGTTCAACGACAGCGGCAACCCACGTCGGGAAGACTATGGGGATTCCGGCAATACCTTCTCCACGATGCTGACCGCCGAGGAGTACCAGCAATGATGATATGCAACATCATCGCAATGGCTCCGACCTGGAAGGCTCATTGCACACCACGGAGGTATCGACCATGTCGATAGCTATCCCTAGACCAAGGAGCTGGCGACACTCGTCCAACGGGATCGCATTTGCCCTGTTCCTTGCCCTGACCTCTTCCGCCTGCGGTAGCCCTATGAAAAAGCCTGACATCAAGCAGAATCCGACTCCCAAGCAGCGTTACGACATCACGCTCAGGATCGACGGAGCGCCAGGCCCCTTCGACAGCGTGGCTGGCTCGGTCGATTACCAGGTCAGCAATGGTCGTTGCGTACCTCTGACGCCCATCAGTGGCGCCACGGTCGTACCGCAGGAGCACATTCCCCTGACGCTCACGCATGTGAGCGACAACGTCTACAAGGGCACCTTGTATGCGGATCGCTTTGTCGATGAGGACTACTACGGCCTTGGCGTTTGCCAGTGGGAACTGGTGGCGGCCGGCATTGAGCTGAAAGTCGGCAAGATGGATTTCAGCCCGTCGATCTTCCTGAAGGACATCAAGGCCGGTACGCCGGTTGTCACTTACTTCTCCAAACATTTCTACGAAGACTCGACCAAGCCAGACGCGCCCTCCCTGACGGACAGCGGCCGAGCACGTCGTGAGGATTACAAAGATCCCACCAGCACCTTCTCCGCCACGTTGACCGCTGAGGAGATCACCCCATGACGGTCAGCACATCCGACTACGCCCTGCTCTCGCAGAACGCCTACCAGACACCGGTCAAAGGGCAGCGCGTCGAACTGGGTGGTGTCAGTTACAAGGCCCTCGACTACGCGGACACCGGCACGGGCTTTCAGGCCACGGCCTATGAGCGCCTGGATACGCATGAGGTCATCATTGCGTACCGCGGTACGGAGTTCGATCGCGAGCCACTGAAAGACGGTGGTACCGATGCGGGCATGGTGATCGCTGGCGTCAACGCTCAATCGCCTGACGCCATCGCCTTCACCCAGCGCGTTCTCGATCAGGTGCATGCGCTGGAGAAGGAAACCGGCCCCATGCCGGTGACGGTAACCGGCCACTCCCTTGGCGGCACGCTTGCGGAAATCAACGCATCCAAGTTCGGACTCAAGGGCGAAACCTTCAACGCCTATGGTGCTGCCGGGCTGTGGCAGGGCGTGCCCGAGGGCGGCCATCAAGTGATCGACCACGTGCGTGCCACAGACGTGGTGAGTGCGGCCAGCCCGCACTTTGGCGAAGTACGCACCTATGCCGTGCAGCAGGATATCGACACGCTGACCAAGGCTGGCTATCGCGACGACAGCACATTATTGAGCCCGCGCAATCCGTTCAAGGCGATCGACTTCAACGCTCACGCCATCGATAACTTTGTGCCGGACAGCAAGCTGCTTGGCCACTCGATCGTCGGGCCGCAAGGTGAGGCGCTGTATCGCGAGCACCAGCAGATGATCGACCGCTATCGCAACGACGTGGGCGACTTGCGCAAGGGCTTGTCCCTTGGCTGGGAGATTCCCAAAACGGTCGTGGATGCGGGCGAGGCGGTGGGCCACACCGTGGCCGAGAAAGCGACCGAAGGCTGGCATGCCGCAACGCATGTGGCGCACGAAGCTGTCGAAGCCGCCGAACGCGCAGGTACTGCCGTCAAGAACGAGGTGGTACGTGATGTGGCTGCCGTCGAGCACGCAGCGACATCGGCTGCGCATAGGGTCGGTGACGCCGCCAGGAACGTCGCCGCGGGTGCTGAGCATGCGTTCGAGAGCGCAGGCAAGGCGCTGCACGCTGCAGAGGAAGCCGCAAGCGAGAAGGCCTCGAAAGTGTTCGATACCTTGAGCCATCCGGGCTCATGGTTTGACAACAAGCCGGCCGCGGAGAAATCCATGCTCAACGACGCGGCGCATCCCGACCATGCGCTCTTCCAGCAGGCGCGCGGTGCCGTCCAGCAACTCGACGCTTCGCATCAGCGCTCATCAGACCAACGCAGCGACAATCTTGCGGCGGCATTGACTGTAGCGGCGCGTCAGGGCGGCATGAACCAGATTCACCACGTGGTGCTCAGCGACGATGCCTCGCGTGCCTATGCAGTGGAAGGTGACCTCAAGTCGCCATTCAAGCGCATTGCGCATGTGGATACGGCACAGGCCATGGCTACTCCGATTGAACGAAGCAGTGCGACATGGCAGCAGCAGGCTCAGCCGCAAGCAGGGCACGCGCTGGCGCAAAACGCACCCAACCAGCAACTGCAACCAAACGCACCGATGGCTGGCCCCTGACAGGCCTCGATCCAACGGTTCGACCGACATTCGTATCCACCCCGAAACCCGGCGCGGACCCGCCAGGAAACGCTTCAGGAAGATTGCATGAGCAAGACCAAAGTGTACGTTGCCATTGGACTGGCTCTGCTGGCGATCATCGCTGGCGAGTACCTTTCCGGTTTCCTCGCCCTGAAATTCCTGGGTCTCGGTAACGAGCCGCTAGCGTGGAATACCTACCTCAACTACGTGCGCGCACTCGACTTGCCGCAGGTGCAGCCCTATATCGGTCGCCTCCGCTGGGCGGGCTATCTCGGCTTTGGCATACCGGTGCTGTTGTGGCTGGTATCGCTGTATCCACTGTCCCGCCGCAAGAAGCAGGCGATGCATGGCGATGCCCGTTTCGCGCATGGCGGCGACCTGCGCAAGAAGGACATGCTCAAGGCGTCCGACAACGGCATCCTGGTGGGCAAATACAAGGGTGATCTGGTACGCCTGAGCGGCCAGCAGTTCGTGATACTCGCGGCGCCTACCCGCTCGGGTAAGGGTGTGGGTGTGGTCATTCCCAACCTGCTGGAGTACCGCGAGTCCGCGGTGGTGCTGGATATCAAGCAGGAGAACTTCGAGCTGACCAGCGGCTGGCGAGCCAGCCAGGGCCACGAAATCTACCTGTTCAACCCGTTCGCCGAAGATCGCCGTACGCACCGCTGGAATCCGTTGAGCTATGTGTCCAACGACCCCGCCTTCCGCGTATCGGATCTGATGAGCATCTCGGCCATGCTCTATCCCGATGGCTCGGACGACCAGAAGTTCTGGGTCAGTCAGGCGCGTAATGCGTTCATGGCCTTCACCCTCTATTTGTTCGAAAAATGGGACGCCGACGAGCGTGAAGGCCTGCCGCAGGCGCTGCGCGTCAAGCCAACGCTGGGCAATGTGTACCGACTCTCTTCCGGCGACGGCACCGATTTGCGGCAGCTGTACGGCCATCTGGCGCAGCAGCCCTTCCTCAGCGGCAATGCGCAGTCGGCATTCGCTAATCTGCTCTCGCAGGCCAACGAAACCTTCGCCTCCATTCTTGGCACCTTCAAGGAGCCGTTGAACGCCTGGATCAATCCGGTGCTGGATGAGGCCACCAGCACGGACGACTTCCTGCTCACCGATGTGCGCAAGAAGAAGATGACCATCTACATCGGCATTCAGCCCAACAAGCTGGCCGAGAGCAGGCTGATCGTGAACCTGTTCTTCAGCCAGCTGATCAACCTCAATACCAAAGAGCTGCCGCAGAACAACCCTGAGCTGAAGCACCAGTGCTTGCTGTTGATGGACGAGTTCACCTCGATCGGCAAGGTGGAGATCATCGCCACCGCCGTGGCTTATATGGCGGGTTACAACATTCGTCTGCTGCCTATCATCCAGAGCATGGCCCAGCTCGATGCCGCCTACGGCAAGGACATATCCCGCGCCCTTATCACCAACCACGCACTGCAGATTGTCTACGCGCCGCGCGAGCAACAGGACGCCAACGATTACTCCGAGATGCTCGGCTATACCACCGTGCGCAAGGAGAACGTGACCAAGGGGCGTAACGACAAGTCGCGCAGCCAGTCGGAAGAACGCCGCGCTCTGATGCTTCCGCAGGAGTTGAAGGCCATGGGCCCGGAGAAGGAGGTGTTCTTCTACGAAGGCATCCCTCACCCGGTGCTGTGCGACAAGATCCGCTATTACGAGGATCGCTACTTCACCGCGCGCTTGCTGCCCAAGGTGGATATTCCCAAGCTGGCTATCTGAGCCAGCCCATAGGCCTAACATCGATGTCGAGCCGGCGGCGTACGGCCGGCATCGGTTTTCCTCTACGGTTTTCCCATGCTTTTTGAGGCAGACTGCTGCCGCCTGTCGCCGATGGCGGCATCGTTCGCGGGGAAGCCATGGTTCGGGTACTGATCAAGCTGGGCAAATGGACGGCCGTCATCGTCCTGGTCTTCCTCGTTTCGCTGCTGGGCATCCGCGCCTGGGATTCGCAGCAGGGTGAACCGCTTGCCCCGTGGCAGACCTTCGTCCCCGACGAACTGTCACCCTCGCAGCTCGACGCCAGCGACTGGCCCGGCTATCTGGCTGCCGAACAGCGCGCTTTCGATGAGGTGAAAACGCAGGTCACCGACAAACTGGAGCCTTCCCAGCGTGTCGTCTCCAACCGGTATTTCGACGGCGCGCCGATGTATCCGGGCCATTTTGCTCACGACTGGAACCGGTCGTACGTGCTGGAACCTGTGGGGACACCGGTGGGCGCGGTAGTGCTTATCCATGGTCTGACCGACTCGCCGTACAGCCTGCGCGACATCGCTGAGCTGTATCGGGCGCATGGGTTTGTTGCTATCGGCTTGCGCGTGCCGGGTCACGGCACGGTACCGGCGGCGCTTACCAAGGTGGATTGGCCGGATTGGCTGGCCGCTACGCGGCTTGCCATGCGTGAGGCGCGCCGGCGCGTGGGGCCGAATGCGCCTATCCATATGGTCGGCTATTCGAACGGCGGTGCGCTCGCGGTGAAGTACACGCTCGATGCTTGCGAGCACAGTGACCTGACCATGCCCACGCGACTTGTGCTGCTGTCACCAATGATCGGCGTGACCAGTTTCGCCCGCTTCGCCGGGCTCGCCGGCCTGCCCGCCATGCTGCCGCGATTTGCCAAGGCGGCGTGGCTGGACTTGCTACCGGAATACAACCCGTACAAGTACAACTCGTTCCCGGTGAATGCGGCACGCCAGACCTATCTGCTTACCGATGCGATCCGCAGCCAGATGCTGCGCATGGCGCGCGACAAGCAGCTCTCCCGCCTGCCGCCCATCCTCGCCTTTCAGTCCGTGGTGGACGATACGGTGAGCGCCTCCGCGGTGATGCACACGCTTTATGCGCATGTGCCAGCCAACGGCAGCGAGGTGGTGCTGTTCGACGTCAATCGCGACCACCGCTTCGACACGCTGCTCAAGGCGAGCTCGCTCACCGCCCTCAGCCGCATGCTGCCGTCTGGCCCTCAGGCTTTCACGACCACCGTTATCAGCAATGCGGCGGAGAACGACGACCACACCGTTGCGCGTACGACCGATGCCGGCCAGACCACAGCGACGACTGTGCCGCTATCCATTCTGTATCCGGACAACATCTTCTCGCTCTCACACATCGCTCTACCGTTCCCGTCCAATGATCCGCTGTACGGTACCGAGCCGGACATGTCAGAGGACTTCGGTATCCGCCTGGGCTCGGCCGCACCGCGTGGCGAGCGCGGGGCATTGATACTCAACCTGGACGACATCCTGCGGGTCAGCTCCAACCCGTTCTACCCCTATATCCGCCAACGGGTCGATGCGCTGCTTCCGGCTGAGCCGGCACTGCCCCCAGCCAAGATGATGGCGCCACAGACACCGCCAGCGAATTGATCCCACGGGCAGGCGGCGATCATGGCGGGAGAGTGGGATACTGGCCCTATGAACCTCCCCGACGCCCTGCTCAGCACGCTGAGTGAACACTTTCCTGGCGACGCGATGGCCACGGGCATGGCCGAGCGCCTTGCCTACGCTTACGACAACTCGCGGCGCAACGCCCTGCCCGATGCCGTGGTGTTTCCCACTTCGCACGAGCAGACGGAAGCCTTGGTGCGCGCGTGCCGCGAACATCGCGTACCGTTGATCGGACGCGGGCGTGGCACCAACACAACGGGCGCCACGGTGCCGGTGGACGGCGGTGTGGTCGCCAGCTTCGAGCGCATGAATCGCATTCTGCGCATCGATCCGGACAATCGACTCGCCGTGGTGGAACCAGGCGTGCTCAACGGTGACCTGCAGCAGGCGTTGAAACCACACGGATTCTTCTGGCCACCCGATCCGTCGTCCTCGCCGTGGTGCAGCATCGGCGGCAACCTCGCCTGCAACTCAGCGGGCCCGCGCACGGTGAAGTACGGCAGTCCGCGCGAGAACACGCTGGGCTTACGCGCAGTGGCCGGCACCGGCGACGGCTTCCGTTGCGGCACGTACACCAGCAAGGGCGCGACGGGTTACGACCTCACGCGTCTGCTGATCGGCTCGGAAGGCACGCTGGCGCTCATCACGGAAGCCACGCTCAAGCTCACGCCCAAGCCCTCCGCGTTGCGCACGCTTCGCGCCACCTATCGCGACGTATCCGCCGCTGCGCGAGCCGTCGCGCGGATCATGGCCCAGCCAGTCACGCCCTGCGCGTTAGAATTCATTGACGATGTCGCACTGAAGCTTGCCCGCGATTACGGCGGCGATGGCGTGCCGCTGGCCGGCGCGATGCTGATGATTGAAGTGGACGGTGAACCGGAAACGCTACCGAGCGCCGTGGATGCCGTATCGCGTGCGGCGCGCGGGGATGGACTGGAAGAACTGCGCGTCGCCGAAACCGCTGAGGAAACCCAGGCGCTGTGGTCCGCGCGTAAGGCTCTATCGCCCGCCCAGCGCACCATCTCGCCGAACAAGATCAACGAAGACGTGGTGGTACCCGTCAGCCATCTGCCGGAACTCGTGGATGGCATCAAGTCGCTGGCCAAAAAGCACGATGTGCTGATCGTCAGCTTCGGCCATGCCGGCAACGGCAACCTGCACGTCAACCTGCTGCCACGCGATGATGCGGAACGCGAGCGGTCACATGCCTGCCTCGCTGAAATCTTCGCGCTGGTGATTTCGCTTGAAGGCACGCTATCGGGCGAGCACGGCATCGGGCTGGTCAAAAAGGAATTCATGCCGCTCGCCTTGCAGCCCTCCACGCTGCATCTGATGCGCAACGTGAAGGCCGCTTTCGATCCGGATGGCATTCTCAATCCGGGCAAGCTGTTGCCCTGATATCGCGTGGCCACCCAGCCTCGCCGTCACGGGCGCCGTAATCCGGCACGGGCAATGACCCATGCCGAAGCGCGCTCAGCGATGCGGCCCCTCGGCAGAGGGCTGAAGAACCTGCATCGCTGGCTGCTGAGCGGCATCGGGCGCCACCTTGGCCGTCTGCGCGAGCGCTTCCGTGCTCTGCGCCACAGGCGTATTGACGGCCTTCGCCACATCGACGGAAGCCATCTGCTTGAATGGCGAATCGATGTTGCCCTGCACTGCCCAAGCACGACTGCCGTCGTCGCTCATCACGACGTGATCAACTTTCGATAACCCCTTGCCCTGCGCAGCAACGGTCAGCGCAGCCGCCAGGTTCTCGCTGTGCTGGTCGGAGGAACGACCCTGTTGTTGGTCGACCGTACGGACACCCGCCATGGTCTGTTGGAACAAGGCGTTGTTAGCGTGCGCCGGATCGTTCAGTAGCGGCGTTCCTTGCGTCTTGGCGGATGCGTCATGTGCGTGCAGGCGGAACTGGTTGTCCAGCTGCTTCATGGTCAAAGGGCCGGCGACGCCATCGGGCGTCAGATGGTGATCGCGCTGGAAAGCCTCGACGGCGTTGCGCGTGACGGGACCGTAGTGGCCGTCCACATGCAGGCTGGTGTTCCGGACGCCGGTGTAGCCGAGCTTCTCGAGTCGCTCCTGCAGTGCATGAACATCCTCGCCATGGGCACCTTCCCTCAGCACATCTGCGGGCCGCGTTGCATGTGTCGGCGTGGCGTGCGGCGGCTCCTGCACGTGCGGTGACGACGCCGGCTGCGACTTAGACAAGGATGCGGCGGCTGTCTGACTGGGCGTCACGTGCCGGATGTCTTCCGCGTAGTGCTCATAGCGCTCCATCTGCTGCCCCATGCGCGTGTAGGCAGCCTCCACTGTTCCAGTGCCGTCGCCATAGAGTCCCGGATTGCGCTTGATGACATTGGCAGAGAGCACAGCGTCCACACGCTCGTTTGGATGCTCGCGCACCGCCTTCAGGAAGGCTGCGCCACCCGCGCCGCCCAGGTTATGCAGGGCATACACGTTCGCGTCGGCATCCGCGCCGCCGAGCCAGGCACCTTTCACGATGTTCTCGCGAGTGAACTCGGCCAGCATGCCCGCCTGCAACGTCGTGTCGTTGCGCAATTCAGGCGCGTTGGCCTGCGCCTCGGTCAGGTGACGAGCATCGATCACGCCGTACTTTTCGCCGTACTGGCGCACCATGCCCGTCCACGTGTCATTGGTGAACTGGCCGTAGCCGTAGGCAGACGACATGGCTTTGACGCCATCGAACTGCGTCACCGAATTCAGTTCCGCATGTTTGTGGGACGCAATGGGACGCGCATGCGGGTTGTACTGTGATTCGAAGCCGGCAATCTTGGCCAGCACCCCTGGATCGACACCCGCCCTGGCGGCGGCATTAGCCAAGTCCTGCCTGGCAGTGTTCCAGCGATCATCGGTCGTGTTTGACATGTCTTCGTCCTTGAATAGTCAAAAGTAGCGCGGGCGTTTCGCGCTCAATCTCCCGCAGGCAACACGTATGCGAAAGCCTTGGGATCGAACTTCACCTGGAACGTTTTGACGGTTGCACCGCCCTTGGTCTTGGTCACATCGAGCGGAAACATGCCCGACCCAGCCGGAGCAGAGGCAACCTTGACGTTGTATTCGACGTCCTGCGCGGATTCCTTAACCTGGGGAATCTTGCTGACGTCGACAAAGCCACCCTTGTGCGCCATCACGATGTTGTAGTCAGCGACGACGGTGCCCTGCCACACCCCGCCACTGATGAACAACCAACCGGCATCGCCTTGTTGGCTCAAGGTGACGAAATCCGCCTTGTTGCAGCCGCAATAACCGTTGGAACCAAACTCCATGGCGTTATCGAGCGACTGATAGGTCCACTGCCCCTTCGCATCGATCCGCACGGCGAAAGCGCCCATCAGGCCGGGATCGACATGACCGTAGTTATAGCGATCGTCGTCGTGGATGTCATACCGATTGGCGGCGTAGACGTAGAGCAACTTGCCCTTTGCCGTATCCACCATCTGTGGCTTGCCCGCACTCATGCAATACGTCAACGCATTCCCCTGCTCGGAGGTATGCGCAAAGGTCCAGCATGCGTGCTTGCTGTCGTACTGGGTGCCGTACTGGTCTTCCATCACCGCTTTGACGATGGCATTCACGTCTGGGGATGGCGCATCGGCGCGGGCAACGGCGACATGGCCGGCCATCAGCAGCGAAAAGGCGAGGGCGCCTGTGATCGCGTATTTCTCCATGAGCATCTCCATGCATGGGACGGCCGCGCCCCCTTGCACGCGCCGGTGCGGTACCACCGCACCGGCCGAGTGTACATGGCATCTATGCGCCGAAATCGCGACGCAGGTCGGACTCGTTGCGCCCGTTCATCACGAATCGATGCTTTTGCCGGGCTCTGTCACGGGGTGCAAGCGTGCCCGCCGAAAGATCAGAGCGCGCGCTTGGCAAAGATCAGGTGCAACCCGAACGCCACGAACACAGCACCGGCAAAACCGTCGATCCAGCGTGAGAGTTTCAGGTAACCGCGGCGCATCGCCGGCAGGGCGAACACGCCAGCGACCAACGAAAACCACAAGAGCGTTTCCACGATAACGAGCGTCCACAGCCCCCAGCGCGTGGCGGCATCGACACGATCACCCAGGAAGGCGGAGAACACGCTGCCGAAGTAGATCACCACTTTGGGGTTGGACAGGTTGGTGAGCAGGCCAGCACGCAAGGTGGCCCAATCGCTTTGCTGCAGAACCTGCACGGGCTCGCCCTGCGTGGTCGGCGCCTTGAGCGCGCCGCGCAGCATCTTCAGGCCCATCCACAGGAGGTAAAGGCCACCGGCGACCGCGATCAAGCGCTCCAGCCAGGCCAGCCGCTGCAGCACCAATTGAAGACCCGCCAGCGCCAACGCCGACCACACGACGACGCCAAGGGTGATGCCGACAACGCCGAACATGGCCTGTCGCCGCGAGCGGCTCACGGCGGTCTGCGACACGAAGAAAAAGTCCGGGCCCGGGCTCGATAGGGCCACCAGATGCACCAACGCAATGGTCAGAAACAGGCTCACAAGGCTCTCCTGGGGAAATCGGACCGCAGTATTTCGCGGCGGCGCAGCTTGTCGCCACTGCGGCGGTCCTCTAGTCTGGCCGCTATTTTGGCACGGTCCGGGCTTGTCCCAGGCCGTCTGCAGGGGATCATTGGCTCGCCCAACCAGGCCCGGCCCGTACCCGGCCTGCGGGCACGAGCGCGCCGTCCCTTTGTCCACCACCGTTTGATACACACGAATACGCTGATGAACCTGCGACTGCGCCTGACCGCCATGAACTTCCTGCAGTACTACGTGTGGGGGTCGTGGCTCATCACTATCGGCGCGTACTGGTTCCAGACCAAGCACTGGTCGGGCGCGCAGTTCGGCGCGATCTTCTCGACGATGGGCATCGCCTCACTGTTCATGCCGTCGATTGCGGGTGTGATCGCGGACAAGTACATCAATGCGGAGAAGCTCTACGGCATCTTCCATATCTGTGGCGCCGCCATCCTGTGTGCCGTCCCGATGATCCAGTCGCCCGGCCTGATGTTCTGGGTGATGCTGATCAACATGATGTTCTATATGCCGACCATCTCGCTCGCCATCGCGGTGGCCTACAACGCGCTCAAGAGCGACGGCAAGGATGTGGTGCGTGACTATCCGCCGATCCGCGTGTGGGGCACGGTGGGCTTTATCGCCGCGCTGTGGACGGTGAGCCTGCTACGCCTGGAAACCTCGTCGGGCCAGTTCTATGTAGCCGCAGCCGCCGCGCTGGTGCTGGGCCTCTACGCGTTCACGCTGCCGCCCTGCCCGCCGCGTTTCCAGCGCAAGGAAAATCAGTCGTGGCTGGATACGTTCGGCCTGACCTCGTTCAAACTGTTCCGTGACGCGCGCATGGCGGTGTTCTTCCTGTTTGCCATGTTGCTGGGCGCGTCGCTGCAGCTCACTAATGCCTATGGCGATACGTTCCTGCACGACTTCGCGCAGATGGATGAGTACAAGGATCTGGTGGCGGTGCGTTACCCCGCCATCATCATGTCCATCTCGCAGATCTCCGAAACGCTGTTCATCCTGGCCATTCCGTTCTTCCTGCGTCGCTTCGGCATCAAGACCGTGATGCTGATCAGCATGCTGGCATGGACACTGCGCTTTGGCCTGTTTGCCTACGGCAACCCGGGATCGGGGCTATGGATGATCGTGATGTCATGCATCGTGTACGGCATGGCATTCGACTTCTTCAATATCTCCGGCTCGCTGTTTGTGGAAGGCCAGAGCGATCCGTCGATCCGCGCCAGCGCGCAGGGCCTGTTCATGCTGATGACCAACGGCATCGGCGCGGTGCTAGGCAGCTCGATCAGTGGCCTGGTGATCGAGGCGTTCTTTACCCATCCGGACCAGAGCAAAGACTGGCACGGCATCTGGATGACCTTCGCGACCTATTCGCTGATCGTGGCCGTGCTGTTCTTGGTGCTGTTCCGCCACAAGCACGACCGCGCCCGCCTCGAGAACGCAGCCATCGCGCACTAATTGCCGTCACCGGGCAGCAAGTGCTCCACAACCACGCCGCTACGCGATGGGTCGATGTCGCCGTGATGGTCGAAGTGGAGCACTACTACCCAATCGTAGACGTCTTCCGGCCATGACTTGCGACCGGTGATCTTGCCGGCCTTGCCGCCCAGTGCGTCGATCAGCTTGTCGATGTGGCCGTGGTGCCAGGCGATCAGCAAAACATTGGCATGGTTGTCCTCGCGCAACGAACGTGCGAGATCATCCACCTGCTCATCCGCATACAGTTGCTCAATGGGCAGCCCCAAGCGCTGCGACAAGGGCGTGAGCGTGAGTCGCGGACGGACGCTTTCCTTGCTGTCTCGGGTAGCGATCAGGCGCTGCGGCAGCAGGCTTTCGCCTTGCCCGCGCCAGGGATCGAAATAAGTAGCGTAAGCGGCTGCCCGCTGCTCACCGCGCGGGCTCAAGCCATCGCCCTGCTCCGCTTTTTCCGCATGCCGCACGATCAACACGGTGGCATCGCGCAGCCCCTTGTCGTCATGGTGCGCCAGCGCGATGGCCGGCAGGCAGCAAAGGACGAGGAAAAACCTTCGTATAAACATGCGGATAGCGCCCTCCGAAAGGAGTGCTGACGCTAGCACGCTCCCCCTGAGCGGAGCCATGAATCCGCCCCGAGAGGGCATTCCCGACAGCCGGTACAATAGGCGGATGCAGATCGGCCCTTACCGCATCGACCCGCCCGTAGTGCTCGCACCCATGGCCGGCGTCACCGACAAGCCTTTCCGCCTGCTGTGCAAGCGGCTGGGCGCGGGTTTGGCCGTCTCGGAAATGACCAACGCCGATCCGCGCCTGTGGCAGACGCGCAAGTCGCGCCAGCGCATGGACCACGCCGGCGAGCCCGAGCCCGTCAGCGTGCAGATCGCCGGCTACGATCCCGCCATGTTGGCTGAGGCCGCGCGCTACAACGCGGACAACGGTGCGCAGATCATCGATATCAACATGGGTTGCCCGGCCAAGAAGGTCTGCAACGTGTGGTCTGGCTCGGCGCTGCTGCAAGACGAGCCGCTGGTGGCACGCATTGTGAAAGCCGTGGTGGACGCGGTGGACGTACCGGTAACGCTGAAGATCCGCACCGGCTGGGACCGCCAGAACAAGAACGCACTCACCATCGCGAAAATCGCCGAGGACGCCGGCATCGCCGCGCTCGCCGTGCACGGCCGCACGCGCGCCGACAAGTACGAAGGCGAGGCGGAATACGACACCATCGCCGCCGTGAAGGCCAGCGTACGCATTCCGATCTTCGCCAATGGCGATGTGGCATCGCCGCAGCAAGCGAAACACGTGCTCGACGCGACCGGCGCTGATGCGGTGATGGTGGGCCGCGGTGCGCAAGGTCGCCCCTGGATCTTCCGCGAGATCACCCATTACCTCGCGACCGGCGAAACGCTGCCGGAGCCGACGCCAGCCGAAGTGTGCGAGATCCTCGTGCACCATCTGGAACATCTCTACGCCTTTTACGGCGAGCTGCAGGGCGTGCGCATCGCGCGCAAGCACCTGGGCTGGTACGCAAAGGATCGTCCGGAGAACGCCGCGTTCCGCGACGTAGTGAATCGCGCGGAGAACGCGCAGGACCAGTTGCGCCTCACGCGCGATTATTTCGACAGCCTGCAGAACGGCGTGCGCCTCGCCGCCTGATCGCAGATGCCGGGCCGCCTCGCGGCGACCCGGCATACAACGATTACTTGGACAGTTCCAACAGGGTGGACGACACCCAGCCCTTGTTGCCCAGTTCGTCTTCCACTTCCCACATGGCGCCCTGCTTGTTGCCGGTGGGGTAAAGCATCATGCCCGGATCAAGCGTGCGTACCGCCGCGCCGCCGGTGGCGGTGGCGAGCAGACGGCCCGGCTTGAGCATGGTCACGGCCTGCTGTGCATTCGACTGGGCCGCGTTGGACGGCAGCGAACCGATCTGGGCCACCAGCTTGTTGAAGGCCTGCAGGTACGCCATGGTGATCACCTGGCCGACCTCGGTATTCGCGTAGCCACCCACGCCCGCGCCACCCACGCCGCTAGCGCCCCACAGGGCGCGCCGGCGCCAAAGCCAATATCGTTCTTCTTGGCGCTACCGTCTGCGGTAGCTACTTGCTCGGACGAACGCACGTCGGTGAGCGTTAGCACGACGTCCGCCGTCTTGCTGGAGACACTGATGTTGCCTGCGAGGCGACCGACCTTACTGCCACCCAGCAAACCACCGAGCACGCTACCCACCGACGTGCCACCCGCGTCCTTGTTGCTCGAGATCAGATCGGGTACCAGCACGTAATCGGCCGCTTTGATCTGGCCTTTGCCCACGTTGGAACGCACGCGCAGGTCGCCGTTAGCGGCCAGGTCGCGTTCCTGCTGGGCCATCGCCATGCCGGCGCCGCGATCGACCAAGGTAAAGCAGCCGGACTTGGCCACGAACACCTTGATCAGCTTGGTGGGGGCGGGCAGTTGACGCTCGCTCCACCAGTCCACGCCGCGCTCGGGCTCTTCCACCGCCAGCGTGCCGAGCTTCGTCGTACAGGTGGGAATCTGCGTCATCTGCTCGGCGCGCTGATCTTGGGCGCTCTCCGCATGGGCCGACATCGATACGGCCACGATGAGCGCCACGCTCCATGCTCCGCCCTTGATGGCGGCCTTCCTACAAAAATCCATTCGCCCCTTCCTTCTTGATGAAATTAACTCACCCGCCTGATGGCGAGGCCCCTACAAACTTGAGAACGTTCCCAGCCTGAGGGCCATAGCAGTAGCGGCGGATATCGCAAAAACATGTAGGCGAATTCCTACAATCCCGAAGAACCCTGCGGCCGACGCAAACCCCTGCGGGGCTCTTCAAGGCATCATGACCACGCCGCCCGCCACGCCACGCCCCATGCGTCTTTCGTTTTTGTTCCGGCCCCTGCCCTTGCGGTCGTTGAGCCGGGCATTGCTGCTCACCTCCGCCTTGCTGCTGGCAGGCTGTGAGGCAACGCTGTTCGCGGGACTCAACACCACCGATCAGCATCGGGCCATCACCACGCGCCAGGACATCGTGTTCGACAGCGAGCACGGGCTAGCCCTGGACGTGTACATGCCAGCGCACGCGACGCACGCACCGGTGGTGGTGTTCTTCTACGGTGGCACCTGGGTGCGTGGCGAACGCGCGTGGTACCGCTTCGTGGGCACGGCGCTCGCTGCGCAAGGTGTGGTGACGGTCATCCCCGACTACCGCAAGTACCCCGGGGTGAAGCTCGACGGTTTCATGCGGGACGCGGCGAGTGCCGTCGCCTGGGCACATGCGCACGCTGCCGAACTGGGCGGCGCGCCCGACGATGTCTTCGTCATGGGCCATTCCGCTGGCGGCCAGATCGCCGCCCTGCTGGCCACTGATCCGGAATGGCTGGGGGCCCATGGGCTGAAACCCGCCGACCTCGCGGGCCTGATCGGCCTGGCCGGCTGCTATGACTTCGTGCCGGTGCCGCAGGACGACCCCATCATGCTCGGCGTGTTCGGCGCGACGCCTGCGCAACAGCGACGGGGCCAGCCGGTCTCCTACGTGCGTGGCGCCGAGCCGCCCATGTTGTTGCTGCAAGGCACGGACGACGACGAGGTGGAGCCCTCCAACGCGATTTCGCTCTATCGCGCCACGCAAACTGTCCATGGGGATAGCACCCTGCGAACCTACCCCGGCATCGGGCACGAGGCCCTGCTATTCGCGCTGTCTCGACCCATGCGGAATGCCGCGCCGACGCTGCACGACGTGCTGGCCTTCATTCAATCGCACCTGCAAGCCATCCCAGTGGCCAGCACGCCCTAAAAGCTGCGGCGACCTTCTCTAAACGCTGACCGGCGTAGCGTGCGGAGTACTCCCAGCCACCCCAGGGCCACTGCCGTGAACAGCATCGTCACGGGTGAATTCCCCTATATCCACGGCTTTTCTTCAGAAGAACAGTCACGCCTGATGCGCCAGGCGCGCATGTTCGAAGCCACCCTGTTCAGCCGCATCGACTACAGCGAAGCCTCGCGCCTGCTCGAAGTCGGTTGCGGCGTAGGGGCGCAGACGGAAATCCTGTTGCGCCGGTTTCCCAACCTGCACGTGACCGGTGTCGACCGCTCCGCCGCGCAGCTTTCAGCAGCGGAGCAGAACCTCGCCGCCACCGCCTGGTGTACGGCGCGTTATAGCCTGCAACTGGCCGACGCCACCGACCTGCCTTTCGCCGATCGCAGCTTTGACGCGGCCTATCTGTGCTGGGTGTTGGAACACATGCCGAGCCCAGCACGGGTGCTGAGCGAGCTGCGCCGAGTGTTGAGCCCCGGTGCGGTCATCTACGTTACCGAAGTGCTCAACTCGTCGTTCTTCCTCGATCCGTATTCGCCGAACCTGCTGCGCTACTGGCTGGCCTTCAACGATCATCAGTACGACAACGGCGGTGATCCGTTTATCGGAGCCAAGCTGGGCAACCTGCTGCTAGCCGGCGGCTACCGCGACGTGCAGACCGAGGTGAAGAACTTCCACCTGGATAACCGCCAGCCAGGCAAGCGCAAACAGATGATCGAGTTCTGGGAAGAACTGCTGGTGTCGGCCGCCGACCAGTTGATAGCCTCCGGCAAGGTGGACACCGCAACGGTCGAAGGCATGCGCAGGGAACTGCAAGCCGTGCGCAACGATCCGAATGCGGTGTTCTTCTTCGCCTTCGTGCAGGCGCGGGCACTGGTTTACTGAGGTTGCTTCGACACGAAGCCGTAGTCCGCCAATACTGGCTTCAACGCAGCGATCCACAGCGCATAGCCGGCTGGCTGCATATGCAGACCATCCGGACGGAACAGCTCTGGGCGCAGCTTGCCTTGCGCGTCGAGCATGGCGGGGGCGACGTCCACGAAACGGATGCTTTTCTGCGTGGCGGCCCAGTCGCGGATCTTGTCATTGGCCGCCTTCATGGTCGGCCACAGCGCGAGACGCGCAAGGCTCGGCTTGATGGAGACATAGACAATGGGTACGCCGGGCACGCCTTCGCGGGCACGGGCGACGAACGACTGGAACGAGGCCAGCACCCGGTCGGACGAGGCGCCGTCGTTGATGTCGTTATCGCCGGCGTACATCACGATCAGGCTCGGCTTGTATGGCCACACGATGCGGTCCGCGTAATAGGTGGAGTCCGTTAGCGCCGAGCCACCGAAGCCACGGTTGATCACCGGAATCCCCGGAAAGTCCTCCGCGAGCGACTTCCAGAACTGAATCGACGAACTGCCGATGAACAGCACGCCGTGCCGCGCCGGCGGATGCGTGTGGTCGCTCGCTTCGAAGGCGGCAATGTCCGGCTGCCAGTGCGAGGGCGGCGCGCCATCCGCGTGAGTGATGGCTGAGGCCACCAGAGACGTCAGCAAGCATGCCAGCCAGGTCAGTCGCTTCATCCGCTCGCTCCTACGTGAGGTGGGGAGCGTTCGATTATGGGTGTCTCGGCAGGCATGTCCAACGACGGTCCCTGTTGCCTGTCCGCTCGTCCCAAAACAACGGCGATTCATCACCTTGCGCTTGTTCCCTGGTGCAGCCGGGGCAGAGTGGGGGCATCCATCACCCTCCCGGAGTCCACCATGCATCGTCGCGATTTGCTCAAGGCCGCCCTTACGCTCCCCTTGCTGCCACTGGCGTTCTCGCCGATCCGGGCCCGCGCATTGGGAGCCCATGCCTCTATCACCGGGCTGCGCTCGCGGGTGCGACCCGGTGATCCCGGCTGGCCCACGGCGGCGAAATGGGAGCAGCTCAAGGATGCGGTGGGTGGCCGACTGCAAGCGCTGCACTCACCCTTCGAGGGCTGCAGCGCGCAGAACGCGGCGTGTCAGGAGGCGCTCGCGCAGATCAAGAATCCGTTCTACCTCGGCGACCAACCGGCGCTCACGCAAACCAGTGGCTGGGTTGATGCGTGGACCTCGCACCCCAGCGCCTACGCGGTGGCCGTGGAGAACACGCAGGATGTCGTCGCCGCCGTGAACTTCGCTCGTAAGCACCATCTGCGATTGGTGGTGAAAGGCGGTGGCCACAGTTATCAGGGTACGTCTGCCGCTCCGGATTCACTGCTGATCTGGACGCGCCACATGAATGCCGTGAGCCTGCACGACGCCTTCGTTCCGCAAGGTTGCGAAGGCAAACAAGCGCCGGTCCCCGCTGTCTCGGTGCAAGCCGGCGCCATGTGGATCGACGCCTACAACGCAGTGACTACAAAGGGTGGCCGCTATGTACAGGGCGGCGGCTGTACCACCGTGGGCGTGGCCGGGCTCGTGCAAAGCGGTGGCTTCGGCAGTTTCTCCAAGAATTTCGGCAGCGCGTCGAGCAACCTGCTGGAAGCGGAAGTCGTGACAGCGGACGGCAAGGTCCACGTGGTCAACCCGAGCCAGGATCCGGAGTTGTTCTGGGGCATCAAGGGCGGCGGCGGCGGTAGCTTGGGCGTGGTGACGCGGCTGACGCTGCGCACGCACGAACTACCGGAAACGTTTGGCGCTGTGTTTGGCTCGATCAAGGCCGACTCCGACGAGGCCTACCGCGCCCTTCTTGCCTTCACCATGCGCTTCTATCGCGATGCCCTGTTCAATCCCCACTGGGGCGAGCAGATCAACTTCCGTGGCAATAACCTGGTGAAGCTCTCCATGGTGTTCCAGGGCCTCAACAAACAGGAGGCCGAGAAGGTGTGGGCTCCCTATCTCGCCGCCGTGCGCGCACGCGCCGATTGGCACATCCACGATGACGTGCAGATCGTCGCACTGCCCGCCCGCCATTTCTGGGATGCCGATTTCTTCCGCGCACATGCACCCGACTTCATCGTGTCTGACCGCCGTCCGGGCGCGCCGAGCGATCACATACTGTGGGCTGGCGACGAGGGGCAAGTCGGCCAGTTCATCCACGGCTACCGTTCCGGCTGGCTGCCGCAGTCATTGCTGGACCAACGGCAACTGGACGCACTGGTCGACGCGATGTTCGCGGCCACGCGCCGTTGGGGTTTCTCATTCCACTTCAACAAGGGGCTGGCAGGCGCGCCGGCTGATGCCATCGCGCGTTCACGCGACACGGCCATGAATCCCGGCGCGATGGATGCCTTCGCGCTCGTCATCACGGGCGGCGAGAGCGAGCCGGCCTTTCCCGGCATGCCCGGCGCCGAGCCGAACCTGGACAAGGCGCGTGACGAAAAGGCACGCATCGACCAATGCATGGACGCCCTGCTGAAGGTCGCGCCGCGCGCCGGCTCCTATGTCTCTGAGAGCGACTACTTCGAACGCGATTGGCAGACCTCGTTCTGGGGCGCGAACTACCCACGCCTGGCCGCTGCCAAACGCCACTACGACCCGGACGGGCTGTTCTTCGTGCGCCATGGTGTGGGTGGCGAGGACTGGAGCGACGACGGCTTCACCCGCCTGCGGCGAGACGCCTGACCCGGGCGTCCGAACTCCTGCCCATCGGGCAGATCCTGCGACATCCTTGGGGTATCCTGACCGCTCGCGCTGCCGCTCCCTGAGCGGCTTTAGCGCCTCCGGCACAGCCCCGGAAGAGAGCCAGAAAGCCGTCCAAATGGCTGAATCGGCATGAAATCGTCATCTCCGCACCCCATGCTGAGGCTGCAAACCCGAGGGAGGCCGTGTATCATGCGGCACCCTCTTTCATCTCTTCATCCGTAAGGAAGGATATAACCCGCGATGAGTAACTTCCTCTTCACCTCCGAGTCGGTCTCCGAAGGCCATCCGGACAAAGTCGCCGACCAGATCTCCGATGCCGTCCTCGATGCGATCATCGCGCAGGATCCGCGTGCGCGCGTGGCCTGCGAAACGATGGTGAAGACAGGCGTCGCGATCGTCGCCGGTGAGATCACCACCAGCGCCTGGATCGACCTGGAAGCACTGACCCGCAAGGTCATCACCGACATCGGTTATGACTCCTCCGACGTCGGTTTCGACGGCGAGACCTGCGGCGTGCTGAACCTGATCGGCAAGCAGTCGCCGGACATCAACCAGGGCGTGGACCGCAAGAAGCCGGAAGAACAGGGCGCTGGCGACCAGGGCCTGATGTTCGGCTACGCGACCAACGAAACCAAGGACTACATGCCGGCGGCGATCTACTACTCGCATCGCCTCGTCGAGCAGCAGGCCAAGGTCCGCAAGAAGAAGAACTCGCCGCTGCCGTGGCTGCGTCCGGACGCCAAGAGCCAGGTCACCCTGCGCTACGAGAACGGTGAAGCCACCGCCATCGACGCTGTGGTGCTGTCGACCCAGCACGATCCGAGCGTGAAGCAGAAGGACCTCGTCGAGGCCGTGCGCGAGCACATCCTCAAGCCCGTGCTGCCGGCGAAGCTGCTGCACAAGGCCACCAAGTTCCACATCAACCCGACTGGCAAGTTCGTCATCGGTGGCCCGGTGGGCGACTGCGGCCTGACCGGCCGCAAGATCATCGTCGACACCTACGGCGGCTGGGCCCGTCACGGTGGTGGCGCGTTCTCGGGCAAGGATCCGTCCAAGGTGGACCGTTCGGCCGCCTATGCTGCCCGCTACGTGGCCAAGAACATCGTGGCCGCCGGCATCGCCGACCGTTGCGAAGTGCAGGTGAGCTACGCCATCGGCGTGGCCGAGCCGACCTCCATCTCGGTCACCACCTTCGGCACCGGCAAGATCGCCGACGAGAAGATCGAGAAGCTGATCCGCAAGCACTTCGACCTGCGCCCGTACGGCATCATCAAGATGCTCGACTTGGTGCATCCGATGTACCAGCAGACGGCGAGCTACGGTCACTTCGGCCGTACCCCGCAGGAAGTGAAGGGTCCGGACGGCAAGACCTACACCACGTTCTCGTGGGAAAAGACGGACAAGGCCGAAGCGCTGCGCGCCGATGCCAAGCTGAAGTAAGCCACGCTTGCTTCGCTACGAGAACGGGCCGCGCAAGCGGCCCGTTTTTTGTTGTGGAACGTACCTTTTCCCCTCTCCCCTCCGGGCGACCCGAAGGTAGTCCGGAGGGGAGAGGGCGCAAAGCAAAAACGGGCCGCTTGCGCGGCCCGTTTTCATCAATCCTGCTGCAACCACCGAACTCACTTGTCCGGCGAAGCCCCTGCCGAAGCTACCTTCTGGCCTGCGGCGGCCTTGGTGCGCGTGGTGGATGCCGGACACGTGGCACCCTTCTTTTTCTTTGAGCACGTCGCCGCACTGGCGACCGCTTCTGTCTTGGCGCCGCGGCGATGGTGGCGGCGCGATGTCGACGAAGCGTCTGCGACGGCCGTCGCCTTGGTGGCTACGCCACCCTTGGTCGTACGGCGGGCCTTGGTGCTGGCAACGGCGGTAGCAGCGGGCCTTTCGCCTGCCTGGGCCACCAGCTCTGCCGGCGTTTCCTGGTTATCAAAGCCGTCGTCGAGCAGGCGCGCCATCAACTTGTCGCGCGAACCCGCGGTGCGTCCGCCCATCACCACGGAGAACAGGCGGTGGCCATCCTTCACGGCGGTGGAAGCCAGATTGAAGCCCGATGCGTTGGTGAAGCCGGTCTTCAGACCGTCCATGCCCGGGTACTTGTCCATCAGATTGTTGTGGCCACGCACCAGCCGGCCGCGGAACATGAAGTCCTTGGTCGAGAAGTAGTGCGAGTACTGCGGGAAGTTGTGATACAGCGCCATGGCCAGCTTGCTCATGTCGCGAGCGGTGGTGCTGTCTTCCGGGTCGGGCAGGCCCGACGCGTTGGCGAAGTGGGTGTTGCTCATGCCCAGCAGCTGAGCTTGGGCATTCATCATTTCGACGAAGTGACTTTCGGAACCACCAAGACCTTCGGCGACGACGGTGGCGGCGTCGTTGGCGGACTTGGTGATCATGCCGAGCACGCAGTCTTCGACCGTGATGGTCTGACCATTGCGCAGGTCCAGCTTGGTCGGCGCCTTGGCCGCTGCCCACGAGGACACAGGCAGTTCCTGGTCCATCTTGAGCGTACCGTTCTGGATCGCCTGGAAGGCGAGGTACAGCGTCATCATCTTGGCCAGCGACGCCGGATGGTTCGGCTCGTCCGCATTGACTGCAGTGATGACCTGGCCATCGGCATCATTGATGACGATGGCGGCATAGCCGGCATGGGCCACGCTCGCGAAACTGCCTGCGACGCTCACGAGCAGTGCAAGCAGGCCTTGGCGCCAGGTTGCCCCCCTGGCCGGCGTGTTGGACTTGATAGCCACCCGATTCCTCGCTTCGCCGCCGTTTTATCCGACGTTACAAACCCTGAACTGCAACGTCATCGCCACAGGCCCAGACAATACTTGAATTAGGTCACATAAGTCCATGTTTCCATGGACGATAAAATCATAACGGCGCCGCTGGCGCCGTCGTAACGCAAATTTCACCGTGAAGGCTTTGTCTACGTGTCAAGCGAGTGTGCCTTCAAACGAGGTAGGGGAAAAGCTCTTTTTTCTGAAAATCGCCACATTTTTGTCAGAAAAAGCAATGGCCTCGCCACCTCTTTCCTGACAACGCATCCCATCCTAAATCCCTATCGGCCGCACGCTGCCGAGATTGAATCTGCCACCAACGGATCGGCCTAGGCGTCATATCGCCTAAAATGTCCGGATGTCCCTTATCCAACTCCAGCGCGTCGACTTCAGCATCGGCGGCCCTCTTCTGCTCGAACACGTCGACCTCTCCATCGAGGCGAACGAGCGCGTGTGCATCGTCGGTCGTAACGGCGAAGGCAAATCCACCTTGATGAAACTCATCGCCGGCGACCTCAAGTCCGACGATGGCGAAGTACGTGTGCAGACGGGCGTCGTCGTTGCACGCATGGCTCAGGAGGTGCCGCAAGATACCGCCGGCAGCGTGTTCGATGTCGTCGCACAAGGCCTTGGCGATCTTGGCCAATTGCTCGCGCGCTATCACCACCTACTCGCCGAAGGCGACATGGATGCACTCGGCGATGTGCAGGAGCAGATCGAAGCGCAACACGGCTGGGATCTCGACCGCCGCGTCACTGACGTGTTGACCCGACTCGAGCTTCCGGGCGATACCGATTTCGCCGCATTGTCCGGCGGCATGAAGCGCCGCGTGCTGCTTGCGCAGGCACTGGTACGCAAACCCGACGTGCTGCTGCTCGACGAGCCCACCAACCATCTCGACATCGAAGCCATCGGCTGGCTGGAAAACTTCCTGCGCCAGTTCGAAGGCAGCATCGTGTTCGTCACGCATGACCGCAGCTTTCTCCGCGCACTCGCCACACGCATCGTCGAGATCGATCGCGGCCAGCTCACCGACTGGCCGGGCGACTACGACAACTACCTGCGCCGCCGCGAAGAACGCCTGCATGCCCAAGCACAGGCGAACGCGCTGTTCGACAAAAAGCTCGCGCAGGAAGAAGTGTGGATTCGCCAGGGCATCAAGGCACGCCGCACGCGCAACGAAGGACGCGTGCGCGCACTCAAGGCGTTGCGCGTCGAACGCGGGGAGCGCCGCGAGCTTTCCGGCAACGTGAAGATGACGCTTGCCACCGCACAAGCGTCCGGCAAGAAGGTGATCGACCTGGAACACGTGCACCAAGCCTACGGCGGGCGCGTGCTGATCGAAAACCTGAGCACCACCATCATGCGCGGTGATCGCGTGGGCATCATCGGCCCGAACGGTGCCGGCAAGAGCACACTCTTGAAGATCATGCTGGGCGAACTCAAGCCGGAGCGCGGCCACGCCACGCTCGGCACCGGCATCCAGATCGCCTACTTCGACCAGCACCGCGTGCAGCTCAACGACCAGCTCAACGCGCTGGACAACGTGGCCGAAGGACGCGAGTACATCGAGCTCAACGGTACGCGCAAGCACATCATCGGCTACCTGCAGGATTTCCTGTTTTCGCCGGAGCGTGCGCGTGCACCGATCACGCGACTGTCCGGCGGCGAACGCAATCGTCTACTGCTGGCCAAGCTGTTCGCACAGCCGTCCAACCTGCTGGTGATGGACGAACCGACCAACGACCTCGACGTGGAAACCCTGGAGCTGCTCGAAGAACTGCTCACCGAATACCAGGGCACGTTGCTGTTGGTGTCACATGACCGCGAGTTCCTCGACAACGTTGTGTCGAGCACACTGGTGCTCGAGGGCCACGGCAGGATTGGCGAGTACGTGGGTGGCTATACCGACTGGCTCCGCCAGCGGCCCGCCGCGATGGCGGCCGCGTCCAAGCCGGCGGAGGACAAGAACATCACCGCACAAGCGGCGACACTTGCCCCGGTTGCAGAAGCGAAGCGCAAGCTCAGCTACAAAGAAGCGCGCGAATTGGAACAACTACCCGGCCGCATCGAAGTACTGGAAACAGATATCGCCGCGCGCACCGAGGCGATGAACGATGCCGAGTTCTTCCGCCAGGACAACGCCACCGTGCTGAAGGCCAACGAGGCGCTGGCGAAGCTACAGAGCGAACTGGACACGGCGTACGCCCGTTGGGCTGAACTCGACGGCTGACGCCGGTCGTCCCGCCACCAAGGACGCGTCTCAAGGATAGGACGCGTCCCAGGGGCCAGAGAGGCGTCGTCTAGCAAGATGCGCCTCCTTAGGCCGAAGTCGCTGGCCTGGATGGAATGGCACCCACCGGCTTAACCCCTTTTCACCGCTCGCTCCGTTTCAACCGATATGCCCCTTCGGCTGTCACCCTCGGAGTTGATCATGCAGACATGGAAGCTGTTCGTCCTCGGTACTCTGCTGGCCTGCGGTGCGCAGGCCAACGCGCAAGACCTCACCACCCGCCGCCCCATCCCTCCGCGACCACCCCAGATCTGGCTCGACCCGAGTCAGGGCAAGCTGCAGCCTATCCAGCTGCAAGACGTGGCCATCGACGTGAAGGTCCATGGCTTCATGGCCAGTACCACGATGGAGCTGAGCTTCTTCAACCCGAACGGGCGCGTGCTGGAAGGCGAATTGGTGTTTCCACTGGCGGACGGACAGAGCGTGAGCGGTTACGCGCTGGAGGTAAACGGCGCCTTACGCCAGGGCGTCGTGGTGGAAAAGGAAACCGCGCGTGTAGCCTACGAGGCCACCACCCGTGGCGGCATCGATCCGGGCCTTGCCGAGCTGACGCAGGGCAACGTGTTTCGTACGCGGCTGTATCCGATTCCCGCACACGGCATCAAGCGCGTGTCCGTGTCGTTCGATCAGCCGCTGCTCGATGTGGCGAACCAGTGGCGCTATGTACTGCCCTTGCAGTTCGCGCAGACCATTCGCGATTTCCGAGTGAACGCGCAGGTGTTGCGTGGTGATATGCCGGCTACCGGCGATGCGGCATCCGGCGCGCTGGATTTCACGCAGTGGCAGAACAACTATGTCGCCAAGCTAGCGCGCCACGACTATCGTCCGGAGCGCGAGCTGAGCTTCGCCATTCCCAAACCCGCACAGGCCGGCACGATATTCGCCGTGCAGGACATGCTCGATCCTTCGTGGCGCACCTTTACCGCACAGGTGCCTGCCACGCAGCCGTCCAGGCCCGCTCCCGCAGCTCCGCATCGCATCGCGCTCTACTACGACGCCTCCGGCAGTGCGCAAGGACGTGACAGACCACGAGAGCTGGACGCGCTGACGGCGTGGCTTAGTCAGCTCGGCAACGTGCAGGTGGACCTTATCGCCTTCCGTAACGATGCGGACCCGGCACGCAGTTTCCCGATCCGCAACGGTGACACGCGCGCATTGCGCCAAGCCATCGAGGCTTTGCCGCTGGATGGTGGCAGCTCCTACGGAGCAATCCGTCCTGACGCGAACACCCACCCCGACCTTGTGCTGGTGATGGGCGATGGCCTGAGCAACTTCGGCACCAGTGAACCTCAACTAGACCAGGCGAGCGGAACCTCTCCGCGCGTGATGGTGCTGCATGCAGCCCAGATGGCTGACGGTGCCGCGTTGTCCCGGCTCGCGCTGGCCCACGATGGGCAGGTGGTGAATCTGCTGCAGACTACGCAGGACGACTCGCTACGCGAGCTCAATCACCTTCCCTGGTTGCTGCAGCAGGTGCGTGTCGTCTCAGGCGAATGCCGTGATCTCACGCCCGCCCTGCCAACATCCGCCGAGAACGCGATCGTGATCTCTGGCCGTTGCCATGGCCAGGCGACGCTGGATCTGACCTTCGGCGACGCGGCCGGCGCCACCGCACACCAGCAACTGCGCATTGATGACACAAGTCTGCTTGACCCAGCGGAGGGCGACTTCGTCCAGCGCGCCTGGGCGAACGCGCGCATCGCCGATCTACAGGCCACCGCCCATCCTGACGACGCGGCCATCACCGCGCTCGCCAAGCGCTACGGCATCGTTACCACCAACACGTCGATGCTTGTGCTGGATCGCATCGAAGACTACGTGCACTACGGCGTCGAGCCGCGCGAACCGGAACTACTGGCGCAATACCGCCAGTGGCAGGCCACGCACCCCAAAACCAACACCACGCAGGACACAGAGCAGGCACACCGGGAACAGGTCGCGAAGCAATGGGCCGATTTCCGCCAGTGGCACGATGAGCAACATCCCTGGCTGGAAACCGTGCTCGTGCCCACGGCGGATGCCGAAATAGTGCGCTGGCGCGCACTCGATTCGCACAAGCAAACGCAGGTGGCCCTGGCCGAAGCCAAGGCTATCGCCACCCAGGCGCATGCATTGCAACAGCACTGGCTGAAAGACGGCGCCAGCGATGCCACGCGTAAACCATGGGAGCACTCCGCATCGTTACTGATGCTCAAGCTCGATGCCTTGCGCATGCAGCGGCTAGCTTTGGCGCCCGATTCGGACAACGTCGATGCGAGCATGGCCTCACATGAATCCGCCCGCCGGCAAGCCACGCCTGTACCGAGCGTAGTGGAGAGCAGCGCTTCTCCCATGCCCCCACCGCCGCCTGCACAACCATCCATGCCCGCACCCGCACCCATGATGAGCGCGATGGCCGAACCGATGGCTGGACTACAGGTGGCGGACGCAGCCCATAAGGCAGCCTCCACCCGACCCGCCGACGCAGGAACAGGAACAGGAACAGGAACCGCGTCGATCCAATTGCAACCCGCCACCTCCGACAAACCCTATATGGCTCGCCTGCGCGCAGCGGCCGATCCGTATACCGCCTACCTCAGCGAACGCGAGGCTTACGCCAAGTCGCCATCGTTCTACCTCG
This sequence comes from Dyella sp. AD56, assembly GCF_002878475.1. Classification (NCBI taxonomy): domain Bacteria; kingdom Pseudomonadati; phylum Pseudomonadota; class Gammaproteobacteria; order Lysobacterales; family Rhodanobacteraceae; genus Dyella; species Dyella sp. AD56. Next base: position 189,977 of record NZ_NRDP01000015.1, read on the forward strand.
ACTGCGCGGACTACCTTCGCGACAAGGCCAAACAACCGCGGTTGGCGCTGCGCGTGCTATCCAACCTGGCGGAGATCGACATAGACAATGCACCACTCCTGCGCATCCTTGCCTATCGCCTGGAGCAGTGGGAACGCTTTGAACTGGCCGTGCCGCTGTTCGAACAGGCGCTGCACCTGCGCGGCGAGGAACCGCAGAGCTATCGTGACCTTGGCCTGGCGCTGTCACGCCAGCCAACGCCGGACTATGCACGTGCCTCGCAGTTGCTGTGGCATGTCGTCGACCATGCCTGGGATGCGCGCTTCCCCGAGGTGGAAACGATTGCCCTGCATGAACTCAACGACGTGTTGATGCGTGCCCCCGCTAAAGAGCGAGCCGCATTGACCCAACAGCTAGCTCACGACGGCGCCAGCGACGACATGCTCAAGCCGTTGCCCGTGCAACTGCGCGTGGCCCTCACGTGGGATGCCGACAACACCGACGTCGATCTGTGGGTGATTGATCCGACCGGCGAAGTGGCGATCTACAGCCACAATCGCACGCAGATTGGCGGCCACTTGAGTCGTGACTTCACCCAGGGCTACGGCCCGGAGGTCTACACGATCCATCGCCCTATCCCCGGCACCTATATCGTCAAGGCCCATTACTTCGGCAACCACCAGCAGAAGCTTGCAGGTGATGTCACCGTCCAGGCCGAATTCCTTACCCAGTTCGATACCGGCGAGAGCAAGCGCATGGCCACCACTCGACGGCTGGAAGATCAGAAGGAACTGATCGAGATCGGACGCTTCCAGGTCGGGGCACCATAAGTGCCGATGACAAACGTGCCGACGACGGGTGACTCCGTCGTCGGCATACGACCAAGATGAACTTATGCTTCGAGATAAGGTGCTGGCGAGTAGACCTGCTTGCCGACGCCACTGAACCAACGCAACTTCAGATAACCCGGCCAAGCCTTAAACAAACTGAGCCCATTCACCGAATGCTGGTCATTGGCCGCCACTGCTCGTGAGCGTTCCGCATCCGCCGCCGTGGTCGAAGGCGTCTCCATCCAACTCACGCGTCCCCGCATCGCACCACTGCGTTGCCGCTGTGCCTCGATCATGGTTTCGTATGGATAGGCCGCGTCCCGGCCGTGGCTGCGAAAGAGGCGTTGTTGCCATACAAACAGCCCCTGCAAACGCGGATGATGGCTGAAGTGAGGGACGATCCGCAGCGGCCGCAACAGCGAGGCCAATGTGATATCTACGGCGCTCAGCTTTTCGCCCATCACGTAGGCGTTGCGCTCAAGCATCTGAGCAAGCGGCAACAGCAAGTTCTCCAACCGCTCGTAGATCCGATCCTGTCGATTGCGGTCGAAGCGAAAGCGCTTGGTCAGCATCATGCCGAGCACCGGTGCAGCCAGGGAGCGCCATACGGGACGCGCGAACAAGCCACCGAATGGTTGGGTCATGAACAGGCGTGGCAGTGCGTCCGGGCACTCCATAATCAATTGCGTATAGCCCAGCCGACGTGCCTGCAGGCCTAGCGTGGAGTCGAGACGTAGCATCCATTGCCAGGCTTCTTCGCGCGCAACCGGGTCCGCAGGCAACAGCGGTTGCTCGGGATAGGCCTCATCCAGATAACGAAGGATGGGTGACGAATCACTCAGCGCCACACCCGTCGATGCATCATGAATGAGTGGCACCGTCTGCGCGCACGGGAAACGACTCATCTCCTGCTTCTTGTAGGCCACGATATCAATAGCCCGCCACGCGAGACCCTTGAAATCCAGCGCCCACCGCACCTTCTCCACATAGTGCGACCACCGCAACTGATATAGCTCGATCATCGATGCCACCTTCCACTGGAAGGCATGACATGGAGCGGTTGCGTGCTCTTCACAAGGGGCTTGGCCACTATCAACCCGTATTCTGCAGCCCCTGCGACACGCCATTGACGCACGCGACCAAGGCCGTAAGCAGCGCGTCATCGCTCTCGCCACCCGCACGCCAGCGCTTGAGCAGATCCACCTGTAGCAGGCTCATGGGATCGACGTACGGATTGCGCAGGTCGATCGATGTAGACAGTCGCGGTGCGCTCTGCAGCAGAGTGTCGTTGTGCTTGAGCCGCATCAGCCAGTAACGAGTGCGTTCGAACTCCTCGCGGATGAGTGCGAAGAACGGTTCGTGCAGCGGGCCCGCAAGTGTCGAAAATGCCTCGGCAATACCAAGATCGCACTTGGCCAGCACCATCGATACGTCGTCGAGCATGTTGGCGAAGAATGGCCAGTCATGCGCCATTTCCGACATCGCGGCCTCGCCGTACTCGCTCGCGCCGACATCCAGCGCCGTGCCAAGACCGTACCAACCGGGCAGGATGGAGCGGCACTGCGTCCACGCAAACACCCACGGGATGGCGCGCAAGTCCTGCACGCCGCGCATACTACGTCGACGTGCGGGGCGCGAGCCGAGCGTCATGCGCTCGATTACGTCGATGGGTGTCGCGGAACGGAAGTAGTCGACGAAGCCCTCGCGATCGACGAACGCGCGGTAATGCTCGCGGCTGCGCGCCGCTAGGCGGCTCATGCGCTCGCGCCATGTATCTTCGCGAGGTTCATCCGTGCGTGGCCGCAAGGACGCACGCAGCACCGCGCCCACCGTTTGCTCGAGGTTGCGCAAGGCCAGCGCACGAATGCCGTACTTGCGATGGATCACCTCGCCCTGCTCGGTGACGCGCAACACACCGGCGACGGAGCCACGTGGCGAAGACATCAGCGCCGGCGTAATGCGTGAACCACCGCGACTGGCGGACCCGCCACGCCCATGGAAGAACGACAGCCGGATACCGGCTTGCGCAGCCACGTCCAACAACTCCACCTGCGCACGCTGCAATCCCCAGCGCGACGCGAGCGTGCCGCCATCCTTGCCGCTGTCGGAGTAACCGAGCATCACCCACTGTCGGTTACCACGCGAGGCGAGATGATCGCGGTAGACAGGATCGTCCAGTAACGCCCGCAACGTCGCGGGTGCGTTGGTCAGGTCGTCCACGGTTTCGAACAGCGGTGCCACGTCGAGCGGAACGCGACCCTCTTGGGTGAGGCCACCATGGCGTGCGAGCGCCAGTACCGCAAGCACGTCCGCAGCAGAGCGCGCCATGCTGATGATGTACAAGCCCAACGATTCCGCGCCATAGCGCCCGCGTGCCTCGCGCAGTGTGGCGAACACATCGTGCAGCGCAACGGCAGTGGGGTCATCACTATTTAGCAGTCTCTCCTCACCGCTGGCATAAGCTCGCAGACGCTCCGCGCGATCCGATGGGTTGCGCGTTGACCAGTCGACATCCCGCAGCAGTTGCGACAGCGCATCGTCATGCACGCGCGAATCCTGTCGTACGTCGAGGCGCGCAAGGTGAAAACCGAACGTACGCACGCGCCAGATCAATCGGCGAACCGCATAAGCGCCCGCATGCAGGCCACGATGGTCAAGCAGACTGACCGCGATCAGATGCAGGTCATCCAACAATTCGTCGACCGAGGTATAGCCTTCGGGATGACCATCGTCATGCGTCGCGCCCAGGCGTGCACCGATAATGGTGAGCAGGCTGCGGTAAGGCATGTCGGCATGGCGCGGGCGTACCTTGGCGGCGGCTTCGGGAAAGCGGACTCGATAGTCAAACAAGCGGTTGGCCAGGTCGCTACCAACGTGGACGCGATCTTCCGTCTGGCTAAGCAAGCGTGAGAGGCCCGCGATGTCCTCAATGTAATGCTCCAGCACATGGGCGCGCTGCGTGGACAAACTGCTGGCGATAGTGGCGGCGCCCACATTGGGGTTGCCATCCATGTCGCCACCCACCCATGTAGCGAAGCTCAACAAGCGGGGGATAGGTACGGCCACGCCGTATACCACCTGCAACGCATCGGCCAGCGACTCGTACAGCGCGGGTACGATGCGATAGATGGGATTGGCCAGATAGAAGCCGACGTGGTGATGCTCATCCTGCACGGTGGGACTAACGGCAGATGCTTCGGCCGTCTGCCAACCCGCGCTAAGCGCCATGAAGATGCGGTCGTCGTCTTCTTTGCGTTCCTGCGGCGTACGCGTGGGGTCGAAGTTGTCGACCAGTGCCCGCACGATGGCCTGTTCTTTTTCCAGCAGCGAGCGGCGCACCGCTTCGGTCGGGTGAGCCGTGAAAACTGGTTCCACCTGTAACCGTTCCAGCCATTCGATCAGCTCGCCTGCCTCCACACCCTGCTCCTTCAGGCGCGTGAGCACGTCGAGCAGCGATTCGGGCTGCGGCGCCCCACCCTCGCGCTGGTAGTCGCGACGACGACGGATGCGGTGGATGCGTTCGGCGATGTTCACCGCCTGGAAATACGTGGCGAAAGCCCGCGCCAGCGACTCGGCCTTATCCGTGTCCAGGCCGGTGAGCAGGCCACCGAGCACGTCCAACGGCGCATCTTCTACACGTCGCTCGATGGCAGCGGTGCGGATGCGCTCGACTTCGTCGAGGAAGGCCGGGGAAATCTGTTCGGCAAGCATATGGCCGACCAGGGTGCCGAGGCGGCGGACGTCTTCGCGCAGGGGCGCGTCGTGCGGGGCGAACTCAGGACTGCGGTGCTGATTCATCAATGCCACGTTGCAGATGTCTGGACGTCCAAGACTACCCCAAGCCACACGGATTTGTGCACCGCCACAAAAACAATCGGCACTTCAAAAAGAAAACGGGGCGCCAAGGCGCCCCGTTTTCCTGGCAACCATCACGATTGCTCAATGCGAGGCAGTCGCCTTTTCAGCTGGCTTCGCCTGCTTCACATACGTCTCCAGCCAGTTGTTCATTTCCGCCAACATCTGCATGATCGACTCGCGCGCGCGATAGGCGTGCGCTTCGTTCGGCAACAACACCAGCCGCGCCGTGCCGCCCAGGCCCTTGACGGCCGCGTACATGCGCTCGCTCTGGATCGGGAAGGTGCCGGAGTTGTTGTCCTGCTCGCCGTGGATCATCAGCAAGGCGTCCTTGATGTGATCCGCGTAGTTGAACGGCGCCATGGCGTTGTAGACGTCGGGGGCCTGCCAGTAGTTACGCTCTTCCGCCTGAAAGCCGAATGGCGTCAGCGTGCGGTTGTAAGCGCCGCTGCGTGCGATGCCCGCCTTGAACAAGCGCGTGTGAGCGAGCAGGTTGGCGGTCATGAACGCCCCGTAGGAGTGGCCACCGACGGCGATGCGGTTGCGATCAGCGACGCCGCGCCGAACCACCTCATCCACGGCTGCTTCGGCACTGGCCACGAGCTGCGGGATATAGGTGTCGTTGGGTTCCTTGTCGCCCTCGCCCACGATCGGCACGGAGAAGTTGTCCAGCACCGTATAGCCCATGGTGAGGAAGGCCTGCGGCCCCCAGTAGCTGATGCGGTTGAACTTGTACGGCGAATCTTTGACCTGGCCCGCTGCATCCGCCGATTTGAACTCGGCCGGATAAGCCCACATCAACATCGGGCGCGGACCATCCTTCTTTGGGTCGTAGTTGGGCGGCAGGTACAACGTCGCGGTGAGTTCCACGCCATCCTTTCGCTTGTAACGAATTTGCTCCTTCTTCACACCCTTCAGTTGCGGTAGCGGGTTCGGGAAGTGGGTGAGCTCGCGCAGCTTGCCGTTGGAAGCCAGCTCGCGCACGTAGAAGTTGGTCGGCTCGGTGGGCGACTCGCGCGAGATCAGTGCGCGCGTGCCTTCCGCGTCCAACAGCACCTGGGGATCTTCGTAATACGGCGCCTGCGACTGGAACAGTCGCGTGCTCTGGCCGGACTGCAGGCTCACGCGGTCGATGAAGGGCCGGTCACCTTGCGGGGAGGCGCCTTCGCCGAGGCGATAGATGCTCTGGCCATCCGTCGTAACGATGAGCCGCTGCTCGCCGTGCTCGTCAAGCATGGTCGCGGGCGTACCGGGATCACGGTAGCGATCTTCCGACGAACCTTCGCGCACCAGTACCGGCGCCTGCGACGGCTGATCCGGCGATACACGCCACTCCTTCACCTGGCGCGTTTTCCACCAGAACTCCTCCACCAACGCGAGGCCACCGTTGGCCCAATAAACCCCACCGTAGCGGCTGCCCAGCTTGGCCAGCGTCACCGGCGACTGATCGAACGGTGCCGCCTGCATTTGCACGATGTCGCGGATGTCCACCTTGCGCGCGGGATCACCGCCGTCCTGCGCTTCCGCCCAAACCAGCGTAGCGGGCGCATCGGCGCGCCAGCTTATGTCGCGTACACCCGTGGCCACGGCGTCGTTGCCCGTGGGCAGGCCTTCCAGCAAGGGCAGATGGGCGATCTCCTTCACCAGCTTGCCGTCACGGTCGAGCACTTCGATGCGGCGCGGAAAGCTATCCACCGGTACGAGATACGAGAACGGGCGCTCCACGCGCTGACGCAGCAGATAGCGCCCGTCGGGCGACGGTGCGATGGCGATCGTCAGCGACGGTTCGCCCAGCGGGGTGACCTTGCCGTCCAGGTCCACCAGCGCGGACTGCGAGCGCAGGTAATACTCGAACAGCTTGGCATCATCTTCATTGCGCAGCATGTCCTGATAGGTGCGGATGGCCTTTACGCCGCCACCCGCTTGCGTCTGCTGCGTATCCGGACCGGTCGGGATGATGCTGGCGACAGGCGCACTGCCCTGCCCTTGCGGTTGCAACTGGAGGAGCAGTTGCTTGCCGTCAGGCATCCAGCGATAGCCACGGCCCGCGACGGTATTCAAAGGCAACGCGATCAGGCGGCGCGCGGACCGAGCGGCCACATCCACGACCCACAATTCATTGGTGCCCTCACGCGCGTTCACCTGGTTGAAGGCGAGATAGCGCTGGTCCGGCGACCACGACGAGGTCGCGATGGACAAGGGTTGCGGCAGACCCTGCAGGCGGATCTCCTTGCCGGAAGCCACATCCATCAGCCACAGATCCGTACTGAACACGAAGCGACTCTGCGCATAGGTGCGGGGATTGATGCGCAGGCCAGCGAGCTTGAGCTCGGGCTGCGCAACGACGTCGATACCCGGCAAGGGCGGCGTCTGGGTCAGCGCCAGCAGGTCACGGTGCGGGCTGATCGACAGCTGCGGCGGGCGCGGGGCATCCACCAACGCCTGTAGCGGCGCAGGCGGCGTGAGATAGCCGGAGGTCGCGGCGGCCATCGGCGTCTTGGGCGCCTGGTCCGCCAGGACGTGCGGAGAAACGGCCAGCAGCAAGCCAACCAGCGCGAAGCGTCGGAGCGACATATCCATCGGAGGGAACCCCTTGAGTCGTAATACTTTGCGACATTAACGCTTCCGCGCCCGGCCCAACCCCGCCATCAGTCATGGGTCGGACTGAACCGAACAGGCTCTTATGGCCACGAAACCATCATTCGGGGAAGCTATACTCCAATGTCCCGTCGAGGGGCGCTGCGACCGTGGCTTCGTGAACTTGCGAAACCGGCCAGGCTCGATGGATTTTTCCTGTAACGGCGCCCGGTTAACGATGCGACCCCTGGGTCGCACAACATCCGGAGCTAAGCCAAATGAACGCAGTTATTAAGGATTCCGCCCAGCAGGATTTCAAGGTCCGTGACCTCTCCCAGGCCGACCTCGGCCGCCGCCGCATCCGCATGGCGGAAGAGGAAATGCCGGGCCTGATGCAGATCCGCGCCCGCTACGCCAAGGAAAAGCCGCTGAAGGGCGTGCGCCTTTCCGGCTCCCTGCACTGCACGAAGGAAACCGCCGTACTGGCCGAGACCCTGCGCGAGCTGGGTGCTTCCGTGCGCTGGGCCTCGTGCAACATCTTCTCCACCCAGGACGACGTGGCCGCTGCACTGGCTGTCGGCGGCCTGCCGGTGTTCGCCTGGAAGGGCGAGACGCTGGAGGAGTACTGGGAATGCACGCTCGACATGCTGACCCATCCGGGTGAGCTTGGCCCGCAGCTGATCGTTGACGACGGCGGCGATGCCACCCTGTTCATCCACAAGGGTGTGGAACTCGAAGACGGTAGCGACTGGGTCAACACCCCGAGCAGCAACCACGAAGAGCAGGTCATCAAGGATCTGGTCAAGCGCACCGCTGCAGCGCGTCCGGGCTGGTTCAAGAAGATCGCCGCTGAATGGAAGGGCGTTTCCGAAGAAACCACCACTGGCGTGCACCGCCTCTATCAGCTCGCCGAAGCCGGCAAGCTGCTGGTGCCGGCCATCAACGTCAACGACTCGGTCACCAAGTCGAAGTTCGACAACCTGTATGGCTGCCGCGAGTCGCTGGCCGACGGCATCAAGCGCGCGACCGACCTGATGGTTGCCGGCAAGGTGGCCGTGGTGTGCGGCTACGGTGACGTGGGCAAGGGTTGCGCCCACTCGCTGAAGGGCTTCGGTGCCCGCGTGATCGTCACTGAGATCGACCCGATCAACGCGCTGCAGGCGGCGATGGAAGGCTTCCAGGTCACCACCATCGAAGACACGCTGGGCATCGGCGACATCTACGTCACCACCACCGGCAACAAGGACATCATCACGCTGGAACACATGGCGGCGATGAAGAACAACGCGCTGGTGTGCAACATCGGCCACTTCGACAACGAGATCCAGATGGATCGCCTGAACACCGCCAAGGGTGTGTCGCGCGAAACCATCAAGCCGCAGGTGGATCGCTACACGTTTGAGAAGACCAACCACAGCATCTACATGCTGGCCGAAGGCCGCCTGGTGAACCTGGGCTGCGCCCATGGCCACCCGAGCTTCGTGATGTCCAACAGCTTCTCCAACCAGACGCTGGCTCAGCTCGACCTGTGGGCAAACAAGGACACCTACGAGAACACGGTGTACCGCCTGCCGAAGAAGCTGGACGAAGAAGTGGCCCGCCTGCATCTGGAGCAGATCGGCGTGAAGCTGACCAAGCTCACGCAGGACCAGGCTGACTACATCGGCGTGCCGGTGGAAGGTCCGTACAAGCCGGATCATTACCGCTACTGATCACACCTTCGGGTGAATCGAAAAGGCCGCCGAAAGGCGGCCTTTTTTTGTGCTGCACACAAGCGCGCCTCAACGCACCTCCGGCCCGCAGCCCAGCCACCCCATCACGCCATGCAACGACGGCACCTGCATCAACCACGGTCCAGCCATCGTCATCACGCCGGCCAGCAACACGAACACTGCTGCGCCACGTCGTGCGCCCGGTCGCTGCAACCAACGCCCGACGCGCGCGCCTGACCAGGTCAGCGGCACCATCACCAACCAGGTGCCCACGCCAAAGGCGGCCATGGTGACCGCCCCTTTTATCGCACTCGCTTGCAACCAGGCCGCCGCCAGCATGGTGGCGCTCAGCCCGCAGGGCATCCAGCCCCAGAGCATGCCGGCGAGAAGACGACGCCATACTGTATTCGCCGGTAGCAACCGCCGTTGCAGCGGCTGCAACCAACGCCACAGGTGAACGCCAGGACGACCCAGAAAACGCAACCGCCCCAGCTGGTCCAGCAGGCGTAGCGCCACAACCATCAGCACCAGCCCCATCGCCACGCGCGCTGCCACGATGAATGCATGCCATTCGAACAAGCGCAGCAAACCGTCACCCAGACCACCCACCAGCGCGCCCGCCAGCACGTATCCGAACACGCGACCCACGTTCAGTTGCAGCGAGGCCACCAGGCCGTGCCTGGGCGACCACATCGAGAAACCGGTGGCGATGCCACCGCACATCGCGGCGCAATGCACACCGCCCAGCAACCCGCTCAGCAGCGCTGCGGACAAGGCGAGCAGGTCAATCGCCATGGTCGCCGATATCGTTGATGGCACCCCTGGTCTGCGCGGCGATGGGAGCGGTGCCGCGCTCGTCGTCGGTCAGAATATCCAGTGCCGGCGTATCCATATCGTCGAACTGCCCCTTGCGGACCGCCCATACGAAGGCGCCGATCGCAAGCGCGAGCAACATCAGGCTTAACGGGATAAGCATGAGCAGGATGATCAAGGCGCCTTCTCCTCACCCTGCTGTCGCATCAGCCGCAAGGCATTGGCCGTTACCGTCAACGACGACAACGCCATGCCGAGCGCGGCGAGTGCCGGCGTGACGTGGCCAGTCATCGCCAACGGAAGCGCCAGCAGGTTGTAGCCCACTGCCCAGGCGAAGTTCTGCCGGATGATGCGCTTTGTCCTGCGGGCAAGGCGGATGGCCGATGGAACGCGCAGCAGCGAAGGCGCGGTAAGCACCATGTCCGCCGCACGCTGTGCCAGTGAAGCACCCTCGCCCATCGCTATGGATACATCGGCACCGGCCAGTACGGGAGCATCGTTGAGGCCGTCGCCGATCATCGCCACAACACGCCGCTCCGCCTGCAGTGCGCGCACGAGAGCCAACTTTTCTTCGGATGACTGCCGCGAATGAGCGTCGTCCAGCGGTAGTTTCCGCATCAGCTTTCCCACTGCGCTTGCCGAGTCGCCACTGGCAAGATGGAGCCGCAAGCCGAGGGCGCGCAGTGCAACGATGGCTTCCAGCGCATGCGGGCGCAGCGCTTCCTGCAGAGAGAACCGTGCGACGACACTTTGCCCATCGCCCAGCCAGAGCTGGCCATCGTCTTCACCATGCCCTGCGAACGAAGCCCGGCCCAATCGCCAGACCCGATCATCGATACACCCGGTGACACCATACCCGGTGATCTCACGCATATCGTACGCGGACAGCGGAGACGGCACGCCAGCGAATGCCTCGGCCACCGGATGGCGGCTGTCTCGCTCCAGCGCCGCGGCGATCTGCAAAGCCAGTGCAGGATTGAATCCGTCAAATGTATGCACATCGCCAACCGCCAGTTGCACGCGGGTCAAGGTGCCGGTCTTGTCGAAGACCACGTCAGTGATACGCGCGAGATTCTCCAAACTGCCCGAACGAACCGACAGCACACCCATCCGCGCCAGCGCACCATGGCACGCCGCCAGCGCCGCCGGTACGGCGAGCGACAAGGCACAGGGACAGCTCACCACGAGCAGGGACAGGGTGACCTCGAAAGCACGGGCAGGATCGTGCAGGCGCCACCACACGTAGACGGCCACCGCCAGCACAAGAAGAATGGATACGAACACTTGGCCAATACGGTCCGCCACCCGTGCCAGCGCTGGCCGCTCCGATTGCGCCTGATCGACCAATCTAGCCAGTTGCGACAATCGCGTAGCGCTGCCTACCTGCGTGGCCGCAATGCGCGCGGGCGTTTCGCGGCAGGTCGTGCCTGCGTAGATCGTCGCGCCACGCGAACGGTTCACCGGCCGCGACTCGCCCGTCAGCAGTGCCTCTTCGAAAGAGGCCTGCGTATCGAGCAGACAACCATCGACCGGCACCACTTCGCCCACGGCCACGCAGGCGATATCGCCTACTGAGAGGGACGCCACCGGCACGGTGGCACGTGTCCCATCGGCAAGCTCCTTCACCGCCAGCATAGGGCGTGCACGCGCCAGCGCGTCCACCTGTGCACTGGCGATGCGACGGGCGCGTTGTTCCAGCAAGCGCGCAGCAAGCAACAGGAACACGAACATAGTCGCAGCGTCATACCAGACCTGCGCCCCGCCACGCATCGTTTCCACCACGCTCGCCAGATAGGCAAGCAACGTTGAGCTTGCTATCAATGTATCCATGCCTGGGTGGCGCTGCCGTAACTCGCGCCAGCAGCCCTGTAGGAATGGCCAACCTGCATAGAACACCACAGGCGTGGCGACCAACAGCGCCACCCAGCGGAAGAAGTCGCGTGTCGGCCCGGCCATGTGATGACCAAAGTCCAGGTACAGAGCTTCGGAAAACATCATCGTCTGCATGGCGCCAAGGCCCGCCACGCCCAGACGTATCAGCCATCGGCGCTGCTCAGCCACACGTTCGCGCTCACGCGCGGCCCCCGTGGCTAGATAGGGCCGGTAACCAAGCATCGCTAGCCGGGCGAGTAGTGACGACAATCGTGTGCGCGTCGGATCCCAGCCGATCCGGATACGTCCCGTCACCGCATTCGCGCCCGCGTCAAACACTCCAGGCTCGCTTTGCAGTGCACGGTCGATCAGCCAAGCGCACGCTGCACAGCGCATGCCGTCAGTCAGCAAAGTGATCTCCAGACCACCGGCGATGGGCGTCGCGTGCTCGCTGAGCAGATCGTCACGATCCCAACTTGAAAAGTCGGGCATATCCTCCACGCGGGTGCCGGCCATGCTGCGCAGCCGATAGTAGTCATCGAGTGCCGATTGCCTGATCCATTCTGCTGCGGCAGCACAGCCATGGCAGCAGAAAGCTTGTGGCTTGCCGTTAACATCAAAGCGAACCGGCGACGGCGGTAGCATCTCGCCGCAGTGGTAACACGCCGTGGTGCGACCTGCTATGCCGATGTCAGCCGCCGCATCCACGATCAGGGCGTCAGGCGAAGCGACCGCGCCTGTGCCGTCCAGCGCCCATGCAACGACCAGGACGCGTTGTCGGGCTGAAGCTCGACAACCCAGTCATGCCCGCCGTCCATCGAACCCACGCCGCGCCAACCCAATTCGCTGGGCGAGAGATGGAAAACACGCGTCTGGATGGCCGGGTCGTTGGAGGAAAGTGTCAAACGCAGCTTGCCGCCTCGGGGGAAATCACCGTCCATCGGCACAGCCTCGACCATGTCGCCCTTGAGTCGAAGCAACAATCCCATCGTATCGACCTGCGTGGCGGGCTCGCGATCCTGCGCAGACACGAGCAGCTTGCCCACCTGGGTGACGCGACCCACGGTCTCCATGTCCTCCGGGCCGGGCCGTACGGCGGCGAACAGAAGCGCGAAACCGATCACCACCGATGCGAGCGGCAGACCGATCAGCATCCACACCATGGGTTCGCGCCAGGTACTGCGTGTCTGAGTCATGGAAGAGGCCCGAAGAAACTGCTGTTGATGGTGACGGATGCATCGCCATCGAGGTCGCGCACGTGGAATGCCACCTCGTGACGTCCGCTCACATCCGATGTGCTTACGACGGTGACCGGTACTGACAGCACCTCGCCGCTCTCGGCGCTTACGCTTTTCGGACCGCCGTTGAGGCTGATGCCAGAGACATCTTTCGACGTGACATCAATCACGAACCGATGGGGCTGCTGTGCTTTATTCACCAGCTTGAGCGTGTAGGCATTCTGGATGTTGCCGTCCGGCGTTTCGCTGTACATGACGTTGCGGTCGCGCAGTACCTCCGCCATCAGCGGACTGCGATGGGTGACGCCGTACAGCCAGCCCCCCATGAGCGCGAGCAGTAGCGCGCCATAGACGAATACCCGCGGACGCAGCACTTTGCCCGGCTTGCCGTCGATCTGGTTTTGGGTGGAATAATGGATCAGTCCCTTGGGATAGCCCACCTTGCCCATGACCTCGTCGCAGGCGTCGATGCATGCGCCGCAGGCGATGCATTCGTATTGCAAGCCGTTGCGGATATCGATGCCCGTGGGACACACTTGCACGCAGATGGTGCAATCAACGCAGTCGCCCAACTGTTCCAGCGTGAACGTCGGCAGCGGCTCGGCAGCATCTCCGATACCCGCTAACGCGATGGTGCCGCCGGCCTGCGCGCGATGATCGGCCGCTGATGGATGTTGGCTGGCACGAAAGACATAGTCGTAGGCGGTGACCTTGTCGAGCAAGCCGCGTGCCCGTTCCAGCACGCTCTGCAGGCCACGCTTGCGCGGGCCGCGGGGTTCGCCACGCATCGGATCATAGGCAATGATCAGCGTATTGCGATCGAACATGGCGCTCTGGAAGCGCGCATACGGGCACATGTACTTGCACACCTGCTGGCGCAGGAAACCGGCATTGCCCCACGTGGCGAACGCATAGAACAGTATCCAGAACGTTTCCCAGCTACCCCAACCGAAAGGCATGCGGCGCGCGAGATCGCCGATGGGGCTGAAGTAGCCGACGAAGGTAAAGCCGGTCCACAACGAGAACAACGCCCAAGCGGCGTGACGCGAACTCTTGCGCAGAATTTTTTCGCGCGTCCACGGACCCGCATCGAGTTTGATGCGCTTGTTGCGATCGCCTTCGAACCAGCGTTCGATCCACAGCGACACTTCCGTCCATACCGTCTGCGGGCAGGCATAACCGCAGAAGAGCCGTCCTGCCAGGGCCGTGAAGAAGAACAGCGCCAACGCCGCGATGATCAGCAGCACTGACAGGAACAGGAAGTCCTGCGGCAGGAACAGCCAGCCGAACACGTAAAACTTGCGCGCTGGAAGATCCAGCAGCACGGCTTGGCGACCCTGCCACGACAGCCAGGGGAACAGATAGAACATACCCAGCAGCCAGATGACGGCCGCCACACGAAGTCGATTGAAGCGGCCCGACACGTCGCGCGGATAGACCTTGCGCTCACTGACGTAGTACGAGTCGCTTTCGTCTTGGATGACCTGAAGTGGGATACGGCGACTCATGATGCTTTACCGGAACACGCGGTTGATTTCACTTCGCGGCTGGGGCGCAGGAGTATCCACGTGAACAGGCTCGACGACGCCGTCGCCAACCAGATCAGAAAGAAACCAAGCGTGTAACCCAGCTCCCGCCCCATCTTCAGCGATGGAAAAGTGATGTCCCGCAACGCGATGGGATCGATGAAGGAGAAGAACACCACCGTCACCACGCCAGCCACGAAGAAGCTCGGCCAAAGGAGCGCACCCAAGCGTTGAGACATCGGCATGGACGGGCCGCGTGGGGCAACGGAGGTGTTCTTGTGGATCATTCGGCTACCACGGCGCCAGCAGGTGGCGGATCCCTGTGCGGCGACAGGGTCCATACGTAAGCACCGACCAGCCGCGTGCGCGTATCGCCGAGCACGGGCTTCCATGCTGGCATAACGCCCTGGCGCCCTTCGTTCAGCGTCTTATGCAGCGATGCCTTGCTGCTGCCGTACAGCCAATAGCTGTCGGTGAGATCTGGTGCGCCGACGACCTGATTGCCCTTGCCTTGTGGCCCATGGCAGGCCACGCAAATGGTCGCGAATAGCTTCTCGCCGCGATCGGTGGCTTCGTCCTTCGGTTGTGCTGGCTTGGACAACGACAAGACGTACGCGATGGTGTCGTCGACCGCCGTGGGGCCGCCCTGCGCAGTGAGCACCGTTGCCCATGCGGGCATGACGGCCTGCCGTCCCTCCTGGATGGTTTCCAGGATGCGGTGCGGCGTACCACCCCAATGCCAGATGTCGTCCGTGAGATCGGGGAAGCCCGTTGCGCCGTGACCAGTAGAACCGTGACAGGCCGCGCACCGGTTCAGAAAGATGGTGCGACCGATGGCGACGGCCTGGGGATTCTTGGCCAGCTCGTCGATGGGCTTTCCTGCATAGAGTTTGAGCGTGTCGTCGAGACGCGCGTCCTCCGCCGCTTCGTCCAGAGCCCACTCTTTCTGTGAGCTCCAGTGCCCGTAGCCACGGAACGTTCCCACGCCGAACCACAAGAGGTAGCCGACGGCGAACACGATGGTGATGTAGAACAGGTTGATCCACCAACGTGGCAGCGGCTTGTTGTACTCCGTGATGTCGCCGTCCCACACATGCCCGGTTTCGTCCGGCTTGGGATCGGACGGACTGCGGCGGGTGTTACCGCGCAACAGCCATACGCAACCAATCAGGTTGATCACAACGATGGCGATGACGTACCACGTCCAACCGGAAGTCATGCGATCTCCTCCTTGTCATCGTCCAGCGGTATCTGCGCCGCGGCGTCCATTTCCGGTTTCACGCTGGGCCTCCAGAGATAGACGGTGGCGCCGACGAACAGCACCAGCAGCACGGCCGTAATCAGTCCTGGCACCATGTCACTCTGCTCCCTCGCCAGCCTTCAGGTCGGTCTGAGACAAGTGCGTGCCCAGCCCCTGGAGATACGCGATAACGGCATCCAGCTCGGTCTTGCCTTCCACGGCCTTGGCCGCACCGTCGATATCCGCATCGCTGTACGGATCACCGATGCGCCTGAGTGCACGCATGTGTTGCGCAACTTCTGCGCCGTCCAGCTTGTTGTCAGCCAGCCACGGATACGCCGGCATATTGGATTCCGGCACGACGTCGCGCGGGTTGTGCAGATGTGCGCGATGCCAGTCGTCGGAGTAGCCACGCAGGCCGACGCGGGCAAGATCCGGACCGGTACGCTTGCTGCCCCACTGGAACGGATGGTCGTAGACCGATTCGCCGGCGAGTGAGTAGTGGCCGTAGCGCTCCGTTTCAAAGCGAAGCGTACGCACCATTTGCGAATGGCAGTTGTAGCAGCCTTCGCGGACGTAGACGTCGCGACCGGCGAGCTCCAGTGCGGGATAAGGCTTGATGCCTGGCAAAGGCTTGATGGTTTCCGCCTGGAACATCAGCGGCACGATCTCGGCGAGACCGCCGAAGGAAACCGCCACGGCGACCAGGATGGCCATCAGCCCGATGTTCTTTTCGAGTTTCGCGTGTGTCTGGCTCATGTCTGTTCCTTCAGGCACGGGCGTCGGCGGCATCGGGGGCGAGCAGCGGTTGCGGCTCGGTGTTCGCGGCGGCCAGGCGGAAGGTCTTGAAGACGTTCCAGGCCATCACGAACATGCCCGACAACACGATCAACCCACCGCCGAGGCGGAACACGTAGTACGGCTTGGTCGCGTTCAATGCTTCGACGAACGAGTAGACCAGCGTGCCGGTTTCCGGATCGGTAGCACGCCACATCAGACCCTGCGTGACGCCAGCGATCCACATGGCGGCGATGTAAACCACCACGCCAATGGTGTGTAGCCAGAAGTGTGTATCGATCAGCTTGATCGAATACATCTTCGGCAGGCGCAGCAAGCGCGGCAGCATGGCGTAGATCGAGCCGATGGAGATCATCGCGACCCAGCCCAGCGCGCCGGCGTGCACGTGGCCGATAGTCCAGTCGGTGTAGTGGCTGAGCGAGTTGACCGTCTTGATGGACATCATCGGCCCCTCGAACGTGCTCATCATGTAGAACGAGAGCGAGACGACGAGGAACTTCAGAATCGGGTCTGTGCGCAGCTTGTACCAGACACCCGACAACGTGAGGATGCCGTTGATCGCACCGCCCCACGAAGGCGCCAGCAACACCAGCGAGAACACCATGCCCAGATTCTGTGCCCAGTCGGGCAGCGCCGTGTACTGCAAGTGGTGCGGACCGGCCCACATGTAGATGGCGATCAGCGCCCAGAAGTGCACGATGGACAAGCGGTACGAATAGATCGGCCGGCCAGCCTGCTTGGGCACGAAGTAATACATCATGCCGAGGAAGGCGGTGGTCAGGAAAAAGCCCACGGCGTTATGGCCATACCACCACTGCACCATCGCATCGACGGCGCCCGAGTAGACCGAGTACGACTTCATCCAACCGGCAGGGATGGCCAGGTTGTTGACCACATGCAGCAGTGCGATGGTGAGGATGTACGCGCCGTAGAACCAGTTGGCGACGTAGATGTGCTTCACCTTGCGCTTGACGATGGTGCCGAAGAACAGCACGGCGTATGCCACCCACACGATGGTGATCAGCACGTCGATCGGCCATTCGAGCTCGGCGTACTCCTTGCCCTGCGTGTAGCCAAGCGGCAACGAGACGGCAGCGGCCACGATCACCAACTGCCACCCCCAGAACACGAACGAGGCCAACTTGTCGGAGATCAGCCGCACGTGACAGGTGCGCTGTACCGTGTAAAGGCTGGTGGCGAACAGCGCGCAACCGCCAAAGGCGAAGATCACCGCGTTGGTATGTAACGGGCGCAGGCGACCATAGCTGAGCCACGGCACGTCGAAATTGAGGGCAGGCCAGTACAACTGTGCGGCGATGAAAACGCCCACCAGCATGCCGACCACACCCCAGACCACGGTCATCACGGAAAACTGCCGTATGACCTTGTCGTTGTAACTCCCCTCGACGCCCACCATGAGGCCCACTCCTAGCCATAACTGAACGGCAGGAAGTCTGAGCTGCGGCCCTGGCCGGCCAGTTGATCTGGATCAAGGACAGGCCTGAAGTGTGCTGTCGCGGTTTGTCGCAGGGGATCCCACCGCTGGAGCCATGGGCCTGGAGCAACGGGTAGATATCTCTATATCGCGAAAAAGAGATATATACTCCGCGCATCACCCACCATGGATCGCCTCGATGTCGTCCATCAGCTTTGAGTTCTTCCCGCCGAAGACCGATGAACAGCGTGACCAGCTCGACCAGGCCGCGAAGCTGCTCAAGTCGCACGCTCCTGAGTACGTCTCTGTCACCTTCGGCGCGGGCGGGTCGACCCTCAGCTACACCGGCGAAACGGTGCACCGCCTGCACACCTCCCACGGGCTGAGCGTGGCACCGCATCTTTCTTGCGTGGGCGGCACCCGGGCCGAGTTGGCGGCGCTGCTTGATGACTACCGCGCCGCCGGCTATCGCCGCATCGTCGCGTTACGCGGTGACCTGCCCTCCGGCATGGCCACCCCCGGCGATTTCCGCTATGCGTCGGAACTGGTGCGCTTCATCCGCGAGCACTCGGGCGATCACTTCCATATCGAAGTGGCGGCCTATCCTGAAGTACATCCGCAGGCCGACGACGCGCTGGCCGACCTTCGCCACTTCAAGGCCAAGGTCGATGCGGGCGCCAATAGCGCCATCACGCAGTATTTCTACAACGCCGACGCTTATTTCCGTTTCGTGGACGACGCACGAAAACTTGGTGTGAAGGTTCCGATCGTGCCGGGCATCATGCCCATCTCCAATTTCTCCCAGCTCAAGCGCTTTTCCGACGCCTGCGGTGCGGAGATTCCCCGCTGGATCGTCAAGCGCATGCAAGCGCATGGCGACGATGCCGCCTCGGTCCGTGAACTGGGCGCGGATGTGGTGGCGCAGTTGTGCCGCCGCCTGCTGGAAGGCGGCGCTCCGGGTCTGCACTTCTATACGTTGAATCGCGCACGCGCCACGCGATCGATTCTGGACCGGTTGCACGGATAACCGACGAGGCGAGGGGTAAGCTCGGTGGATGAGCCGAGCCTGCCTGACGCTGCTGCTGTTCCTGTTGCCGTTTTGCGCCATGGCGCAGGACGGCATCCATCGTTGCATCGGGCCCGACGGCAATCCCTTGTTCACCGACCAGCCTTGCGCAGCCCTGCAGGCAACGCCCGTGAATGCGCCACCGTCGCCGCCGAAACCAACGACCACGCAAGGGCCGCCGGATATCGCGACAGCCGCCCCCCCAGCGATTACCTGCGCCGCCTCTGTCGCCGAACTGCGCCAGAGCATGGTGGATGCTTTCGCTACGCGCGATCCGAATCGACTGGCCGGCCTAATGATCTGGAACGGTTACGGTCGTGACGCTGTCGTCGCCGATATCCGCTCGCTGGGAGCGTTGATGCAGCAGCCGCTACTGGATGTCCGCGCATCAAACGATGACGACTCGCCGCCCTCGGATACCAGCGACCCAGCAAGCGCAGCGGATGATCACGCAACACAACGGCGCGATACGGGACAGGGCGATCAACTGATCGTGCACACTCCCTCAAACGACGGTAGCGGCAGCCCCCGCGAAAGCCGCTTCACCATCGTGCGCCGCTCGGGCTGCCTCTGGTTGCGCGCCTCGGGCTGACCCCAAGGGCATTGGTGCTACGCAAAATCGCCGCGCGGGCGAGCGCGGTATCATGGCGCGATTTTTTCCCCCCGGAGATCCCCCCATGGCGCAGCAGTACCCCGATTGGATCTGGCAGAACGGTGCCATCAAGCCCTGGCAAGACGCCACCGTCCACGTGATGGCGCACGCCCTGCATTACGGTTCGTCGGTTTTCGAAGGCATCCGCAGCTACGCCACACCGGACGGCGCCGCAATTTTCCGCCTGACGGATCACCTCAAGCGTCTGTACCAGTCGGCCAAGATCTACGACATGGTGCTGCCCTACTCGCAGGATGAGCTCGCCGCCGCCTGCCGTGAAGTGGTACGCAAGAACGGCCTGAGCGCCGCCTACCTGCGCCCGGTTGCTTACCGTGGCCTGGGCGGTTTCGGTCTGTCGGCGGAAACGCCGATCGACGTGGCCGTCGCCGCGTGGGCGATGGGCCCGTATCTCGGCCCAGAGGCCTTGGAGACCGGCATCGAGGCCTGTGTTTCCAGCTGGCAGCGTTTCGCGCCGAATACCATTCCGGCGGGCGCCAAGGCGGGCGGCAACTATCTTTCCGGCCAGCTGATCGCCCGCGAAGCGCGTCGCCTGGGCTTCGGCGAAGGCATTGCCATGGCCTCCTCCGGCCTGCTCAGCGAAGGTGCGGGCGAAAACCTGTTCCTGGTGTTCGACGGCGTGCTCCACACCACGCCTGCCAGCGCATCCATCCTCGCCGGCATCACCCGTGACACGCTGAAGACGCTGGCCCACGAGGACGGCATCGAAGTGGTGGAGCGCGATATTCCGCGCGAGTACCTCTACCTGTGCGACGAGCTGCTGATGTGCGGCACGGCGGCGGAGATCACGCCGATCCGCTCGGTGGACGGCAAGCAGATCGGCAACGGCAAGGCCGGCCGCGTTACGCGTCGCTTGCAGGAACTGTTCTTCGGCCTGTTCAGCGGCAAGACGAACGACCAGTGGGGTTGGCTGGAGCCGCTCTAAGGGAGCAAAGCTGTCGGGGCGCATACCGTGCGCCTCGACAGAATCAGGAAAACACAATGCTCGCGATGGCGCCGTTGGTATCGGAGCGCGGCCGCATTGAGACATCCCAAGCATAGAGGTCGCACAGGCGACGCACGATCGCCAGACCCAGGCCGGCACCGCTGCCACCCGCCCCTTCGCCACGGACGCCCCGCTGGAACAGGCGTTCCGCATCTTCGGGCTTGATGCCCGGACCGGTATCGATGACCTCGATGCGACCAGCACTCACCTCGACAGTGACGCGCCCTTCAAGCGTGTACTTGATGGCGTTGCCGATCAGGTTGGTCAGCGCCACGGACAGTACCGACGCGGGTGCATTCACGCTCACCTGCTGCTTGACGATCAGCTCAACTTCCAGCGGCTTGTCGCGCATCTGCGGGCGTTGGCTTTCGATGACGTCCGCGGCGACCTTCGCCACTTCGGTGGTTTCGCCGCGTGTCGGCCCACGACGCTCTGCGCGCGACAGCAGCAGCAGCGCCTCGACCAGTTCAGCCGCCTGACGAGAGGAACGTTCGATGCGCTTGAGACGCTCGCGCAGCTTGTCGGTGAGATCAGGCGACCCTTGCAGCAACTCGGTCGTGCTGGAGATCACCGCCAGCGGTGTACGCAACTCGTGGCTCACGTCGGAGTTGAACTCGCGATCACGCTCCACCATCGCGGTGAGTCGCTGCGAGTACTCATCGAGCGCGAAGGCCAGCTCGCCCACTTCGTCATCGGCAAAATGCGGCGCCAGCGGCTCCGCCTTGCCGTTCTTCCGGAAATCGCGCAACCGGCGAGCCAATTCACTCACCGGCTTGAGCACCTTGCGGGAAAGCCACAGGCCGATCGCCAGCGAGAGCAGGCCGAACAAGAAAACCGCGCCAATCACGCTAATGATCAGCTGCCGCTTGCCCAGCTCCTCGCGCGATACGTCATAGCGCACGAAGCTGATGATGCCGTTCTCGCGATACACCGCGAGTTTGTAGTGGTGGGAACTACCGTCCTCACCCATCTCGTTGATGTCGTGCACACCGGTATCGAGGTTTTGCCACGCCAACGGCGCCTTGTAGAGCGTGCGCTCGCTCTTGGTCATGCCGGTGATCAGACGCGACCCCGGCCCAGGCGCATCGGGATGAGCCTGGGCAAACTGATTGGCGTACTTGGCGTCATCTATCAGGCTGGAGTTGACCAACTGGTCCTCCACCCTGCTGCGGATATTGAGCGCCGCAAATGCAAACAACGCGCTGAGGCCGAAGCCGAACAGCGCGAAGGAGACGACCAGGCGGAACCTGAGCTTACGCCTGGACTGCATCCGGTTCGACCATCCGGTATCCAATGCCGTGCCGCGTATGGATCAGCGGCTTCTCGAAGGGCTTGTCGATGGCTGCGCGCAGACCATGGATATGCACGCGCAGCGAATCGCTGTCGGGCAGCTCTTCACCCCACACGCGCTGCTCCAGGTCCTGACGGGTCACCACCGACGGGCTGGCCTCCATCAAGGCCTGCAATAGCTTGAGGCCGATCGGGTTCAGCTGGATCGACTTGCCCTCGCGGGTCACGGTGAGCGTGTCGAGGTTGTAGGTGAGATCGCCCACCTTGAGCACCCGACTTTGCGGACCCTTGCCACGACGCGCCAGCACTTCCAGGCGCGCCGCCAGCTCTTGCAGGGCGAACGGCTTGGTCATGTAATCGTCGGCGCCCGACTCGAAGCCGGTGAGCTTCTGCTCCAGCGCATCGCGCGCGGTGAGCATGAGGATGGGGGTCTGCTTGTGCGCCTCGTGGCGCAGCTTGCGGGCCACATCCAGACCATCCATGCCGGGAAGCGTGAGGTCCAGCACGATCACGTCGAAATCATGCACCACAGCCAGATGCAGGCCCGTGACGCCGTCTCCGGCGAAATCGACCACATGGCCGCGGTCTTCCAGATAATCGCCGATGTTGGTGGCGATATCGCTGTTGTCTTCGATCACCAGTACGCGCATGCGTCCTCCATACGCAGCCGGCAACAGGGCCGGCTGAGGCAGCAAGCTTAACAAGCTTGCGCCACCGAAAGGGGGCCTGACAGGCAGGAACCTGAACAGGGTTGGGGGACAGGCAAGAAAAAAGCCCAGGCTGGTCGACTCGTGGTCGCTCGCCTGGGCCCAAGCTACTGCCCCGATACCGAAATCTGCTGTCACCGTACCTCGCGGAAGTGCCAACAAATTGCAGTGGGGTCTTTATAGGTGCCGTGCGGTTACACAGTAGTTAACCGGTACTCACATCGGCGTTAACCGCGTGCACTCACTTGCCACGCGGCTGCTGCCGGCCCGTATTCATCATGTCCTGCTTCAACTGCTGCGACTGATCGTTTTCTTCATTGATTTGCCGCTGGG
This sequence comes from Dyella sp. AD56, assembly GCF_002878475.1. Lineage (NCBI taxonomy): Bacteria > Pseudomonadati > Pseudomonadota > Gammaproteobacteria > Lysobacterales > Rhodanobacteraceae > Dyella > Dyella sp. AD56. Next base: position 212,903 of record NZ_NRDP01000015.1, read on the forward strand.
TCTTGCACACCGTCTTGGGAATATTCGACCCCATCGGCTTGACCTGCTCGCAGACTTCACGGTCGGCGTCGTTGTGCGTGAGGATCGCGTTGACCTCAGACTGATTGTTGTAGAGCTGTACCTTGGACGTCGAATCCATGGCATCGACGGTGCCGAACTTGTCGTAAAGCGCCTGCATGGAGCCCAGGTCATGATCGACCGTCTCCTGGTCGCCCTTCTTCACCGAGTCGAACCGGCCACCGGGGGCCATCTGCTGACGAACATGATCGGCCACCGCGGCGAATTCGTCCTTGGTATTGGCCTTGACGTCAGGCTTGGTTTCCTTTGCGTGAACCGACGCCACCTGCAACACGAGCATTATCGCCGCCGAGACCGGCAGCCAGTACTTGCGCTTCATTGTGTTCCTCCACCCTGCGGCATCCCCCCTCGGGACGCGCCCTGCAGGAGGTCCCGATGTTAAATCTCGCGTGAAGCGGAGGTCAAAGTGCCAAAGGAACTAGGGCTTTCCACGCTCTAGGCGCGTTGTGAACGGCGCCTTGCAGGAACCTGTAGCGGGGCGCCCGCCTCCGCCTCAAGGTACTGAATGATCGCTCCCGCCACGTCCACGCCAGTGGATGCTTCAATGCCTTCCAGACCCGGCGATGCGTTGACTTCGAGAATGAGCGGACCACGCTTCGAGCGAAGCATGTCCACGCCGGCCACACCCAATCCCAACGCTGACGCTGCCTGGACGGCAATACGGCGCTCCTCGGCACTGAGCGTCGCCGCCTGAGCCGTAGCGCCACGATGAATGTTGGCGCGGAATTCACCCGGCACGGCTTCGCGCTGCATGGCCGCGACGACCTTCTTGCCGACCACGAAACAACGCAGATCGGTACCCTTGGCCTCGGCAATGAACTCCTGCACGAGGAAGTTGGCATAAAGCCCACGGAAGGCCTCGATAACGCTTTGCGAGGCACTGCGCTTTTCCGCCAGCACCACGCCCGTGCCCTGGCTGCCCTCGTTGAGCTTGATGACGTGCGGCGGCTCACCCAGCATGGCGAGCACGTCGGCGGTATCGTCCGGGTTATCGCCGAACACCGTCGCCGGCATGTCCAGGCCCTTGGCCGCCAGGATCTGCAGCGAGCGCAGCTTGTCGCGCGCACTGAGCACGGCATCGGACGAGTTGGGTGTGTACACACCCATCATTTCCAACTGGCGCAGCACGGCGGTGCCGTAGAACGTGCTGGTGACACCGATGCGCGGGATGACCGCATCGATGCCCTTGACCGGCTTGCCCTTGTAGCGGATGGACATGTTGCCCGGGGCAATGCGGACATAGCAGCGCAAGGGGTCGAGCACCCGCACCACGTGGCCGCGCTCGCGCGCTACGTCGACAAGCCGTTGGGTCGAATAGAGGCGGGTGTTGCGCGAAAGAATAGCGATCTTCATGAAACACCCGTTGTGCCCGTCCTGATGAGGCGGGGCTGTGTATAGGAAAGCGCGGGATCCACCACGAATCGACCGTGCAGGGCGCTGCGTCCGAGCAGCATGGGAAACAGCATATGACGCCTGTCGGTCAGATTGATGTCCACCGCAAAGCGTTCACCGGCAAGCACGACGTCGGTGCGGATGAACCAGCGCATGGTCCGCCGACCGCCCGTATCAGTCACGGCGCGGCGATCCAGGGCCAGGGTTTCGCAGGTCACCTCCACCCGATGGCGACCGCCAACGGTGACGGAGAAGCGCAGCCATGTATCGCCCGCACGCTCGAAACTTTCCAGCGTGTCCACGTGCAGCGAACTGCTGCGCGCGCCGGTATCGAGCTTGGCCTTAAGCAAGGGAACGCCGAGCATCGGCAACGACAGCCGCTCCCGCCAGCCGAGGATAGTTACTTCCGCCATGATCAGCGCGCGCCGCAGGGATTCGAGTAGGTGCTTCGGTGGGGTCGAGAGCAAGCAAGTTGGAGCGGGTGAAGGGAATCGAACCCTCGTCAGTAGCTTGGGAAGCTACAGCTCTACCATTGAGCTACACCCGCAACGCCGGAAGATGGTAACCCGCCTCCGCAGGACTTGGGAACAACCCCCCGCGGTACCGGAAACGCTTCAGCCGAAATACGGCGTGAACCGGACATGGCGGCCGGCTGAACCATTTTTTGCCACGGTGCCGCCGGTCCTTGCGACGGACGGAGCTCCCATCCGCATAATGCGTCCGCCGGCATCCGTTTTTCCCTACGTGTTTTTGCGGATGCCCAACGAATCCTTCCGCGATGACTTCGCGTCCAGCTCCGGAGAACTCCATGCGTGTGCTTACTGCTTCCCTGATGTCGCCGCGCGCCCGGCGATGGATGGCGGCGGCCTTGCTGACCTGCGTCAGTGGACTCTCACTGGCGCAGACGCAGACGCCACCGGACGATGGCAACACGGCCGGCGATCCACCTGCGCGCATCGCGCGGCTCTCCTACCGGGAGGGCGACGTCAGCCTGTTGCCGTCTGGCGAACAGAACTGGGGCGACGCCAGCCTGAACCGGCCACTGACTACCGGCGACCGCCTGGCTAGCGGCGACAATGGCCGCGCCGAACTGCAATTGGACAGCGGCACGCTGCGCATCGCGGACGACTCCAATGTCGGCTTTCTCACCCTCAACGATCAGCTCACGCAGCTCGAGCTGACCCAGGGCACGGCCAATCTGACCGTGAACAACCTGGGCGACGGCCAAGGCTACGAGATCGACACGCCCACCGTCGCGCTGGTGATCAACCAGCCCGGCACCTACCGCGTGGACATCAGCGAAGACGGCAAGTCCACCCGCGTGACCGATTTCGATGGCCGGGCCACGGTGTACGGCGAAGGCGGGGCACAACGCATGGTCGCCGCGGGCCGCTCGTACGAGTTTGCCGACTCCTCGCTCAACGAGGTGAGCATCAACGACATCCAAGGCGGCGACGACTTCGATGCTTGGTGCAACAGCCGCAATCAACGCTATGCCGCCGCACCGAGCGACCAGCAGTACGTGTCGCCCGATGTGGTCGGCGCGCAGGATCTCGACCAGTACGGCAATTGGCAGTCCGACCCGGACTACGGCCAGGTCTGGTATCCCACAAACGTGGCCGCAGACTGGTCGCCGTACAGCGACGGTTATTGGTCCTACGTCGGCCCGTGGGGCTGGACGTGGGTAGACGCGGCGCCCTGGGGCTTCGCGCCCTACCACTACGGCCGCTGGGCCCATGTCCGCGAACGCTGGTGCTGGGTGCCAGGTCCGATCGGCGTGCGCCCTGTCTATGCACCTGCGCTGGTCGCCTTCGTCGGTGGCGCTGGCTTCAGCGTTTCGGTGAGCGCCGGCCGCCCGGTGGGCTGGTTCCCGCTGGGTCCGGGCGAGGTCTACAACCCCTGGTACCGCGTTAGCCGCGGCTATTACACCAACGTCAACGTCACCAACATCTACGTGCGCAACAACCGCACCGTGGTAATCAACAACATCAACAACAACTACAACTACTTCCGCGGCGGCCACGACATGCCGAACGAGCGGTACATGAACCGTGACGTGCCGCATGCGTTCCGAGCCATGTCCGCGCAGGACTTCGTCGCTGCGCGCAATGCGCGCCAGCACATGGCCCCGGTAGACCCGCGCCAGTTCGCGAACGCACCGGTGATGTCCCGCGGCGTCAGCGGCATCGCGCCGGTGCACACCAGCTTCGCTCCACCGCGCCCGGCCACCGCGCGACAGCTTCCCGTCGGCGGCTTTCAGCGCGAAGTGGTGGCTCGCACGCCGCCGGCTGCCAACTTCGGTGGACGCCATGCCAACGTGGCCGGCGCTCCGCGCATGGCCGCTGCGGCGCCCAGCAACGTGCGGCTTCTGAACAACAGCCCGGGCCCCGGCATGCGCACGGGCGTACCTAACCGCCAGCAACCTCTTCCGGCAGAGCAGAACGGACCGGTGCGCGGCAACCAGCCTGCTCAAGCGCAGGTCCCCGTCAATCGCCCGACCCAACGCGTCGACAACGCGACCGCAGCGCCGCGACTCGGTGAATTGCCGTCGGCGCGCTTCGTTCACCCGAACAGCCAGCAGCCCCAAGTCCAGCGCAGCGATAACGCCCAACCGCGCCCCGGCGTGAGCTTCATCCCGAACGCGGCCGAAGATCGCCAGCGCGCCCAGCAAGCCCAGGGCACGCTGCCTAATGTTCAGCGTATCGAACAACAGGCGCCGCGCCAGCCGGTGAACCAGGACAACGCCATCCAGCGGCAGGAAATGCAGCAGCGCCAGGCCCAGCAGCAACAGGAAATGCAACAACGCCAGGCCGCACAACAGCAGGAAATGCAACAGCGTCAGGCAGCGCAACAACAGCAGGAAGCACAGCAACGCCAAGCCTCGCAGCAACGCCAGGCTGCCCAGCAGCAGGAGATGCAACAGCGTCAGGCTATGCAGCAGCAAGAAATGCAGCAGCGCCAAGCCATGCAGCGAGAGGAGCCGCAGCAGCGCGGCTATGAGCCGCCACGGGGCAATTACCAGCCGCCGCAGCAGCAGCCCCAGCAACAACGTCAGCCGCAGCCCAGCCACGAGGAACATCGCGCGCCGCCTCCGCCGCACAAGGACGACCAGCACAACTGAGGCCCCGCGAGGCCTCCCGCCCAGAAAGGCCCGGCCATGCCGGGCCTTTTTCTTGCCAGCGCAGGCATCGGCGCCAGCAGCCGCTACAATGGCCCGATGCAAATCACACTCAATGGCACTCCACGCGACTGCTCCCCCGCCACCACCGTCGCCCAGCTGCTGGACGAGGCCGGTTACGGCCAGCGCCGCGTTGCCGTGGAGGTAAACCACGAGATCGTCCCGCGCAGCCTGCACACCAGCCATGCCCTGGCCGCAGGCGACCGCGTGGAGATCGTCCATGCCATCGGCGGCGGCTGATCGCCCCCGCATCCGTGTTCACGCGACGCCAGCGCGTCGCCGCAGACTGAAGACCCCACGATGAACATCAAGACGCTCGATTCTTCTGATCCGCTGATCATCGCCGGCAAGAGCTACGGCTCTCGCCTGCTCACCGGCACCGGCAAGTACAAGGATTTCGACGAGACCCGCCGCGCCAGCCAAGCCGCTGGCGCCGAGATCGTCACCGTCGCCATTCGCCGCGTGAACATCGGCCAGGATGCCGGCCAGCCCAATCTGCTCGATGCGCTGCCGCCCGAAGAGTTCACCCTGCTGCCGAACACCGCCGGCTGCTACAACGCCGTAGACGCCGTGCGCACCTGCAAGCTCGCCCGCGAACTGCTCGATGGCCACAAGCTGGTGAAGCTGGAAGTGCTCGGTGACCAGCGCACGCTGTTCCCCGACGTGGTGGAAACACTCAAGGCCGCTGAAACGCTGGTGGCCGACGGCTTCGACGTGATGGTCTACACCAGCGACGACCCGATCCTGGCCAAGCGCCTGGAAGACATCGGCTGCGTGGCGGTGATGCCGCTGGCGGCGCCGATCGGCTCGGGCCTTGGCATCCAGAACCGCTACAACCTGCTGGAAATCATCGAGAACGCCAAGGTACCGATCATCGTCGACGCCGGCGTGGGCACCGCCTCCGACGCTGCCATCGCGATGGAACTAGGGTGCGACGGCGTGCTGATGAACACCGCCATCGCCGGTGCAAAGGATCCGGTACTGATGGCGCACGCAATGAAGCTCGCCATCCAGGCCGGCCGTGCCGCATTCAAGGCAGGCCGCATCCCGCGCAAGCGCTTCGCCTCGGCGTCCAGCCCGATCGACGGCACCATCGGTTGATCCATGACTGACCAGCACGACCACAACGGCGAACACGACGACGCCGAGCATCCGCAGTTTATGCGCCGCATCCGCAGCTTCGTGCTGCGCGAAGGCCGCATGACGCCGGCCCAGCAGCGCGCCTTCGACGACCACTGGGCCCGATTCGGCATCGACTACACCGCCACACCGCAAGACTATGCCACCCGCTACGGCCGCAGCGCGCCGCTAGTTCTGGAGATCGGCTTCGGCAACGGCGAAGCGCTCGCGTGGGCGAGCGAGAACGACCTCAGCCGCGATTTTATCGGCGTCGAAGTCCACGGTCCCGGCGTGGGCCGCCTGATGAATGCGCTGGCGGCACGCGATGCGACCAACGTGCGCCTGTACAAGCACGACGCCGTCGAAGTGCTGGAAAACGAGATCCCGCCCGGCACGCTCACCGAAGCACGCATCTGGTTTCCCGACCCCTGGCACAAGAAGCGCCACAACAAGCGCCGCATCATCCAGCCGGAGTTCGTCGCCCTACTCGCCTCACGCATGGCCCCGAACGGCCTGCTGCACTTGGCCACCGACTGGCAGCCCTATGCCGAGCACATGCTCGAGGTGATGGAGGCTGCGCCGGATTGGCGCAACGACATCGGGCCGGGCCAGTACGCGGAGAAGCCCGCGTGGCGCATCGAGACGCACTTTGAGCGTCGCGGGCTGAAGTTGGGGCATGGGGTGCGGGATCTGCTTTATCGCAAGGTGTGAGGTTACGGTTTTGCTGGGTCTGGGCTGATGAGCTGGCTTGGGTGATCTTCGGCTGGCGGTATGTCCAACGTGATCGCTTCATTCGAGCTGTCATTTCCGCTCTTTTTCGGTTGAACGAATCGAACAAGCCCGAGGCGTCTAGAACGCCTCAGCGTTGCCCCTCTCCCCTTGGGAGAGAGGGTTGGGGTGAGCGGTGGGTGCTCGCCTCACGGTTTCATCTTTGGCCGTCATCCCGGTGGCGACCGGGATCCCGCGGCGTCAGTGATTGGCTGTCGCCTCGTGCGTTACAGCGATCTGGCCGCTTACGCAGCGGGCGTTTCGATCGTATGCCGACGACGCGAAGCTAGTCCCCGTGGGACGCTCGAGTCACTTTTCTTTTGCTGGCCCAAAAGAAAAGTAACCCAAAGAAAATGGCCGTAAAGCCAACGCCCGCGGCATTTCGAT